>JBJHCH010000024.1:0-38557 GCA_050485905.1 Paracoccaceae bacterium | reverse complement strand
CGCTGATGACGCAGCCCAAGGTGCTGATGCTGGACGAACCCACGGCAGGCGTCAGCCCGATCGTGATGGATGAATTGTTCGACCGGATCATCGAGGTGGCGCGCACCGGCATCTCGATCCTGATGGTCGAGCAGAACGCGCGCCAGGCGCTGGCCATCGCCGACAAGGGCTATGTGCTGGTGCAGGGCCGCAACGCATATACCGACACCGGGCAGGCACTGCTGGCCGACCCCGAAGTGCGCCGATCGTTCCTGGGGGGCTGAGGTCATGGAATTTCTCAACGCCCTGGTCGTGTTCCTGAACTTCGTCTTCATCCCGGCCACGGCCTATGGCGCGCAACTGGCGCTGGGTGCGCTGGGTGTGACGCTGATCTTCGGGATCCTGCGCTTTTCGAACTTCGCCCATGGCGACACGATGGCATTCGGCACGATGGTCGTGATCCTGCTGACCTGGGTGTTTCAGGGGATCGGCCTGTCGATTGCGCCCTTGCCCACGGCGCTGATCGCCCTGCCCTTCGGCATCCTTGCCACCGCGCTGCTGCTGCTCGGCACCGACAGGGGGATCTATCGCTTTTACCGCAAGCAGAAGGTGTCGCCGATCATCCTCGTCATCGTCTCCATGGGGGTGATGTTCGTGATGAACGGGCTGGTGCGGTTTGGTATCGGCGTGGGCGATGTGAACTTCGACGACGGCGGCCGCTTCATCATCAGCGCGCGGGAATTCCGCGACCTTACCGGGCTGGCAGAGGGGTTGGCGATCCGGTCCACACAGGTCATCACCGCGGTGACCGCCGCCGTGGCCGTGGCGCTGCTGTTCTGGTTCCTGAACCGGACCCGCACTGGAAAATCGATGCGGGCCTTCTCTGACAACGAGGATCTGGCGCTGCTGTCGGGCATCAACCCCGAACGGGTGGTTGCGGTCACCTGGATCATCACCGCCGCACTGGCGACGACGGCGGGCGTTCTCTACGGCCTCGACAAGAGCTTCCGCGCCTTTGTCTATTTCCAGCTTCTGCTGCCGATCTTCGCGTCTGCCATCGTCGGCGGGTTGGGCAACCCGCTGGGTGCCATCGCAGGTGGGTTCATCATCGCCTATTCCGAGGTGATGGTGACCTATGCCTGGCGCCGTGTGGCAGCCTATATCCTGCCAGAGGACTGGATGCCCGCCGGGCTGATGCAGCTCATGTCCACCGACTACAAGTTCGCCGTCAGCTTCACGATCCTGGTCATCGTGCTGCTGTTCCGCCCGACAGGTCTGTTCAGGGGGCAATCGTCATGACGATCAACCTGCGAAACATCGCGTTTTTCGCTGCGGTGGCCGCGCTGTTCGTCGGCACGGGCATGGTTCAGAGCTGGAACGTCTCGCTGACGATCCTGAACATGGGGCTCATTTCTGCAATCCTCGCGCTCGGCGTGAACATGCAATGGGGCTATGCCGGGCTGTTCAACATCGGGGTGATGGGCTTCGTGGCGCTGGGCGGGCTGGCGGCCGTGATCGTGTCTATGCCGCCGGTGACTGACGCCTGGGCGGCCGGCGGGGTGCGCATCATTCTTGGGCTGATACTTGGTGCCGCCACGATCATCGGGGCGATTCTGTTCTACAGGCGGATGCCCCGCGGCGCCGCGCGCGGGTTCGGGACGGTGGCCATACTGATCGTCGGCTTCTTCATCTATCGCGCGGTATTCGATCCGGCCGTGTCGGCGGTCGAGGCGGTAAATCCGGCCGCGACGGGCTACCTCGGCGGCCTCGGCCTGCCCATCCTGCTGTCCTGGCCGGTGGGCGGGCTGCTGGCCGCCGGTGCGGCATGGATCATCGGAAAAACCGCGCTCGGGTTGCGTGCCGACTATCTGGCCATCGCCACGCTTGGCATTGCCGAAATCATCATTGCCATGCTGAAAAACGAGGACTGGCTGAGCCGGGGCGTCAAGAACGTGATCGCCCTGCCCCGCCCTGTTCCCTACGAGGTCGATCTGCAGCGCGACCCCGGCTTTGTCGAACGGGTCACAAGCTGGGGCTTCGATCCTGTAACGGCCTCATCAATCACGGTGAAGCTTGCCTATGCGGGGCTTTTTGTCGTCGTGCTGCTGATCCTGATCTGGCTGGCGGAGAAGGCGCTGAACTCTCCCTGGGGCCGGATGATGCGCGCGATCCGCGACAACGAGGTCGCGGCCGAGGCGATGGGCAAGAACGTCACCGCACGGCACCTGCAGATCTTCATCCTGGGCTCTGCCGTTTGCGGACTGGCCGGCGCGATGATGACCACGCTGGACAGCCAATTGACACCGACCACCTATCAGCCGCTGCGATTCACCTTCCTCGTCTGGGTCATGGTGATCGTGGGCGGATCCGGCAATAACTGGGGCGCAGTGCTGGGCGGCTTCCTGATCTGGTGGCTTTGGGTTCAGGTGGAGCCGATGGGCCTGTGGCTGATGCAGGCGATCACCTCTGGCATGGCCGATGGGTCGGCGCTGAAGGCGCATCTGCTGGATTCTGCCGCTCACATGCGGCTGCTCACCATGGGGCTGGTGCTGTTGCTCGTGCTGCGCTTCAATCCGCGCGGCCTGATCCCGGAAAAGTAGCCGCGCGCTTCAGAACCAGTCGAGCGGTTTGGGGATGCGGCAGTATGATCCGACCGCCATTCCGACCGAAATGCTGCCATCGCGCGGGCCGGAGCCGAAGGACGACAGCCCGGCGCCCTCGGCCCGCCGTGCAGGCTCTAGCGTGAAGACGATCCCCTGTGCCCGCCCCCGCGGTTTTGGCGTTGCGCGGTAGAGCCGTGTCGCACTGGGCACGCCCAGAACGCGCGCAGCATAATCCCCTGCGGCGCACCAGTAATCGGTTTCAGAGGCGAGCGACCAGTAGCCGACAGCCATATCCCCGGGGCCGGTCTGCTGAACATGCATTCCGTTCTGAGCGGTGAACGCCACCGCCGATATCGGCAGCGACGCGAGCGCGGCGGCAAGGGCGAGAGTCTTCGGGAAAACAGCGGGTATTCGCATGATCACAACCTCCATCCAGAACTGATCTGAACATAGCGCCGAAATCACTGCTATCGCGAAGCGAAGTGCGCACGCCAAAACACGCCTGCGCGATCAGGCAGCGCCGCCGGCACCATATCGTAGACGCACGACGCCCCGTCCTGGGGCGCCCCGTCGCTTACTGATCCAGAAAACTCCGCAGCTTGCGGCTGCGGCTGGGGTGCTTCAGCTTCCGCAGCGCCTTGGCCTCGATCTGACGGATCCGCTCGCGGGTGACGCTGAACTGCTGGCCGACTTCCTCCAGCGTGTGGTCGGTGTTCATGCCGATGCCGAAGCGCATGCGCAGGACGCGTTCTTCGCGGGGGGTGAGTGAGGCCAGAACGCGGGTCGTGGTTTCCTTCAGATTCTCCTGAATTGCGCTGTCCAGCGGCAGGATCGCGTTCTTGTCCTCGATGAAATCGCCAAGCTGGCTATCTTCCTCGTCCCCGATAGGAGTTTCGAGGCTGATCGGTTCCTTGGCGATCTTCATCACCTTGCGAACCTTCTCCAGCGGCATCTGCAGCTTTTCGGCCAGCTCTTCCGGCGTCGGTTCGCGGCCGATCTCGTGCAGCATCTGCCGGCCCGTCCGCACCAGCTTGTTGATGGTCTCGATCATATGGACCGGGATACGAATGGTGCGGGCCTGATCGGCGATCGACCGCGTGATCGCCTGCCGGATCCACCAGGTCGCGTAGGTGGAGAACTTGTAGCCGCGGCGGTATTCGAACTTGTCCACGGCCTTCATCAGGCCGATGTTGCCTTCCTGAATGAGATCAAGGAATTGCAGCCCGCGGTTCGTGTATTTCTTGGCGATCGAGATCACGAGCCGCAGGTTCGCCTCGACCATTTCCTTCTTGGCCTGCCGCGCCTCCTTCTCGCCCTTCTGGACCTGGTTCACGATCCGGCGGAATTCGCTGATGTCGACGCCGACATACTGGCCGACCTGCGCCATCTCGGCGCGCAGCTCCTCGACCTTGTCGCGGCTCCGTTCGATCAGCGCCTGCCAGCCGCGACCGGGCTTTTCCGCCATCCGGTCGAGCCAGGCGGGGTCAAGTTCATAGCCTTGGTATTCGTCGATGAACTCGCGCCGGTTGATGCGGGCCTGGTCGGCCAGCTTCACCATGCCGGAGTTGATCGCCATGATCCGCTTGTTGATGCCGTAAAGCTGGTCGATCAGCGCCTCGATCCGGTTGTTGTGCAGGTGCAACTCGTTGACCAGTTCGACGATTTCGGCACGCAGCTTCTGATAGGCAGCCTCGGCCCCGGTGCTGAACGGCGACTGCTCGTTCAGCGTGGCCGACATGCGCTGCTCCTGCATCTCGGCGAGGCGGGAGTAGTCGTAGGCGATCCGGTCGAGCGTCTCCAGAACCTTCGGCTTCAGTGCCGCTTCCATCGCGGCGAGCGACATGTTCGAGGCGTCGTCTTCTTCGTCATCGTCTTCGGCAGACGCGATCGGATTGCCGTCCGCGTCCATTTCGGACCGATCGCTTTCGGTTTCCTTGCGCTCGGATGTGCCTGCCGGTTGCAGCCCTTCGACGACGCTCCCCTCGCTGTCATCGTCCATGGACCGGCCGAACGTAGTCTCCAGATCGATTACGTCACGCAGCAGAATGTCTTCTGACAAAAGCTCGTCGCGCCAGATGGTGATGGCCTGAAAGGTCAGCGGGCTTTCGCAAAGCCCGGCGATCATCGTGTTGCGCCCGGCCTCGATCCGCTTCGCAATGGCGATCTCGCCTTCGCGGCTCAGCAGTTCGACGGATCCCATCTCGCGCAGATACATCCGCACCGGGTCATCGGTGCGGTCCAGCGTCTCGCTTTGGGTCGTGGACAGAGCCACCTCGCGAGAGGTAGAGACCTCGATTGCGCCACCGCCCTCGCCGCCCTCGTCGGCTTCGTCATCCTCGATGACATTGATGCCCATGTCCGACAGCATCGACATGACGTCCTCGATCTGCTCGGAAGACACCTGCTCTGGCGGCAGGGCCTGATTGAGCTGATCGTAGGTGATATAGCCGCGCTCACGCGCATCAGAGATCATCTTTTTCACCGCGGCCTGGCTCATGTCCAGCGTCACCTCGGTTTCCTGATCGTCGGTCTTTGTGTCGTCAGTGTCTTTGGCGGCCATTGGGCGTCCTGTAGCAGCGGGGCGAATCGTTGTGACGTTGTAGCGAATCAATAGAGCGAATCACAGACGCGGAAAGAGGTCAGCGTCTTTTCTTGATCCAGGCTTCGTCACGAATCAGCGAATCAAGCGTGTCCGAGAGCGCAACGCGATCCTCTCCCATGTCGGCACTGTCGTTCAGCCGCACTGCCTCGGCACGTTCACGGGCGCGCGCAGCCTCGGTCACACGCCAGGTCAGGCCCTCGTCAACCAGTCCGGTCATGTCGTGCATCGCGTCCTCGATCTCGGCCAGCGCGCCGCGCCGGGCGGCAAGTTTCGCCAGTTCCCCGGCCAGCGTCTTTCGCGCAAGCTCTTCATCGCCGGGGCGGCGCAGGCATGGGATCACCTGAAGGTGGCTTTGCGCCATCAGTTTTTCAAGGGCAGCGCGCGCTTCCCCCTCCATCTGATGCAACACCCCCTCATCCGAGGTCAGGTCGGCGGACAACAGCGCGTCACGGATCAACGCGTGGTCGGAACCCGTGACCTCGACAGTTTCCAGCGCCGCCTCAAAGCCGCGGATCAGCGTCGGATGGAGGGCCAGGGTGGCCAGGATCACAGCCTCGCGCAGCCGGTCGGCCACGCTATCGTCGGCGGCTGCAGCCAGGATCGTGCCGCGAGTTACCGGGTGGACGGGCGCGGGCTGGCCACGCGCGGGGCGCTGGCCTTTCGAGCGGTGGCCGAAAAGATCGAACCGCAGGCGGCGAATCTCCTCGCCGTAGTGGGCGCGAATCGACGGGTCGCGGATCCGCCCGATGGCGGCGCGCAGGGTCTTA
This sequence comes from Paracoccaceae bacterium, assembly GCA_050485905.1. Lineage (GTDB taxonomy): Bacteria > Pseudomonadota > Alphaproteobacteria > Rhodobacterales > Rhodobacteraceae > JAWLCA01. The sequence goes on along the minus strand of JBJHCH010000024.1, from coordinate 32,606 downwards.
TCTAGTGCCGCGCGGCGCTCCGGGCTGTCGAAGGTCTTGCCCTCCGTCTCGCGCCGCCAAAGCAGCGCAACCATCGGCTGAGCGGCATCCAGCGCCTTCTGCATCGCCGCCGCCCCCTGCGCGCGGATCAGGTCATCGGGGTCCATGTCTTTCGGGAGGGTACAGAAGCGCAGCCCCTGCCCCGCCTCCATCATCGGCAGGGCAAGGTCGATCAGCCTGAGCGCCGCGCGCAGGCCCGCCGTATCACCGTCGAGCATCACCACCGGCTCCGGGTGGACCTGCCAGAGCATCCGCAACTGATCCTCGGTGATCGCCGTGCCCAGCGGCGCAACGGCTGCCCCGAAACCGGCTTCCGAAAGCGCGATCACATCCATGTAGCCCTCGGCCACGATCAGCGGCGCGCCCTTTCCGGCGGCCTCTCTGGCCGGGCCGATGTTGTAAAGGCTGCGGCCCTTGTCGAAGAGTTCGGTGTCTGGGCTGTTGTAGTACTTCGCCTTGGCGTTCGGGTCCATCGCCCTGCCGCCAAAAGCGATGCAGCGGCCGCGGACGTCGCGGATAGGAAAGATGATCCGGTCCCGGAAGCGGTCATAGGGCGCGCGGCCGTCGTCCGGGTCGGCCGCCAGCCCGGCGGCAAGGATCATCTCGGCCGCAACACCCCTTTCGGTCAGATGCGACCAAAGCGCCTGCCGCGCGTCGGGGGCGAAGCCGACTCCGAACCGCTCTCGCGCCGTGTCGGACAGGCGCCGGCGCTCCAGATACTCCCGCGCCGCCGCCCCGGTGTTCGACGCCAGTTGCAGCCGGAACCAGCGCGCCGCCTGCTCCATCACCTCCGCCAACTGGTCGCGGCGGCTGGCGCGCTCGGCGGCTTTGGGGTCGCGGGCAGGCATGGTCATTCCGGCCTCGGCGGCCAGCAGCTCCACCGCCTCGATGAAACCCATGCTCTCGGATTCGCGCAGGAAGGTGACGACGTCGCCCTTCGCGTGGCAGCCGAAGCAGTAGTAGAACCCCTTGCGGTCGTCGACGTGGAACGACGGCGACTTTTCCTGATGGAACGGGCACGGCGCCCACCAGTCGCCCTTGGCCATGTTCGACTTGCGCTGATCCCATGCCACCTTGCGGCCGACGATGGAACTCAGCGTGATCCGGGTGCGCAACTCGTCCAGGAATCCGGGGGGGAGACTCATGGCGGCAGTATCCGCCCGGCGGGGCCGGCTGTCCAGTGGTCAGGGTCGTGCCGCCACCAGCCGCATCGCCCGTTCGACCTCGTGCCAGGCAGTGCGACCCATCGAGCGGAACGTGCGGATCAGCATCGCACCGCCCGGACGGCGTTCGATGATTGCCGGCATGTGCTGCAGCAGCGTCCGCGCGGCCCGTCCGGGCGGGAATACCGCCGCACGCGCGTCGATGGGCACCAGCCGCGCCATCACCGGCTCGGCATCCCAGCCCTCCAGCGCCAATGCCACCCAAGCGTCGGACTGGTCGGTCAGCGCGGCCGCCTCTGCCAGCGCCTCGGGCGCATCAGCGCCGATCAGCAACGCCTGATCGCGGCCCGACCAGACCATCCGCGCCGCGCCGTCCTCCACCACCTCACCCGCACGCGGAAACCGCAGGCCCAGCGGCGCGAGGGCCGCGTCCACCGCCGCCCCCTGCCCCGGCCAAGGCGCGACCGAGGTGATCGGCGCTTCGTCCACGACACTGAGGACCGCTGCGCCGATCCGCAGCGGCGGGAAACTCAGCGCCGGGGTTGGGGTCAGCCTAGGCACGGGCACGCCCTCCCTCCGCGTCGTAGAATACCGGATCGCAGACCGTCACCGCCAGATCCGTGCCGCGCAGGTGATCGACCAGCCGCACCTGCTCGCCATGGCGGGCGCGGCCGTTTCGCAGAAAGGCCAGCCCCAGATGCGCCCCCAGCGTCGTTGACCAGCAAACGGACGTGACATAGCCCTGCCCGTTCTCGCGCACCGGCTCGGCGCCCGCCTCGAACAGATGCGCCCCGGCACCGAAGCCTGCATTGGCGCGCAGACCCACAAGCTGTTCGCGCCCCTCGCCCGTCAGCCCGGGCCGAGCCGCCGCGCCCTTGCCGATGCAGTCCTTCCTGCCGCTGACCATCCCCGCCATCCCGATGTCAAAGGCGGTGACGCGGCCGTGGATCTCGGCATGGGTGATGAATCCCTTCTCGATCCGCAGCACGTTCAGCGCCTCCATCCCATAGGGGCCGCCGCCGAAATGCTCCGCCGTCTCCAGCAGCAGGTCGAACAGTGCCGCACCATAGCGCGCGGGCACAGCCAGTTCATACCCCACCTCGCCCGAGAACGAAATCCGGAACAGCCGCGCCGCCACACCACCCACCGTGACCGGACCGCAGGCCATGAATGGAAAATCATCGGCCCCGATGGGCGCGTCCAGCACCGCATTCAGCGCCTCGCGCGCCATTGGCCCGGCGACGGCGAACTGCGCCCACTGTTCGGTGACCGAGATCGCCCGCACGTCCCAGGTCGCGCAATGGGCCTGTTGCACGAAATCCAGATGCCGCATCACTTGACCCGCTGCGGCTGTGGTCGTGGTCATCAGGTAGTGATGGTCGCCCAGCCGCGCGCTGGTGCCATCGTCCATCACATGCCCGTCCTCGCGCAGCATCAGACCATAGCGGACACGGCCCACCGGCAGGGTCGAAAACGTGTTGGTATAGACCAGATCGAGGAACCGCCCCGCGTCGCGGCCCTGAATGTCGATCTTGCCAAGCGTGGAAACGTCGCAGACACCCACCGCGTCACGCACCATCGCAACTTCTCGGTCACAGGATTCCCGCCAGGTCGTCTCGCCGGGCGCAGGGAAGTAGCTCGGCCGATACCACAGCCCCGCCTCGATCATCGGCGCCCCCCGCGCCACGCTGGCGGCGTGCGAGGTCAGAAACCGCTGCGGCGCGAAGCCCATGCCTCTCGCCCCCGCCCCAAGCGCGGAGATCGACACTGGCACGTAGGGCGGGCGAAAGGTCGTGGTCCCGGTCTCGGCCAGCGCACGGCCGGTGGCGTCGGCCAAGACGGCCAGCGCGGTGACGTTCGACCCCTTGCCTTGATCGGGCGCCATTCCTTGGGTGGTGTAGCGCTTCATATGCTCGGGCGCGGCGACATTCTCGCGCGCGGCCAGGCGGATGTCCTTCACCGTCACGTCGTTCTGCAGATCGACCCAGGCGCGGCCTCGCCCCTCGACGTACCAGAGCGGCCGGATGTCGTAGGCCCCATCTTCGGCCCGCGGCACCGGGGCCGGATCGCAGCCCAAAGCCTCGGCCGCCGCGCGGACACCATCGGACAGGCACCCGGCGGTGGACAGGATGCCATTGGCGGCCCCGCAGGGGATCAACCCCGGCACCGCATCCGGGGCCGGCACAAATGACAGGATCTCCGGGTTCCAGACCGGACGCGCGCCCAGATGGCAGGTCAGATGCACCGTCGGGTTCCAGCCGCCGGAGACGCCGAGGCAATCGGCCCAGATGGTGCGCTCGCCGCCCCGGTGGCGGATGCGCATCTCTTTCAGACCCAGCCTCCCGGCAGTGCCGATCACCTGACCGCCGGCAAAGACCGAATAGTCCGCGCTCTCCGGCACTGACTCTCGGCTGTCCACGACACCCGCGACCGTGACGCCCGCCGCCACCAGATCGCGCGCGGCGGCATGGGCGCTGTCGTTGTTGCCAAAGATCACCACCCGCCGCCCGGCCGCCACCGCCCAGCGGTTGGCATAGGCGCGCACCGCCCCCGCCATCATCACGCCGGGCCGGTCGTTGCCCGGAAAGGCGATGCCGCGTTCCAGCGCGCCGGCAGCCAGCACCGCGCGCTTCGCCACGATCCGCCAGAAACATTCCCGCGGCGCGCTTCCAGCCGGCAGGTGCAGCGCCACCCGCTCCAGCGCGCCATAGCTGCCGTGGTCATAGGCGCCGGTGACGGTGGTGCGGGTCATCAGCCTGACATTGGGCATCGCCGCCAGTTCGGCGACCACCCCCGCCGCCCAGTCCGCACCCGCCTGCCCGTCAACCTCCTGCGCATCCGAAAGCAGCCGACCGCCCATCTGCGCGTCTTCGTCTGCCAGGATCACATCCGCCCCGGCCCGCGCCGCAGTCAGCGCCGCCATCAACCCTGTCGGCCCCGCCCCGATCACCAGGAGGTCGCAGAAGGCCCAGGCCTTTTCATACTCCGCCGTATCGTGCCGCCCCGAAAGTCGCCCCAGCCCGGCCGCGCGCCGGATCGCCGGCTCGTAGAGCTTCTCCCAGAGCGCCCGCGGCCACATGAAGGTCTTGTAGTAGAAACCCGCCGACAGGAACGGCGCGAACAGGTCGTTCACCGCCAGCAGATCATGGCGGAGCGTGGGCCAGCGGTTCTGGCTCTCCACCACCAGCCCGTCGAACACTTCCTGCACCGTCGCACGCACGTTCGGGGTGCGCTGCATCCCCTCGACCACCTCCAGCAGCGCGTTCGGCTCCTCCGACCCGGCGGTGACGACGCCGCGCGGGCGGTGATACTTGAAGCTGCGCCCCATCAGCCGCACGCCCGCAGCCAGCAGGGCCGAGGCCACGGTATCGCCGTCATGGGCTACATGATCGCGCCCGTCAAAGCGGAAGCGCAGATGCGTGCCCCGGTCGATCAGCCCGCCCTTCGGCAGCCTCATGCCCCGCCCTCCCTGGCCACCGCCTCGACCACCATGATCTCGTGCGTCACGGTGTTGCGGGTGATCTTCAGCCAGGCACCGCAGCCGCCCTCGTGATACCACAGGTCCTGCGTCTCGCCGGCCGGGTTGTCGCGGTTGTGTAGGTAGTCGTCCCAGCCTTGCGGGTCATCCGGCCCCGGCCGGTCCAGATAGACCGCCGCACCGTAGTAGTAGAACTCGCGCCGGTCACGGGGGCCGCAATGGGGGCAGTCGATCCGCATCTCTCGCCTCAGTGCAGGTTGTGCTGGCTGCCCGTACCCTCTTCGTCGAGGACATGGCCAGTGGCGAGACGGTCCAGCCGGAACCGCGCGGCGACGGGGTGCGGGTTGCCGGTGGCGATCAGATGCGCCAGGCACCAGCCAGAGGCCGGCACCGCCTTGAACCCGCCGTAGTTCCAGCCGCAGTTGACGAACAGCCCGTGCACCGGGGTGCGGTCGATGATCGGGCTGCCGTCGGGCGACATGTCCATGATCCCGCCCCAGGACCGCAGCACCTTCGCCCGGCCGATCATCGGCATCAGCGTCATCCCCGCCTCCATCACGTGCTCCACCATCGGCAGGTTGCCGCGCGCGGCATAGCTGGCGTAGAAATCCAGATCGCCGCCGAAGACGAGTCCTCCCTTGTCCGACTGGCTGATGTAGAAATGGCCCATGCCGAAGCTCACGACATGGTCGATGCAGGGTTTCAGCCCCTCGGTGACAAAGGCCTGCAGGACGTGGCTCTCGATCGGCAGCCGCAGCCCGGCCATCGCCGCGACCTGGCTGCTGCGCCCGGCCACGACCATCGCCACCTGCTTCGCCCGGATCGCCCCGCGCGTGGTCTGCACGCCGGTCATCCGGCCGTCTGACACGTCGATCCCCGTCACCGCGCAGTTCTGGATAAGGTCCACCCCCCGCCGGTCGGCACCGCGCGCGTAACCCCAGGCGACCGCGTCGTGCCGGGCCGTGCCGCCGCGGGGGTGGTAGAGCCCGCCGTAGATCGGGAACCGCGTCTGCTCGAAATCCAGATACGGCAGTAGCTTCCGCACCCCCTCGCGGTCCAGCAGCACCGCGTCGTCGCCCTGGTTGATCATCGCGTTGCCGCGCCGGGCAAAGGCGTCGCGCTGGCCGTCGGAGTGGAACAGGTTGATCAGCCCGCGCTGGCTGTGCATCACGTTGTAGTTCAGCTCTGCCTCCAGCCCCTCCCACAGCTTCAGTGAGTGGCTGTAGAACTCGCTGTTTCCCGGCAGGAAGTAATTGGCGCGCACAATGGTAGTGTTACGCCCGATGTTTCCCTGCCCGATCAGCCCGCGCTCCAGCACCGCCACATTGGTGATGCCGTGGTTCTTCGCCAAGTAATAGGCCGTCGACAGCCCGTGCCCGCCTGCCCCGATGATGATGACGTCATATTCGGACTTCGGCGCCGGGTCGCGCCACATCGGTTCCCAGCCGCGGTTGCCGCGCAGCCCTTCCCACAGAACCCGTAGCCCCGAATAGCCCATCGCGCCGGTCCCCGCATGCCCCCTTACGGGTCTAGCAGGCGGCGGGACGGGCTTCCATGCCCGGCAGCGACAGGAAATGTCGCAGCCGTCCGCGCCGTGTCAGACGCAAAGCGGGCCGTCGTCGCAGGTTACCGAGGTCGGCGGCATGCCAATCACGCCGATGGAATTCTCGAACACCAGTTGCGGGGCAAAGCGCGGACGCGTTACCACCAGACTGCTCAGCGTGCGTGCGGCGATCCCCACCCGCATCGTCGGCTGATAGTCGACGAACGACTCGACAACGATCAGCGTCTCGCCCATCGGTGCCTCGGGCATCCTTGGCTCCAGCCCGGCGATGCCGGTTGCGGCGATTGGAACGGCTGTGCCGTCGTTCGCAACAGCTGGCGTGATCCCGCCCATTCTACCACCCACCGCCGACCAGAGCACCACATACCCCGCGCTTGACGGGTCCCAGGCCACGCTCGACACGCGGATGCCTGTCGCCCGTCGGCTGCCGGTCAGGTTCTGATAGATCTCGGCCATGCCCTCGACATAGGCGGCGCTGACCGGCTCGGTCGCCCGGCGCGACAACAGGTCGGCCACCGTATAGGCCGCCTTGTTGGTATTGGTGCTCAGGTTCATCGCCTCGAAGAACACGAAGGTCGCGGCAAAGGCCCAGAGCAGTGCCGGAAAGATCAGCACCGTCTCGACGCTCATTGTGCCGTCGTCGCGGGACAGGAAGCGGCGCATGGGGTTACCTCGGCTCATTGACAAAGGCGCTGGCCGTGCGCAGCGCAAATGCACCCGTGGGATCCAGCGTCAGGCCAAGACCATAGGGCGTCGTCGGAAACAGCGGTTCGATCAGTACGCAGGCGCGAACCAGCATCACCTGGTTGCTTCCACCGGGGTTGAACGTGATCGGTGGTGCGATCTCTTCGGAACGGTCGATACAGGCCGTATTCTGGGCTGGCAGGTTCCAGGTCGCCTCGTCGATGACCCGCAACTCCAGCAACAGCGCTTGTGAACACGCACCCAGCACCACAGAACGCGCGCAGATCCGGTCGCGCAGACTGTCATGGGTCGGATCCTCAAGATTGCCCAGCCGCAGGTCGCGCACAGCCAGGTCCAGCGCGCGCTCCAGCATCACCTTCTTGGTCAGCGTCACGCCGCTCTCGATCCCCGCCAACAGCACGAAGACGAATGCAGGGAAGACCACGAGGAACTCGATCGACGCGTTACCGCGCTCGTCCCCAAGAAGCCGACGCAGCATCTGGCCAAGCCGCGCCCGCATCACTGCACCAGACGCAGGTTCTGGATGTTGCCCGCGATCGTGCGGAATGCATCGCGGATCGCCACACCCTGCACGTCAAAGAAGTGGTTGGGCGAAGTGGCGCAGGTGCGCATCGCATTGATCCCGTTCGCCGGCGCCTCGAAGGCGACGGTGAAGATCGGAATTCCGGTGTTGCGGGCGAGGTTGCACAACTGGAACAGTCGCGCATCCTTGGTCGCCGGGGACAGGGTGGTCAGCACATCGTTGATGTACTGGTTGGTCGTACGAATGCCTGACGTGTTGTAGATCCGTTGCGCCACCCAACGGACGCTGAAGTTGCGCCACAGCCAAGCATAGTCCATCCGATAAGCGATGTGATCGGGGCAGACCCAGACATCATAGAACAGGTTCGGCAGGCCGGCGGCATTGTGGAACGTGCAGTTCGCTGCGACCACGCTCGCCGGATGGGTGCCGATCCAGTCGCCATTGGTCGGGTTGGTCTGCGACGGATTTGGGCGGAAGTAATGCCCGTCCGACGGCCGACGCACTGACAAGACTGAACCGGCCTGCTGCGGCATCGCCACGTTGTTCGGGCGGAATCTCTGAAATGCGTCGGGCGTGATCGTTCCGTTGACCATCCCGTTTATCTCATTGAACAGCGCAGGCGTCCGCGCGACCGTGTGCCAGATCGGTGACGGGCCGGTCTTGTAGCCTGCGTTCAGGCGGAACTCGTCCCAGTTCTCGCCGTCCGTCATGATGACCACGACCTTCAGCTTGCCCTCATCCTCGTGGTTCAGCGGGCGACCGGCCAGCGCCGCGGGCACGATGCCCTCGTCGATCAGATTGTCCACGACGGGCCGAGAGGTCGGATCCAGCAGCGCCAGGGCCCACTTCACGCCTATGTCGATCGAGGTGTTGCCGTCTGCGATCATGTCGGAGATGCGTGTCGACAGCATTGCCGGGTTGATGCTCATCGGTGTGATCTCTCCCGTCGCGCCGGGATGGGTCGGGCAAAAGAACATCTGTGGCGCACGGGTGGTGTGCCAGGGATCGAAATGGCCGGCGCCGGTCAGCGGCGTCACGGTCGAGATCTGCAAAGATGAGAAATCGCTGCCGGCAAACTCGACGCAATGCGACCACGGCTGGCGATGCGTCGTGTTGTAGTTCGATAGCAGCGGTGCCCCCGCATTTACCTGCCCGGTGTAGGGCACCACGGTCAGCGAGATCCGGTCGTCGGAATTGTTGGCAAACAGCACATCGACGAACTCCGCCCCCGCGACGCGCAGGTTCTCGATCCGGCTGAAACTGTTCATCGAATTTGACAGGTCCAGAACCAGCGCGACCTCCACCTCGGTATAGCGTTCCTCGGCGGCACTGACGGCGTCGATGCCAAGTTGCTTCACGCCCACAAGCTGCATGAACAGCGACGGAACAACCGCGGCCGTGCGGACCTCTACATTGCGGAAGTTCAGGCCATCGTTGATGTTCACCCCGATTAGGTAGTCGCTAAGCCCTTCTTTGGCGAAGTAGTCCCGAACCACCTCTTCGGGGTCAAAGGGCTGGGTGAGGCTGGCAGCGGCCAGGGCAGCGCGGTCAGCAGTTGATTGCAGGCGCGCGCGCTGGTTCTCGTAGCGCATCATGTCCACTGCGATCCCACCCACCGAAAGGATCGCCACGAAAACCGTGACCCCCAGATAGGTCATCGACCCGTCTTCTCTCGTCAGATAGCGCCCCAGGAACGGAAGGCGTCGCAGAAACTCGCGGCTTGGCATCATCTTGAATCCGCCCATTACTGTCCGAAGCAGCGCAGCGCCTCGGCCCATAGAATTTCACGAGCATGGATTAGCTGGGGATGTGGGCATTGATTCGGTGGAAATGTGGCGAAGTTCGTCGTTGGCAGACAGCTAGGGGCGTCTGGCGTCCTCTGTGCGAAATTGCACATGGGCACGAGGTTCTGTGCGTTTTTTAGGTATGCACGTTGTATGCACGGCAGATGCACGTAAAACATACGTCGTGTGCACATGTCGAAATGCACCCCGCTGGGTATGCGGGGCGCGGCAACTCAGGTGAGTTTTGCTGTCAAAGGCCCTTGGACCGATACGCCTGCGCAACACGGTCAATGGCTACGATATAAGCGGCAACCCTCAGATCTTCCACATCATTCCGGCTCAGCCAAACCTCGCGCATGGCTTGATAGGCGGTCCGCATCGTGTCGTCGAGGCCGGATCGCACCAGCGCCAGCTCGTCCGATCCCTTCAGGAAGCGTTCCTTGAAATCGGGCGACAACTCCCACCCCAACCCCCGATCCGCCGACAACCGCTCCAACTCCTCGACAATAAGATGTGACCGCGCCTCCTCGGCTCGCCGCTGCATCCGGCCGAAGCGTATGTGACTGAGATTCTTGACCCATTCAAAGTATGACACGGTAACGCCGCCAGCATTGGCGTACATGTCTGGAATGATGACAGTGCCTTTCTTTCGCAAGATCTCGTCGGCGCCAAAGGTCACCGGCCCGTTCGCCGCCTCGACGATCAGCGGCGCCTTGATCCGGTCGGCGTTGGTCTTGTTGATGACGCCCTCCAGCGCCGCCGGGATGAGGATGTCGCAATCATGTTCCAGAAGCGCTGGGCCGTTCTCGACGAAGTTCACTTCGGGATAGCCGGTCAGTCCGCCGTGCTTGCGGATCCACTGGTAGACGTCTTCGACGTTCAGTCCCCCCTCATCCACGATAGCCCCGTCGCGCTCGATGATCGCGGTGATCTTTGCGCCATCTTCTTCGGACAGGAACTTCGCCGCATGATAGCCGACGTTCCCAAGCCCCTGCACGACGATCCGCTTGCCCCCCAAGCCGCCCGAGAGCCCAGTTTTCGCCACGTCTTCCGGATAGCGGAAGAACTCGCGCAGCGCGTACTGAACCCCGCGCCCCGTTGCCTCGACCCGCCCTTGGATACCACCGGCATGGGGCGGCTTTCCAGTCACGCAGGCGCGCGCGTTGATGTCGGTGGTGTTCATGCGAGCGAACTGATCAGCCATCCAAGCCATCTCGCGCTCGCCCGTGCCCATGTCCGGAGCCGGAACGTTCTGCGCCGGGTTGATGAGGTCACGCTTGATCAGCTCGTAGGCGAAACGGCGGGTAATCTGTTCTAGCTCATGCTCTTCATACTGACGCGGATCGATGCACAGGCCCCCCTTGGAGCCGCCAAACGGCGTCTCGACCAGCGCGCATTTGTAGGTCATCAGGGCCGCCAGCGCCTCTACCTCGTCCTGGTTGACCTCCATTGCGTAGCGGATGCCACCCTTGACCGGCTCCATGTGTTCGGAATGGACGGATCGATAGCCGGTGAAGGTTTCGATCTTGCCGCGAAGCCGAACACCGAAGCGGACCGTATAGGTGGAGTTGCACACGCGGATCTTCTGCTCAAGGCCGGGGCTGAGGTCCATAAGCGCCGTCGCGCGGTTGAACATCAGGTCGACGGACTCCCGAAAGCTCGCCTCGCCTTGGACTTTCATGCGCATCTCCTCTCGCTGCGGTGCCTGAATGGCGGGCACATCGCTTACAGACTACGCCCGTTTTTGCTTTGTGACAGCCTCGAACTGCAAGAAACTGCCGCTAACGTGGTAGAATTCGCCAGGTTTGGGTCCGGGATGGAAGGCCATCATAGCCAAGAAGGCGACTGCCTTGCCGCGGAGATTGCCAATAGGCTCAGGCAAAGCGGTTCTGAAGCGCATTCCTGACGGCGGGAGGAACGAAGCGCGTAACATCACCGCCAAGGCGCGCGATCTCCTTGACCAGCTTCGACGCAATGGCTTGGTGGCGCGCTTCGGCCATCAGAAATACCGTCTCCACCGAACTGTCCATCGCACGGTTCATACCGACCATCTGAAATTCATACTCAAAGTCAGCAACCGCCCGCAGACCGCGGATGATGACCGATGCGCCGACGTCGCGGGCGCAATCGATCAGCAGGTTCTCGAATGGATGCGCGACGATCTCGGTCCCGCTCCGCTCGGACAGCGCGACACACTCCGCCTCGATCATCGCGACACGCTCTTCCAGACTGAACAGAGGGCCCTTGTCGCGATTTATCGCAACGCCGATGACCAATCGGTCTACAAGCACCGAAGCGCGCTGGATTATATCGAGATGCCCCAGCGTGACCGGATCGAAGGTGCCCGGATAAAGACCTATGCGCATGGCTGCCCCCCTGCGACCGAGCTATATAGCCCGCTTCTTTCGGGGATCAGGCAACACCATCGTGCAGGGTCATGCAAGCCCGAGCGGCAATCACCAGCCGCCTGATTCAGAACTCCACCAGATTGCTGCCGGGCTGATCGACACGGGCGCCTATGGTCGTAAAGGCTTCAGGCGCGGACATCTGGAACATATCATTCAAAGCATACGCAGCGGCCACGGCCAGCAGGACAGAAGCAACGACAGCCCCCAGAAATGCCTTCATTTTCCGGTTCCTCCTTCTGTTTTCATTTTGCAACGAGACTAACCAAGCCACGGCGATCATGCCAGAAAATTCGTCACGCCAAGGCTTTAATCACACCCCTTGCGATCCCGCGATAGGCTTCACCCAAGGCCCCGTCGGGCTCACGGGCAACGGGTGGACGTCCTGCATCTGAGGCTTTTCGCAGTTCCATCGTCAGCGGTATTGCGCCAAGAAAGGTCAGACCAAGCCGTCGCGCCTCATCCTTCGCGCCGTTCTCGCCAAAGATCGCGTGTCGACCACCACAATCCGGACAGACGAAATGCGCCATGTTCTCCACAAGGCCCAGGATCGGAACGTCCACCTTGCGGAACATCGACACGCCGCGGCGCGCGTCGATCAATGCCAGATCCTGCGGGGTGGAGATGATGACTGCTCCGGCAAGGCGGGTGCCTTGGGCGATGGCCAGTTGTGCATCCCCGGTGCCGGGCGGCATGTCGACCAGCAGCACGTCCAAGCGCCCCCAATCGACCTCGGTCAGTAGCTGCGTGATAGCCGACATGACCATCGGGCCACGCCAGATCATCGCGGTCTCATCCTCTACCAGCAGACCGATCGACATTGCGGCCAGGCCGTAAGCCTGCATCGGGATCAGCCTTCGATCGGCTCCAACGCGCGGCTGACCATGGAGGCCAAGCAACGTGGGCAACGATGGGCCGTAGATATCTGCGTCGAGAATTCCGACCCTCTGCCCCTCTGCCTGCAGCGCAAGCGCGAGGTTGACCGTAGTCGTAGATTTCCCGACCCCGCCCTTGCCGGAGGCGACGGCGACGACATGCGTGACGCCAGCAAGAACCTCGGGCCGCGTTTGCGCCGTAGTGCGCAGCTTTGGCGCGGGTACATCGGTCGTTCGCTCCGCTGTCAGCACTACAAGCGGCTCTCCCGCGCTAGGCAGGGCGCGCAGGGCCTCCTCGGCCGCCTTTCTGACCGACGCGAAACTAGCAGCTTCTTCCGGCGAGATGGTGATCGCTGCAGTCACGCGCCCTGCACCGGTAGTCAACGAGAGGCGCGGAGATGTGGAAAGGGCGGAGCCATCCGGAAGCATCACCGCGGCCAAGGCGGCCCGAGCCGCATCCAGATCACTCATACGCGGCTCCCCTCATGAAAAAGGTCTGGCGCCGAGACGCCAGACCGTAGTGGTTCAGTCGGTGCGGGCGTCACTCGGCGGGGGTCGCCGCACCCTCCGGGTGGCGGGTCTTGCCCTTGTCACCCTGAACTTCCTCGGCCCAGATCGAGTGATGCTCCTTGGCCCAGTTCTCGTCCACCTCGCCCTTGCCCATCGCATCAAAAGCCCCCTCCATCCCGATGGAGCCAATGTAGATATGGGCCAGGATGATTGCGGTCAGCACCGCGGCGCCGATACCGTGGATCACCTGATAGAATTGCCAGTCAGCGGGTGATCCGGCAAGTTCGGGGAACAGCAGAAGCACGCCCGTGTAGGACAGTGCGGCACCACCGATCACGACCGACCAGAAGATTAACTTCTGTCCAGCGTTGAACTTCTTCGCCGGCGGGTGAACGCCCTTCTTGAACAACCCGCCACCCTGCGCCAGCCACTGCGCATCGAGCTTGCTGGGGAAGTTGTGGACCACCCAGAGAAGGAAGACCAGTGCGAGCGCGATCATGAACGGCCAGGCAAGATAGTTGTGCGCCAGCTTGCCCCAGGCACTCACCGTGCCAAAGCCACTCTCGCCCAGCATCGGCAGCAACACCTGCCTGCCAATGACGAGGTTGAGGCCGGTCAGCGCAAGGATGATGAAGCTGACAGCCAGCATCCAGTGCGCGAAGCGCTCAATCGCGCCGAAACGTAGGATCTTTCGGCCCGAGAAGCCCTTTTCGATCCGGATGCGTCCACGCAAGAGGTAGAACGCGGCGAGCAATACCACGATTCCCACAAGCGACCAGATCGTTATGGCCTTTACCGTGCCGCCGTGCAGGTCCGCCCAGCCCCGGTTACCGGGTTTGATCAAGCCCGAGGCGCGCTGGTCAGGAATGCTGACGCGTCCCGATACGGCTTCACCGCTCTGAAGAGCCTGAAGAAGCGCTTCTTCACTCACCGAGCTTTCGGTCGGGTTGACCTGTTGCGCCGTCACCTGCGGCGCGGCCAGCGTCAGAAGCGCGAGAACGGCCAGAGCCGACGCCAGATGGAATGTGATTGTCCTCATCTGCCTGCTCCCTCAGACCGAAACCGTCTCGCCATAGGCCGTACGCCAGCCCCAGGCTCCGGATCCGTAGCCGCGGGTCACAACGCGCTCGCGGTAGATGTCGGCGATGATGTCGCCGTCGCCGGCAAGAAGCGACTTGGTCGAGCACATCTCGGCGCAGAGCGGGAGCTTACCCTCGGCCAGCCGGTTTGTGCCGTACTTGACGTACTCTGCCTGCGTCGTGTCGGATTCCGGCCCGCCCGAGCAATAGGTGCACTTGTCCATCTTGCCGCGGCTGCCGAAGTTTCCGACGCGCGGATACTGTGGCGCGCCGAATGGGCAGGCGTAGAAGCAGTATCCGCAGCCGATGCACGTGTCCTTGGAATGGAGCACCACGCCGTCCGCAGTTGTATAGAAGCAATCCACCGGGCAGACCGCCGCGCAGGGCGCGTCCGTGCAATGCATGCAGGCCATGGATACAGAACGCTCGCCGGGAAGGCCGTCATTGATTGTGACGACCCGTCGGCGGTTGATGCCCCAAGGCACTTCGTGCTCGTTCTTGCAGGCGGTGACGCAGGCGTTGCACTCGATGCAGCGGTCGGCGTCGCAAAGGAATTTCATCCGTGCCATCTAATCAGTCCTCCCTTACGCTGCTGCAATCTGGCAAAGCGTAACCTTGCCTTCGTGCATGCCCGTCACCGGGTCATAGCCATAGCTAGTGATCACGTTGACGCTTTCGCCCAGAACGATCGGATCGGTTCCCTGAGGATACTTGCCGCGCTGGTCCTCTCCTTGGAACCATCCGGCGAAGTGGAACGGCATGAACGCCGCGCCGCGCCCGACGCGCTCGGTTACCAGCGCCTTGACGCGCGCACGGCTGCCGCCCTCGGGCCCGGTCACCCAGACCCAGCCACTGTCGACAATGCCGCGGTCCGCCGCGTCGGCCGGATTGATCTCCACGAACATGTCCTGCTGCAGTTCTGCCAACCATGGGTTCGAGCGGGTTTCCTCGCCTCCACCCTCGTATTCGACCAGACGTCCAGACGTCAGCACGATCGGGAACTGATCGTACAGCCCCTGTTCGACAGCAGCCTGCTGGATACTGAAGCCAGCATTCGGCATGCGGAACTGCCGTCCGTCCTCGCGTGTCGGATATTCGGCCACCAGATCGGGCTTCGGGCTGTAGATCGGCTCGCGATGCACCGGGATCGGATCGGGCAGGTTCCAGGCGACCGCCCGGGCCTTGCCGTTTCCAAAGGGCACGCAGCCATGCTGCAGCGCAACGCGCTGGATACCGCCCGAAAGGTCGATTGACCAGCTGACCGCGTTGATCCGCTCCTCGTCGCCGCCGCCGATGGCTTCGATAACCGCCAGTTCCTCGGGGGTAAGGTCCGCGTCCCAGCCCAGTTGCTTGAGCAGGGCCATGGTGAACTCGGGGTACCCGTCCTCGATCTCGGATCCTACCGGCCAGCTGCCTTCGGCGAGCAACGTCTCCCCGTCCCGCTCCAGCCCAAAGCGGGGACGGAACGCACCGCCGCCATCCATCGGCGCCAGGTTCGGGTTGTAGAGAATATGCGTTCCGGGATGACGCAATTCGGGCGTGCCCCAGCAAGGCCATGGCAGACCGTAATAATCGCCGCCGACATCGGGATCATCGGCCGGCGCGCGCAGTGTGATCAGGTCGAACTTGTCCTGATTGGCCATATGCGCCTTCAGACGCTCTGGCGATTGACCGGTGTAGCCGGTCGACCACCCGCCGCGATTGATCTCACGCAGGATGGACTCGGCCGTCGGTTCCATCGAGAACTTGCCCTGAACCATCTCGTAGTTCTTGAACATCTCCTCGCCGAAACCGAGCTTTGCGGACAGCCGGTAGATCACCGCATAGTCGTTGTCGGACTCGAAGATCGGCTCGACGATCTTCTGCCCCCACTGCACCGACCGGTTCGAGGCCGTCCGGCTACCGTCGCATTCGAACTGGGTTGAAATCGGCAGCAGATAGGTGTTGTCTGTTCGATCATGCAGCGCGGCAAAGGTCGTGGGATGCGGGTCGGCCACCACCAGCAGATCCAGCGCGTTCATGCCGCGCTGAGCGTCCTGCATCCGCGGCACGGTATTGCCGCCATGACCGAAGACCACCATCGCCTTGATGTTGTCGCGCTGATCAACCTCATCGGCATCCATCAACGTGGCGTCGAACCAGCGGGTTGAGGGGATGCCCGGCACGCCCATGTTCTGTGCCGGTGTGCGTGCATCGCGGCCCGCTTTCGCCGGAACCTCGTCGAACCGGTCAACGAAATAGTCGTAGGGCACATCCCATACGCGCGCCCAGTGCCGCCATGCCCCTTCGGCGAGGCCATAGTAGCAAGGCAGGTTGCCGATATCGAGACCGAAGTCCGTCGCCCCCTGCACGTTGCAGTGCCCGCGGAAGATGTTCGCGCCCGTTCCATTGGACCCGACGTTGCCGGTCGCCAGCAGCAGGTTGCAATAGGCGCGCACGTTGGCGGTTCCCACCGTGTGCTGCGTGCCGCCCATGCACCAGATGAAGGTCGAGGGCTTCTGCGTCGCGAAGGTCTCGGCCACACGCTTCAACTGCGCCTCGGGCACTCCGGTGATCCGCTCGACAACATCCGGCGGATAGTTCCTTACCTCTTCGCGCACCTGATCCATCCCCCAGACTCGGGCGGCGATGTAGTTGGTATCCTCCCACCCGTTCTCGAAGATGTGCCACATGATCCCCCAGATCACCGCGATGTCGGTGCCGGAGCGGAAGCGCACATAGTCGGTAGCGTGGGCCGCCGTCCGCGTGAACCGCGGATCGAAGACGATGACGTTGGCGCGGTTTATCTCCTTCCCAGAAAGGATGTGCTGCATGGAGACCGGGTGCGCCTCGGCCGCGTTCGAGCCCATGAAGATGACGGTCTTGGAGTTGCGGATATCGTTGTAGCTGTTGGTCTGGGCGCCGTAGCCCCAAGTATTCGCCACGCCGGCCACAGTGGTCGAGTGACAGATGCGCGCCTGATGGTCGACGTTGTTCGTGCCCCAGAAGGCCGCGAACTTGCGGAACAGGTATGCGCCCTCGTTCGAGAACTTGGCAGAGCCCAGAAGATAGACCGAGTCCGCGCCGGAATTCTCGCGGATCTCCAGCAACTTGTCGCCGATCTCCTCGATAGCCTGATCCCAGGAAATGCGCTGCCACTCACCGCCGACCTTCTTCATCGGGTATTTCAGCCGCCGGTCGCCGTGCACCAGTTCGCGCACTGCCGCGCCCTTGGCGCAATGCGTGCCGCGGTTGATCGGGCTGTTCCAGGATGGTTCCTGTCCAACCCAGACGCCGTTCTGAACCTCGGCCGTCACGGTGCAGCCGACAGAACAATGCGTGCAGATGTTCTTGCGGATCTCGACGTCTACGCCGCTGTCAACATAGCCGGCCTCGGCCCGCGTCAATATTCCGGCGCCCATCGAGCCGACCGCTGCAAGTCCTCCGACCGCGAGCCCCGAATTGCGCAAGAAGGAGCGGCGATCGATCGGCTTGGCGGCTACACCTGCAGCCAGGTTGGCAAGGCGCCCACGCGCGGCTTCGGCGTTTCTGCGTTTGACCAGCATCGATCATTCCCCCCTGTAGTAGCGGTTGGTTTCGTAGAATTTCAGCACATGCTCGGTTTCCTGATACCGCGCGCGGGTGCGCTCGTCGCCGGACTGAGCCAACGAGGGGCGTGCGCCGCCCGCGGTCAGAGCCGCCGCCGAGGCCGCGCCAAGCGCCGCGCCAAAGAAGCCCCTGCGCCCGATCCCGCCCGCCACGATATTGCGGTGTTCCGACTGGTTCCGTGCCATGCCTTTCCTCCCGTTCATCCGGGCGTCGCCCGGCCGTTACATTCCCAAAAGCCGCGCGCGCTAGTTCGACAACGTCATTGCACGCAACTCGATCTCCATGAAAATCCGACCGACATCCGCAAGGGGCCGGTAGAAGTCTGCGCTCGGCGCGATCGCCAGATCATCGAAAAACTGAACTGCCCAAGGAGCGATGTGACGGGCAAAGAACCTGTCGCCGTCCACCCCGTTGGCAGGATCAACACGCCCCGCTGCAAGTTCTGCCATGACCTCGAACAGTGTCGCGACGTGATCCTCGGGTTCGTGGCGCCCCTCGGCGCGCAAAAGCCCCAACCGCGCCAGATCGACGCGAACCTCTGCGAGCGGACGCTCGTTCAGGAAGCCTGTCTGATAGAACGAGGCATAGGGCAGCAACTCGCCTCGCCCCACGCCGATGAAAAGTTCGAAGAACTCTTTTTCGACGGACTTGGGCGTAGCAGCCTTGGCTCGAACCGCAAGCGCCGAATAGGCCCGCCCGAGGGCTGTTTCATCACCGGCAATGTCGGCAATCGACTGGATCAGCTCGGCGCCGGGCGCGCTGTATAGCATTCGCGAAAGGAAACCGTACTGCTGGCTTCGCAGCAGATCCTGATCATCGTTGGCTCGCCCGCGCTTCTGCGGGCTGGCTGTCGTCATGGGGCGAAACCCCTCCTCGCTGGCCATGTGACGGTTGATCCGCCAACTTTCGTAACAACATCATCATAATGGATAAGAATGCAACCGAACAGGATAAATTTATCGTAGGTCAGATATACCTTATGCGGCCTGACGTTACACCGGTCTGGCGCTGCCGTGTCGTTGGGCGGGATGGAACTTTGCGTCGCGGGGCTGTGCAGTTGTTGCCTCCCCCTCGTCATTCGGATCGGGCATTGGCGGTGTGTCGGCCTTCGCTGACATTGCCTTCTGCCAGATATCGTGATCGCGCCGCGCTTCAGTCGCGGCTTCCACGGGCTCCGCTCCCCCGGCCTCTTCCTGCCTTCCGTTCCCCATGCGCGCGATCAGATCCGTGATACCCTTCGTCCCGATCTCACCAGAGGATCCGGGCAGCCCGCCGGGGGTATTCCAGTCCCAAGCATAGTCCACTGCCAGGTCACGATGATCACGGATGGCCGGCGTCAGCATCCAGATGCGACGCAGCGCCGCGTTCTTGATCGCCTGCGGCACGCCGAGTCGCAGGAACGGCTTGATGTCAGTCCCCTCGGTAATCTCTTCCAGGGACGGCAGGGCAGCCAGTTCCTCAGGCGTGATCGCATCCTCGACATGCTGCTCTGCCCGCTCCGGCGCCAAATGGGCTGTCTCCGTCTCAGCGCGGGTGGCGTCATCGATTGGAGTGCGCTTCCGGCGCGACCAGCGCCCCAGAAAACCGCCATCGTCCCCTTGCTCTCCGCTCAACGACGCCCCCATTTCTCGGCTTCAGTCAGAATCCGCGCGCCACGCGGGTCAGCTTCAATATCGACCGGCCGTCGACGGCGCTTCTTGAACGGGATCTCGACATGATACGCGGCGATGAACTCGACAAGTCGTGCCTTCACTTCTGCCGTCATCGGCACCGCCTCGACCATCAAGGATGGGTCGCTTGCCAAGGCTTCACCCTCGTATGGATCGGCGGTAACGAGTACGACCTCGGCGTGCTCTGCCTTGCCTGATTCGCGGAGCGCCACCCATACCGATGGCTGCACGGCTGCCAGATTGTCCCTGTAATGCCCGGTATCACCGCTGTGCAGGTGTAGGCCGTGCGCACCGAGATACCATGTCTCGATCCCCTCCTGCTCGCTCACCCTGACACGGGTCGCAATGCCCGGAAGTTCCGGTCCGACCGACAGCGGCTTGAGCACGCGCCCCGCCCAACGCGTTACAGGCGGGCGCGAGACTGCAAGGACACCGACCCTGATCAACTCCCTCGGCATGATACGATCCTAGTGCAGCAAGGCCGTCGGTGCCAAGGGAAGTCCCATCACAAGGTTCTGCGGCTTCATCCGGATCACGCTATCGGCACCCATGCCCAGGATGAGCCAGATCGGATGGCCGCGTACCTCTGGCAGAACTGCAGTCGGATCGGAGAATTCCAGCGCAAACAACCCGACGGGCGCGGTCTGCGGCGTTTCTCCGCGCCAGAGGGTATTGCCGATAGCCGTGCCCACCTCGTCAAGGCCAACGAACCAACGCAGCGCAACGTCTTGGACCCGGACCTTCGTCGTGACCCGAACAGTATGGCCCAGCAGATGTTCGACAAAGGCCGATATCGCTGCTGCAAGGCCATCCCGCGCCGCGTTGTCACCGCCAAAATTCAGTGCCATCGTATGCGCATCAGACCGGCTCCAGTAGGTCCAAGCGTTGCCGGAGCCAAGCACATCGAGAGCCTCTACTCCACCCGAGAGCATCGCAGTCAGAGGCGAGGCATGTTGCTCTGCCTCCATCTCTCGTACCAGTTCATCGTCAGCCAGAATCAGCGCGCCGTCGCGTACGTGCCCCCGCTGAGGGCGAAACAGCATCTCGGCCGCGCGCAGGGTTGCAACGTCCTCGCAGCCATCCAGCGCGTTTCGCAAGATCAGTTGTACGAGTTGATCGTAGAACAAAATAGGCAGGCGCACTCCGCTCCGCACGAGCGCGACGTAGCCCGCCTCAATCGTGCCTGCCGCCAGAAGCGTGTCACGCAACGCTATGAGAAAGCGCCAGTTCTCGCGCGCATCCGGATCGCGCATCGTATCAATTTGCACTGCAGCAACTGGTGCGCGCGGCGCGCTTGTCAGGCGCGCATGCAAGGCCCGCTCCGCCGCGCAGGCATCGTCTGGCGGAATGACCTCAGGGCGCGCAAGCCACGCCAGCAGCAACTCGTCGGTCACCAGCATCCGACCTGCAGCATCCAGACGCGTAAGCTGG
Organism: Paracoccaceae bacterium; assembly: GCA_050485905.1. Lineage (GTDB taxonomy): Bacteria > Pseudomonadota > Alphaproteobacteria > Rhodobacterales > Rhodobacteraceae > JAWLCA01. The sequence goes on along the minus strand of JBJHCH010000024.1, from coordinate 11,792 downwards.
TGGCCGGACGCGACCCAGAACTCCCTCACCGCTTCCCCCGCAGGTTTAGAAGGTCGACGGGGGCGTGGTCCTCCTCGTCGCTTTCCACGATGAAGAAGGCACGGTCATGGCCGCGCAGATGACCGGCCGAGAAGGCGGTTTCGTCGCGCGGCTTCAAGCTGCGGTAGCGTTCACGGATCGCCCCGTCCTCCCAGGTGCGATGCAGGGCGACCAGCGTGCCCGAGGCGTGGTCGCCGCACAGATCTGCGGCCAGCGCGATTTCTTCCTCGGCGGCAGGCCGTGCAACTTCGACACTAGGGGCACCCAGGCGGGACACAAGCTGCGCGGCAAGTCCCGTGACGGCCGCCGCGCGCTCGTCCTCGCGCACCTCGGTCACGACGACCAAGGTCGAGTGTCCAAAACTGTCTATGCCCAGAAAGCCCGAGCGGAACGCGATTGCCTCTTTCCGTGAAAGGCTGTCGGGAGTGCGGCCAGCGAACAGAAAGGTGCCCGGGACCGCCCATTCGCCCGGCGCGGCCGCGCTGGCAAATACCACCGTATCCGAGGCATCAAGGCGGATAGTGCGCGGCAAGCAGATCAAAGCTTTGGCCCCCCATCACCGCGCCAGCGGCAGGCTGCCAGCCCTTCGGCCAGCGGCAGGCGGCGTTCAGCGCCCGATGGCGTTCGCTCCACCAGATCTCCTGCTGCGTCGATCTCTCGCGTGCCGGAGAGCATCGGTGGATCAATCCGCTCCAGATAGCGATCCGTGATCGCGCGGATACCCTGATGCGTCCAGCGGTCGAAATTAAGCATCAAGTAGGCAGCAAAGCTCTCGACAATCGACGGCGCGGCGTCGAACTGCTCTTCGGTGAGCGAGGTGCTTTCGGGAAACTCTCCCGGCGCAGGCAGGTGGTCCCTGTGCGCAATCAGTTCGACACCGAACACGATCCACTCGGGCACTTCATTGGATCCGCCATCGGGTGCCACGGCGAAGCGGCCACCCCCAAGCCGGGCCGCGTCATAGTTCAGGACATCGGGATATCCGAACCGCACGACACGCTCCGGTGGGCAATGGGCCGACAGGGCATCACCGATGGCGGCCATGCCGGCAAAGAAAGCCATTCGGGCCTCGACCAGCGGTTGCTCCGGTTCCAGCACCACCGCAACCTCCAGCAGCGCCCCCTCTAGGCGCCAGACAAGCGTTCCGGCACCGTCAGCCGGCGCGCGGCGGATCGCCTCGTCGAAGGCACCCTTCCCAGTCACCCGAACTTCGGTAAACGGCGGTGGAAGGAACAGCCGGTCCGCTGTCTGGACGGGGATGGGTGACAAGGCAGTGTCCTCGCGATAGGGTCCGCCGCCAACGTATCGCACCGGACCGGCGCCGCAAGTCCTGGGCGCCGACCACAGCCCGAGGTTTCCATGCCCCCAGCCGACCGCCTGATCCTGACCTGCACATGCGAGGGCACGATGCCAGTCGACGGCGATGCGCTGACCCGGGCTGGCTGCGGATCGGTTCAGGGAGCGGCGCATCAGCTGTGCCGGGCGCAACTGGATCGGTTCCGCAAGGCGCTCGGCAAGCACGACGCGATCACGGTCACCTGCACGCAGGAAGCTCCGCTTTTCTCCGAGGTTGCCGAGGACGAGGGCTACGACGGCGATCTGGCCTTCGTAAACATCCGCGAGACTGCAGGCTGGTCGAACGAGGCGGCGCAGGCCGGCGCGAAGATGGCGGCGCTGATCGCGCAGTCCGCAGTCGCCGCTGCCGGGTTCGATGTCGTCAGCCTTGAAAGCGCCGGCGTGGCGCTTGTGCTGGGGTGCGATGACGTCGCAGTTGAGGCGGCACGCAAGCTGTCGGAGACGCTAGACATCACTGTCTTGCTACTTCCCGGGGCCGACGTTGCACCGCCCGCGGTCACCGCTTTCCCTGTGCTTCAGGGGCGCGTCAACCGCGCGGAAGGGCATCTCGGCACCTTTGAATTGACGATCGACGACTTCGCAGACCCCACGCCCTCGTCACGCGACCGGCTGCGGTTTGGTGCTTCACGCGACGGCGCATTGTCGCGCTGCGACCTCGTGGTGGACCTGACGGGCGGCCAGTCGCTTTTTGCGGCAGGCGAGCTGCGCCCCGGCTACCTGCGGGCGGATCCGCGCGACGTTGTTGCCGTCGCGGAACTGGTCCGACAGGCGTGCCAGATGGTTGGCACCTTCGACAAGCCGCGCTACATCGACTTCGCGCTTGACCTCTGCGCCCATTCCCGCAATCGCAAGGTCGGCTGCACGCGCTGCCTCGACCTCTGCCCTGCCTCAGCCATCACGCCCGCGGGCGACAGTGTGATGATCGATCCGGCGATCTGCGCCGGTTGCGGGCAATGCGCCGCCGCCTGTCCAACGGGCGCGGCGAGCTACGCAATGCCCGATGTCGCAACGCTTGCCCGCAAGTTGCGCGCGGCGCTCGCGGCTTGGAACGCCGCAGGATCGCCGCACAAGCCACTGATCCTGTTCCATGACACTGATCACGGAACACCGCTGATCGAAGCGGTCGCGCGGTTCGGCACCGGCCTGCCCGCCCATGTCGTGCCAATGGCGGTGAACGAGGCGACGCAGGTTGCGCCGGAAGCGATTGCCAGTGCGCTGGCCTACGGCGCGGGCGCCGTGCGCATCCTGACCCGGGCGCGCCCGGCGCACGACATCGCCGGCCTGCACCAGACGATCCGGTTGCTGCAGGAAATCCTGTCGGCGACAGGCCACCGTCACGATACCGCCGCTCTGATCCAGACCGACGATCCCGAGGCGCTGCTTGCCGAACTCCCGACCCCGATACCGCAGTCGGGCAGTCGCGCGGCCTTCCTGCCACCGAACGACAAGCGCGGATTGCTGACGCTGTCGGTCGCGGAAATGGTCCGGCATGCGCCGGCCCCGCAGAGTGAAATCCCGCTGCCAGTGGGGGCACCGTTCGGTGCGGTTGTGCTGGACACCGGCGCCTGCACGCTCTGCCATGCCTGCGTCGGGGTCTGCCCCACCGGCGCGCTGACGGACAATCCCGATCTGCCGATGCTGCGCTTCACCGAAACCGCCTGCGTGCAGTGCGGCCTCTGCGCGGCGACCTGCCCCGAAGAGGCGATCACCCTGTCGCCCCGGATCGATCTTGACGCCTGGGACCACCCGAAGCGCATCCTGAAGGAAGAAGAGCCCTTCAACTGCGCCGGTTGCGGCAAGGCGTTCGGCACCAAATCCTCGATCGCACGCGTCACCGAAAAGCTGTCGGGGCACTGGATGTTCTCTGGCACTGAGGGCGAGGCGCGGCTGCGGGTGCTGACCCTGTGCGAGGATTGCCGGGTCGAGGCAGTGGTGAACGAGGGGTTCGATCCACATGACGACACCCTACGCCGCCCCCGCACGGCAGAAGATTACCGCGACGACTGACCCCGCATAAACCAGCAGCGCTGCGTGAATGGACTTGGCGCGTGACAGTATCGGCACTAACGTTCCGCTGTTTCCCGATTCCCCGCGAAGCGGATTTATGGTTCCGTTTCTCGGGCACCACATTGGTTCATTGATGGCGCAAAGCCTCAGCCGAAACGCGCTGGCAAAAGTGGCTTCTGCTGCGGTCGTGCTTTTCGCGCGCGCAGTCACTGCAGTTCGCGGGATATTCAGCGGCATCACGCCTGACGGGACGCAGCGGATCTACTTCGCCAACCACGCCAGTCACGGCGACTTCGTTCTGGTCTGGACGGTTCTTCCGCATCGCCTGCGCGCCCTGACCCGGCCGGTCGCCGCCTCGGAATACTGGCGCGCATCCGGGCTGCGGCAGTTCATAGGCGAGGCAGTGTTCAATGCGGTGCTGATCGACCGCGATCCGGCAACGCGCAGTCAGGATCCGGTTGCGCAGATGGTGCAGGCGCTGGATGACGGCGCTTCCCTGATCGTGTTCCCCGAGGGCACGCGCAACATCGGCGACACGCCCCTGCTGCCGTTTCGAGCCGGGCTTTATCATCTGGCGCTGGCACGCCCCGGCGTCGAACTCGTACCGGTCTGGATCGACAACCTGAACCGCGTTCTGCCAAAGGGCGGCATCGTGCCGATCCCGCTGATCTGCACTGTGACATTCGGCGTGCCGGTCCAGCTGGCCGAAGGCGAGGCAAAGGACACCTTTCTGGCCCGCGCCGCCGCCGCGCTTCTGGCCCTGTCGCCAAAGGCTGAAAGGGCAGCCGCATGACCTCCACCCCGGCCGATCTTGTCTGGCTGCTGGCGGGGCTGGCGGGCGTGCTGCTCGTCGCCTCGATCATCGGCATGGTGCTGCAGCACCGCCTGTCCCCTGCCGGCGAGAACCCAACCATCGAGAACCTGAACGACCGGATTCGTGCCTGGTGGGTAATGAGCGTGCTGATGGGGTTGGCCCTGCTTCTGGGCAAGACCGGCACGACGCTGCTGTTCGCGCTCTGCTCCTTTGCCGCACTGCGCGAGTTCGTCACCCTGGTCGACACCCGGCGCAGCGACTACTGGGCTCTGGCCGCGACCTTTTTCGTGGTCCTGCCGTTCCAGTATTATCTCATATGGATCGAGTGGTACGGGCTCTGGTCGATCTTCATTCCGGTCTATGCCTTTCTGCTGCTGCCGGTCGTCGCGGTGATCTTCGGCGATACCGAGCGTTATCTGGTCCGCATGGCCGAGGTGCAGTGGGCGCTGATGATCTGCGTCTTCTGCATCTCGCATGTCCCCGCGCTGCTGAGTCTTGATATTCCGGGGTTCGAGGGGCGAAACGTCCTGCTGATCGCCTTCCTGGTGGTCGTGGTGCAGGGCAGCGACGTGATGCAATATGTCTGGGGCAAGCTGCTGGGCCGCACCAAGATCGCCCCACGCCTGTCGCCGTCCAAGACTGTCGAGGGCTTCGTGGGCGGGGCGCTATCTGCGATGCTGATCGGCGCGGGGCTGGCGTGGATGACCCCGTTCACCCCGCTGCAGGCGGCGGGCATGTCGCTGGTGATCGTGCTGATGGGCTTCTTAGGCGGGCTGGTGATGTCGGCGATCAAGCGGGATCGCGGGGTCAAGGACTGGGGCCACCTGATCGCCGGGCACGGCGGCTTCATCGACCGGCTGGATTCGGTCATCTTTTCCGCACCCATCTTCTATCACCTCACGCGCTACTGGTGGTCGCTGACATGACCGTGGCGCTGCGCCAAGGCTGGCTGCATCTGGCCGGGGCCTTCGCCCTCATGGGCGGCTGGGCGCTGATCGCGAACCGGGCGCATCCCTGGGCCGACATGCTGACGGCGGGGTTGGTGCAGGGCAGCCTGTCGGCCATAATCACCCTGTTCCTGAAACGCTTGATCGAGGCACTGGTCGCCATGCTGGATGGCGCAAGGGCGCTCCTGCTGCCACCGCTCGCCTGCGGGGCGATCTCGGTCCTGCTGCTCAGCCTCATCCACAGCCTTGCCGGCACGCCGGAACTGCTGGCGACCATCGCCGTGCCGATGATCGTCTCCACCACCTATGCCACGCTCTACACCGTCACCCTCTGCACCGGCAGGAACCGTCATGACCCAAGGATCTGACCGGCGCCCAATCGCCAGCCGCGACACCGGCTGGGCGCGGAACCTCAGCCGCCGGCTGGCCGCAACATCCGTGACGCCGAACCAGATCTCGATTGCCAGCATCGTCGCTGCGGCCATCGCCGGCGGGGCCTTCTGGGCCGCCGGTCAGGCCGACGGCGGGCTGCGCGTCACGCTGTTGCTGATCGCCGCGCTCGGCTGCCAGTTGCGGCTGGTCTGCAACCTGATGGATGGGCTGGTTGCCATCGAGGCGGGCCGGCAGGCCCCTGACGGCCCGTTCTGGAACGAATTTCCCGACCGGATCGCCGATATCCTGATCCTCGTCGGCCTCGGCCTCGGGCTTGGACTGCCCAGCCTCGGCTGGGCGGCGGCGGCCCTGGCGGTGCTGACCGCCTATACCCGCGAGTTGGGCCGGACCTGTGGCCTGCCGGCCGATTTCATCGGCCCGATGGCAAAGCCGCAGCGGATGGCAACCGTCACCCTTGCGGCAGTCGTGACCGTGTTCGCGCCACTTTGGGGTGGCCGTGACGAGATTCTGCTGGCGGTCCTTTGGCTCGTTCTCGTCGGCACGGCGCTGACAGCCTTACGACGTTCGGCACGCATAGTGACGCAACTGAAAGCGCGGTGACGCTACTTTCCAAGCTCCCGCTGCAGATGAGCGGCAGGTAACAGGTCACATCGCCCTGTAATTCGGCGATTCGCGGGTAATCTGTACGTCGTGCACGTGGCTTTCTTTCAGCCCCGCGCCAGTGATGCGGACGAAGCGGCAGTTAGAGCGCATCTCCTCCACCGTTCGGCAACCCGTGTAGCCCATCGCAGCGCGCAGACCGCCAACCAGCTGATGGATCACCGCCGCTGCCGCGCCTTTGTAGGGCACCTGTCCCTCGATCCCCTCGGGCACCAGCTTGTCGCTGGCGGCATCCTTCTGGAAATAGCGGTCGGCAGAGCCGCGCGCCATGGCGCCCAGACTGCCCATGCCGCGATAGGATTTGAACGATCGGCCTTGATACAGGATCACCTCTCCCGGGCTTTCGTCTGTGCCGGCGATGGCCGATCCAACCATCGCGCATGAGGCGCCGGCGGCAATCGCCTTGGCGAAGTCCCCGGAATACTTGATGCCACCGTCGGCGATCACGGGCACCTCGCCCGCAGCGCCTGCCGCGTCCATGATCGCGGTCAGTTGCGGCACGCCCACGCCCGCCACGATCCGCGTCGTGCAAATTGATCCCGGCCCGATGCCTACCTTAACCGCATCCGCGCCCGCGTCGATCAGGGCGCGTGTCGCCTCGGCCGTGGCCACGTTACCGGCCACCACCTGAACCGCATTCGACAAAGCCTTGATCCGCTCCACCGCGCGCGCCACGCCCTCGCTGTGACCGTGCGCAGTGTCAATCACCACCATGTCCACGCCCGCCTCGATCAATGCCCGGCTGCGCGCAAAGCCGGCGTCGCCCACGGTCGAGGCCGCGGCGACCCGCAGTCGGCCCAACTCGTCCTTGCAGGCATTGGGGTTCAACACCGCCTTTTCGGTGTCTTTCAGGGTCAGCAGGCCGGTCAGCCGGCCCTCGGCATCGGTGACCAGAAGCTTCTCGATCCGCCGCGCCTTCATCAGGCTGATCGCCTCTTCCCGGTCAACGGGTTCGCGCAACAGGGCCAAGTTATCAGACGTCATCATCGCGCTGACCGGCGTCCGGTCGTCGCTGGCAAATCGCATGTCGCGGTTCGTGACGATGCCAACCACCCGCCCGGAGCCATCCACCACCGGAAAGCCAGTAACGCTGTAGCGGTCCTGCAGTGCCTTGGCGTCTGCAAGCGTCTGGTCGGCTGTCAGGGTGATCGGCGCATAGACGATACCGGACTCGAACCGCTTCACGCGGCTCACCTCGCGCGCCTGGGCCTCGATATCGAGATTGCGGTGGATCACGCCGATGCCGCCGGCCTGCGCCATGGCAATGGCCATCCGGCCCTCGGTCACCGTGTCCATTGCGCTGGACAGAAGCGGAATGTTCATACGGATCGAACGGGTGGCCCAGGTGGCGGTGTCGGCGTCCGACGGAAGCACGCTCGACGCGGCAGGTACCAGCAACACGTCGTCAAAGGTCAGCGCCTCGCGAATCTCCATTGGCCCGCTCCGTCCATGGCTTCGATTGGCGCCTTGCTATTTCACGCACGTCGCGAAATGGAAAGGGGCGATCACGCCTGTGCTGCATTGGTCTTCGCTGCGAGCGTGCCGCGTGCCCATGCCTGCATCACCTTGACCGCGATGGGCGGGATGATCAGCGTCGCCGCGATCAGCACGATGCCCGCCGCAATCCGCCCTGCCGCCGCGTCACCGATCGTGGCAAACAGCGCGCTGGCATAGGCTGCGAGCGGAAAGGTGAATGCGCCCCAGAGCGGGCTGAACCCTGCGTTGGTGATCCAGCGGCCAAACGACAGAAGTGTCAGCAGGATTGCCCCGCCAAGCAGCGCGAACGCGCCGGCCAACGTCGGCATGCCAAGCCCGGCCCCGACGATGGCAAACAGGCTGGCAGGGGCAAGGTGTATGGCTAGCAGGGGGCGCAGCGGCGCCGGCGGGATGCGCGTGACCAGTTGCCACAGACTCACCACCCAGATCCCGAAGGCAACGGGGATCGTCGCGAACAGGATTGCGGTCGCATGTCCAGTCAGACCGAGTTGCAGCCCGGCCAACGGCCCCAGAATGAAGCCCACGAACAGCAGATGCCAGACGGGCGTCACCACGCGCGCCTCGGCCGGGCCAGTCAGGATCACCCGCGCCGCCATCAGTGCAAGCACGGCGTGCAGCGCAAAGGCTGTGACCGCCACTGCTGCTCCAAGCCCGGCATGGTAAGGCACCAGCGTCGCCGCCAGCAGCATGAGCGACAGCGACATGGTCGCGAGGCCAGCCCGGCCGGGGAGTACTTGCAGATCTTCGACCACCACGCCAGGGCGGCGCGCCACCTTGGCCAGATAGGCCAGAAGTGCGAACAGGTAAATCAGTGTCACCGCACCAAGCAACGCTTCGGCAAGCTCTACTGGTAGCCCAAAGGCTGGCGCCCCTGCGCGCCATGCGAGGCCGAGGCCGAATAGGCCCATGATCGGCGGGAAGATGGCTGGCGGCGTTCGACGCCAAAGGCCCGGGCGCGCTTGTGGCGGCGCAGAGGGTGGGATCATTCCGGTGTCGCCCGTTGTGATTTCGGGGCTTCATACACCTGCCGCAATGGGTATCTCAAGCCGCAGATCCATGACTGCCCAAAGCAGCGGAGCCGAATGAGGCTCGACTCTCGGAATGCGGCGCCCACCGCCATTCGCAACTGTCCGCGCCGGAATTGTCCCGGTTTTGGTTTGCAACACCCGACCGGGTCGGGCCATAGTTTGCCGATATCGTCATGTAGCCCCTCGACGGCATGAGCAAAGGATGGACGGACGTAAGGTGAAGGATACCGCGCAAGCCCCGCCGCCGGCCGAGGCAGAGATCGAGATATCGGGCCTGTCCAAGATCTTCGGGCAAGGCGCTGCCGCCTTCGAGGCGCTTAAAGACATCGCCCTAACGATACGGCGGGGGGAGTTCTTCACACTGCTCGGCCCGTCGGGCTGCGGCAAGACAACGCTGCTGCGGATGGTCGCTGGGTTTGAGCACCCGACACGCGGCACTCTCAAGATTGACGGACGCAACATGGGCGGGCTGGGTCCGAACCAGCGGTCAGTGAACACCGTCTTTCAAAACTACGCGCTCTTTCCGCACATGACCGTGGCCGACAACATCGGCTTCGGGCTTCGCATGCTGGGCAAGCCGCGGGCCGAGGTTAGGGCGACCGTGGCCGAAATGCTCGCGCTTGTCCGGATGGAGCAGCTCGCCGACCGCCGCCCCAGCGAAATCTCGGGCGGCCAGCAGCAGCGCGTGGCGCTGGCGCGCGCACTGGCGCCGCGCCCCCGTGTGCTGCTACTGGACGAGCCGCTTTCGGCACTTGACCTAAAGCTGCGCAAGGAGATGCAGGTTGAGTTGAAGCGCCTGCAATCCGAGACCGGGATCACCTTCGTCTTCGTCACCCACGACCAGGAAGAGGCGCTGACGATGTCGGACCGGATCGCGGTGATGAACGCCGGCCGCATCCTGCAGATCGGCAGCCCGCGCGAGATCTACGACCATCCGTCGGAACGTTTCGTGGCCGATTTCATCGGCGATACCAATTTCCTGACCGCAATGGTAACCGAGACGCGGGATGGCGGCTGCCGCGTTCGTCTGCCATCGGGCACCGAGGTCGGGGCCGGCTTGCCGCGGGGCATGACCACTTCCGCAGGCGACTTAGTAACAGTGGTCATCCGCCCCGAACATGCCCGCATCGCCAGTTCTGGCGCCCTGCACGGCACAGTGGATCAGGCCGTATTCTTCGGCACCGACACGCACATTACGCTTACGCTCGACAGCGGCGAAAGCTTCACCATCCGCCGCCAGAACGCGGCCGACCTGCCCGCCCTGCCCGAACCTGGCGCACGCGCGACCATCGCGATTGCCGACGGCGGTACGCAGGTTCTGCGCGGATGACTGTCCTTACCACAGACGCCATGCCCCCCGACGCTGCGGCCGAAGCCTCGGCCAAGGCATCGCGGCGGCGCTGGCTTCTGCTCTCTCCGGCATTGCTCGTGCTGATCTTCGCCGCCTCGGGTCCGCTGCTGATCGTGCTGATCTATTCCTTCCTGACGCCCGGAAGCTTCGGAGATGTGGTCTGGCGGTTCTCTACCGACGGCTGGTTCCGCGTCTTCTTCGCCCGCGACATCTTTGATCCCGAGAATGTGCGACTGAACCAAGCCCATGCAGCTATCTTCTGGCGCTCGATCAGCCTGTCGCTGCAGACCACACTGATCTGCGCGGTACTCGGGTTTCCGACCGCGTGGTTCATCGCCACCCAGCCGCCGGGCCGACGCGAGATCCTGCTCTTCCTCGTCACCATCCCGTTCTGGACCAACCTTCTGATCCGCACGTTTGCAATTCAGGAGGTGATCCGTAATCAGGGCCTGATCAACACCGTCCTGATCCAGACCGGCGTGATCTCCTCGCCGATTCAGATGCTCTACACCGATTTCGCGATCCTGGTCGGCATGGCATACGTTTTCCTGCCGTTCATGGTCCTGCCGCTCTATGCCGCTATGGAAAAGCTGGATCGTAGGCTGATCGAGGCCGGCTATGACCTTTACGCCAGCCGCTGGCGCGTGATGCGCCACATTATCCTGCCGCTGGTGCGGCCGGGCTTCATCGCCGGCTCGATCCTCGTCTTCATCCCGGCGATCGGCGCCTATGTGACCCCGCGCGTGCTGGGCGGCGGGCGCAACATGATGCTGGGCAACCTGATCGAGCTGCAGTTCGGACAGGGGCGAAACTGGCCGCTCGGCGCCGCGCTGGCGCTGACGCTGCTGGTCATCGTGGTCGTTGCGCTGATGGTCTATATCCGTGCCACAAACCGGGACGAGGTGCGCCATGGCTGAGCGCAGCTTCTCGATCACCCGCCTACCCGGCTTTGGCACCATTGCTGTGCTGACCTTCGTGCTGCTCTACCTGCCGATCCTGACGCTGGTTGTATTCTCCTTCAACGCCGCCCCGTCGATGTCGCGCTGGGACGGGTTCAGTCTGCAGTGGTACGAGGCTGCGTTCCGCAACAGGCAGGTGCGCGAGGTCTCGATCCGCTCGCTCTGGTTGGCGGTCACGGCCTCGTGCATCGCCACCGTGCTGGCATCGATGGCGGCGCTCGCCACCACACGCACCGGGCGCTTTCGTGGCCAGACGCTGATCTACGCCCTGATCAACCAGCCGCTGATGGTGCCGGAGATCGTCACCGGCATCGCACTGCTGATCTTCTTTGCCATGATCAAGGTTCAGACCGGCTATCAGGGCATGGGCTACCTGATTGCCGCGCATACCGCATTCTGCATCCCGTTCGCCTATCTGCCAATCCGCGCGCGGCTGGAAACCATGAACCTGACGCTGGAACGCGCGGCCGAGGATCTCTATGCGAACCGGTGGCAGACCTTTCGCCATGTGACCCTGCCGCTGATGGTGCCGGGGATACTCGCCGGCTTCATGCTGGGATTTGTGATCTCGCTTGATGCGGTGGTGATCACCGAGTTTGTGAAATCCGCCGGGCAGGATACGCTGCCCACCTACATGCTGGGGCAGTTGCGCCGAAACGTGACGCCCGAGATGAACGCGATCGCCACGCTTTTCCTGATGTTATCCCTGCTGGTGGTGACCGCCTTCTTCATTCTGACGCG
>JBJHCH010000023.1:0-38558 GCA_050485905.1 Paracoccaceae bacterium | reverse complement strand
CGCGAACATGCGCTGGCCTGGGCGATCAAGCAGAACCCGAAATGCGACCGGCTGATCGTGGCGCCGGGCAATGCGGGGATCGCGGAGATTGCCGATTGCGCCGATCTGGACATCCTGAACCCCGGCGTTGTGGCGACTTTCGCCGAGGAGAACGCCATCGACTTCGTGGTGATCGGGCCAGAGGCACCGCTGGCCGCGGGCGTGGCCGACCGGCTGCGCGAGGTGGGGATCGCCTGTTTCGGCCCATCTGCGGCGGCGGCAAAGCTGGAGGCGTCAAAGGCCTTCACCAAGGAGGTTTGCGATGCCTGCGGCGCGCCGACGGCGGCCTGGGCGCGGTTCACCGATGCGGCGGCGGCGCGGGACCATGTGCAGGCGCAGGGCGCGCCCATCGTGGTGAAGGCCGACGGGCTGGCCGCCGGCAAGGGCGTGGTGGTGGCCGAGACGGTCGATCAGGCGCTGGCGGCGGTGGACGAGATGTTCGGCGGCGCCTTTGGCGAGGCCGGCGCCGAGGTGGTGATCGAGGAGTTCATGGCCGGCGAGGAGGCCAGTTTCTTCGTCCTCTGCGACGGGACCGATGTGCTGGCCATCGGCACCGCGCAGGACCACAAGCGCGTGGGCGAGGGCGACACCGGGCCGAATACCGGCGGCATGGGCGCCTATTCCCCTGCCCCGGTGCTGACGCCAGGCTTGCAGGCGCAGGTGCTGGAGCGGATCATCCGCCCCACCGTGGCCGAGATGGCGCGGCGCGGCACGCCCTTTCAGGGGGTGCTGTACGCGGGCCTGATGATCGACGGCGATGAGGCGCGGCTGGTGGAATACAACGTCCGTTTCGGCGACCCGGAATGTCAGGCGATGATGATGCGGCTGGGCGCGCAGGCGCTGGATCTGTTGCAGGCCTGCGCCGAGGGGCGGCTGGCGGACATGCGGGTAAACTGGGCCGACGACCATGCGATGTGCGTGGTGATGGCGGCGCGGGGCTATCCGGGGGCCTATGAAAAGGGCAGCGTGATCGGAGGGCTGGAGGATCTGCCCGAGGACAGCTTTCACATGGTGTTTCACGCCGGGACCGGCCGGGCGAAGGGCGAGTATGTGGCGACGGGGGGCCGGGTGCTGACCGTCACCGCGCGGGGCGCGACGCTGGCCCAGGCGCGGGACCGGGCCTATGGCATGGTGGACGGAATCGACTGGCCGGGCGGGTTCTGCCGCCGGGATATCGGCTGGCGGGCGCTGGGTTAGATCTGCTGTTCGGGTCTAGATCTGCTTTTCGGGCATGAAGACCTTCAGCCCGTCCAGCGCGTCCGACACCTTCAACTGGCAGGTCAGGCGAGAGCGCACCGGATCGGGCTGGTAGGCGAAATCCAGCATGTCCTCTTCCATCGGGTCGCGGGCGGGCAGGCGGTCCACCCAGGCCGGATCGACATAGACATGGCAGGTGGAACAGGCGCAGGCGCCGCCGCAATCAGCCTCGATCCCCGGAATGCCGTTGTCGCGGGCGCCTTCCATCACGGTCAGGCCGTCGGAGACGTCCACAACATGTTCGCGGCCGCCGAATTCGACGTAGGTGATCTTTGCCATCGGGTCTTTCCGTTGCTGTCCCTGCGGGTTGTCCCGCGACATAGGACAGCGGGGCGGGATTGGCCAGAGGGGCGGGGCAAAAGGCCCCGGGAGAATATTTCAGAAGGCGTGGGGCGGGGCAGTATGTCCCGCCCCCACTCAGGTCATTCGATGGACAGCGCCACGAAGCGCGGCTCGCCGCCGCGACGGATCAGCAGCAGAAGCGAGCGCCGCCCGGCCTCGCGCGCCTCTTCGAGACGGGCGTTGAGGTCGGCCAGCGAGGTGACGCGCTGCTGCCCGGCCTCGGTGATCAGGTCACCGGCGCGCAGACCCTTGGAATAGGCCTCGCTGTCCTCCTCGACCATGCGGACCAGCAGCCCCTCGGACCCGGCGGGCAGGCCCAGCTCCTCGCGCAGATCAGGCGTCAGGACGGCGACGGTCATGCCCAGCACCTCTTCCTCGGCCGGGATCACCTCGTCCTCCTCGCCCGCCGGCATCCCGGCCTCGGCCAGTTCGCGGCGGCCGAGGGTCACGCGCAGGGTCTGGGTGCGGCCGTCGCGGAACACCACGACGCGCACCGCCTTGCCCACGTCGGCATTGCCGACACGGCGCACCAGATCGCGGGTATTGGCCACGTCGCCGCCGTCAAACGAGAGGATCACGTCGCCGGATTCGATACCCGCATCCTTGCCCGGCCCGTCGGGCACGTCGGTCACCAGCGCACCCGCCACATCATCGAGCCCGATCGCCTCGGCGATCTCTGGCGTCAGATCCTGGATGCGCACGCCCAGCCAGCCGCGCCGCGTCTCGCCGAATTCGCGCAACTGCTCCACCACCCGCGTCACCACGGCCGAGGACATGGCGAAGCCGATGCCGATGGATCCGCCGGTGGGCGACAGGATCGCGGTGTTCACGCCGATCACCTCTCCGGCCATGTTGAACAGCGGGCCGCCCGAGTTGCCGCGGTTGATCGCGGCGTCGGTCTGGATGTAGTCGTCATAGCTGCCCTGGAGCGCGCGGCCGCGGGCCGAGATGATCCCGGCCGAGACCGAGAAGCCCTGCCCCAGCGGGTTGCCCATCGCCACCACCCAGTCGCCCACGCGCGACGTCTCGCTGTCGCCGAAGGGCACGAAGGGAAGCGGACGGTCGCTTTCGACCTTCAGGAGCGCGATGTCGGTGGTCGGATCGGTGCCGACCAGCGTGGCGGTCAGTTCGCCCCCTTCGAAGAACTCGATCCGGATCTCGTCGGCGCCTTCGATGACGTGGTTGTTGGTGACGATGTACCCGTCCTCGGAAATCACGAAGCCCGAGCCCAGCGCCTGGCTGCGGCGCTGGCGCTGCGGCTGGTCGCCGCCGCCGGGGGCGCGGTCAAGGAAATCGCGGAAGAATTCCTCGAACGGGGAACCCTCGGGCACGATGGGCCGCATGCCCGTGGAGCCGGCGACCGTGGTCGAGGTGGTGATGTTGACGACGGCGGGACTGACCCTTTCGGCAAGATCCGCGAAGCTTTCCGGCGCGCCGCGCATCTGCGCCTCGGTCGCCACGGTCTGCGCCAGCACCAGCGCGAGGCCGAGCACGAGCGCCCAGAGCGCCTGTGTCATCCTGGCCGGACGGGAAATGGATATGGCCTGAGGTTTCAATCCGAACTCCTTCGCTTCACTTCGTTGCCCGCCGGACGGGCGCGTTGGTGCATTAGATAATGCCGGCACCGCGCGGCGCAAAGCATCACTGCGCGTGTCAACCAGACGTGATCCTTTGCTGTCTTTCAAGCCCCCAGCGATCGGGCGAGCGAGATCAGCACCGCGCCGATGGCCAGCGCCACCAGCCCCAGCAGCCGGCGTGTCTCTGGCGGCAGTTCCGTCAGCAGCCGCAACCAGTCCTCCAGACGCGAAGGGGCCAGTGCGAACACCAGCCCCTCCACCACCAGAACCAGCCCGATGGCCAGCAGGATCAGCGCCATCAGTTCCCCAGCGCGGCCGGTGCAGGCTCGGCCGGCGGGGCCGCCGGCGGCGTAAAGTCAGCGCCGACATCGGACCGCAAGTAGTTGAAGAACTCGCTGTCCGGCCGCATGACCATGGTGGAGTTTTCGCCCCGCAGCGCCCGCTCGTAAGAGGTCAGCGAGCGCGAGAAGGCAAAGAATTCGGGATCGCGGCCAAAGGCTTCGGCGTAGATCGCGTTGCGCTCGGCATCCGCCTCACCGCGGATCACCTCGGACTGACGCTGCGCGTCGGACACCAGTTCCACCACCGTGCGGTCGGCGCTGGCGCGCACCCGCTGCGCGGCCTCGCCGCCGCGGGCGATCTCGTCCGCCGCCTCGCGTTCACGCTCTGCCCGCATCCGGGCAAAGGTGGCGGCAAGGTTCTGTTCCGGCAGGTCGGTGCGGGTCAGCCGCACGTCGATCACATCGACGCCCAGCGTCACGGCCTCGCGCCGGGCCTGGTCACGGATGCGGTTCATCAGGCTGGTGCGGTCGTCGGACAGCACCGCGCCCGAAGGCACCGAACCCAGTACCTCGCGGATGGCGGCGTTCACGATCCGCTCCATCCGGCCCTGTGCGGCGCGCACGCCCTCGATGCCGACGGATTCCCGGAACCGCACCACGTCGATGATCCGGTAGCGGAAGAAGGCGTCGACCACGAGCCGGCGGTCATCCAGCGGCGTGACCTCCAGCGGTTCGGTACGCAGGCCGAGGATCCGCGCGTCATAGCGCACGACTTCCTGGATCACGGGGATCTTGAAGCCGAGGCCCGGCTCCTCCTTCACCTGCTTGACCTGACCGAATTGCAGGACGAGCACCTTTTCGCGCTCGTCCACGATGAACAGGGCCGACAGGACCAGTGCGACACCCACGATGAGAATGGGCAGCAGAAGTGCAGAGCGTTTCATCAGTTCGACCCTCCGGCGCGGCGCAGTTCGTTCAGCGGCAGATAGGGCAGCACACCGCTGCCGCCGGCCTCTCCGCCGGTAACGCCGTCAAGGATGACCTTGTCGATCTCGCCCAGAACGCCCTCCATGGTTTCCAGATACATCCGGCGCCGGGTAACCTCCGGTGCCTTCACATATTCCTCCCAGACCGAGAGGAAGCGGCTCGCCTCGCCCTGTGCGGTGTTGATCACGCGGGCGCGGTAGCCTTCGGCTTCTTCGAGAACCTGCGCGCTTTCACCGCGCGCAGCGGCCAGAACCCGGTTGGCATAGGCATCGGCCTCGCGCTCCAGCCGGTCACGCTCCTGACGTGCGGCCTGCACCTCGCGGAAGCTGTCGATCACCTCGCGCGGGGGGTCGGCGCGGTCGAAGTTGATCCGGATGATGTTGATGCCCGACTGGTAGCTGTCCAGCGTGCCCTGCACCGCCTGCCGCAGATCGGCCGCGATGGCGCCCCGGTCACGGTTGAGGATCGGCGAGAGTTCCGACCGCGCGATGATGTCGCGCATCGCGCTTTCCGACACCGCCGCCACCGTCGCCGTGGGATCGGCGAGGTTGAACAGGAAGCTGGCCGGGTCGGTGATGTTCCAGACGACTTGGAACTCGATGTCCACGATCGCCTCGTCACGCGTCAGCATCAGCCCGCTGTCGAGCCGTCCGCCGCGGCCTGTGCCCACGTCGCTGACCCGTTCGCCGGTGGTCTGAATGATCTCGGCCGTCACGATGGGCCAGGGGGCGAAGTTCAGACCCGGATTGCCGGTGCGGTAATAGCTGCCGAACAGCAGTTCGACCGACCGCTCCTCGGGCTTCACGGTGTAGAACGAGGCGAAGAGCCAGACCGCCGCCAGCGCCAGCGCGCCGAACAGCATGCCGCGCTTGGTAAACGCCGGGCCGCCCCCGCCGCCGCCCGGGCCGCGCCCGTTCGCGCCGCCGCCGCGCCCGCCCATCAGCACGCGCAACTGCTCCTGGCCCTTTTTCACGATCTCGTCGATTTCGGGAATCTGCGGCCTGTCGCCGCCGCCGCCGGGTCGTTGCCCGCCGCCACGATTGCCACCGCCGTCGCCGCCGCCAGAGCCGCCTCCGCTTCCCCAGGGTCCGCCACTGTTTCCAGCCATCGCGTCTTTATCCTCTCTGTTGGTCCTCTGTGATCAATTTGATCCTGCGTTACGAAGTGGTTGCACCGCCCGTGAATTCAAGCTGTCCTGACCGGGCTGCGCAGGGTGACGAGTTCTTCCGCCATGGTTGGGTGCACGGCCACCGCGCGGTCGAAATCCTCTTTCGTGGCCCCCATCTTCACCGCGACGGCGGCAAGCTGGATCATTTCGGCCGCATGGGGCGCGACGATGTGGCAGCCAAGCACCCGGCGGCTTTCCCGCGCCACGACCAGTTTCATCAGCACCCGATCCTGCCGCCCGGCAAAGAGCGACTGCATGGGTCTGAAAGCGGCACAATACACGTCTATCGGTTCGATGTCCCGCGCCGCCTCCTCTGTCATACCGACAGATGCGAACTCTGGCGTGGTAAAAACGGCACTGGCAACGCACTCGTGATCGGGCTGGGTGGGTGTGCCGCCAAAGATCGTGTCGGCAAAGGCGTGGCCCTCACGGATCGCCACGGGGGTCAGGTTGATGCGGTCGGTGACGTCGCCCACGGCAAAGATCGACGGAACGGAGCTTTGCGAGAAGCCGTCAACCGCGATCTCTCCGCGCCGGCCGAGCTTCACGCCCAGATCGGCCAGCCCCATGCCGTCGGTGTTGGGGACCCGGCCGGTGGCGTAGAGCACCTTGTCGAACGACTCCTCGCGCCCGGTGGTGGAGGTGACGTGGCACCGCCCCGCCTCTCCGGTCAGGCGCAGCACGTCGGTACCGCAATGGATCGCGATGCCCCGCGCCTGCATCGCATCGGCGACATGGCCGCGGCATTCGTCGTCAAAGCCGCGCAGGATCTGCGCGCCGCGGTAGTATTGCGTGACCTCCACCCCCAGCCCGTTCAGGATGCAGGCGAATTCGCAGGCAATGAAGCCGCCGCCGACGACGAGGATGGATTTCGGCAGCGCATCCAGCTTGAACACATCGTTCGAGGTAATGACACCCGACTCGCGCACCGCCTCGGGCAGGAACGGGCGGCCGCCGGTGGCGATCAGGATGTAGCGGGCGCTGTGCGTGCTGCCGTCGGCCAGCCGGACGGTATGCGGATCCTCCAGCACCGCGCGCTGGTCAAACACGGTGACACCGGCCCGGTCCAGCCCGCCGCGATAGGCCGCTTCCAGCCGGTCAAGCTCGGTATCCAGCCGCGTGCGGAAGACGGGCCAGTCGAAGGCGCCGGCCGTGGCGCCCGTCCAGCCGTAGCTTTTCGCATCCTCGATCTCACCGGGATAGTTCGAGGCGAAGACCATCAGCTTCTTCGGCACGCAGCCGCGGATCACGCAGGTGCCGCCGACGCGGAATTCTTCGGCCAGCGCGACCTTTGCCCCATGCTCGCCCGCCGCGATCCGGGCCGCGCGCACGCCGCCCGATCCGCCGCCGATAACAAAGAGATCGAAGTCGAACGCCATCCTTTCCCCGTCAGAGATCGGCGAAGATATTGCCGTCGCCCGGCATCTCCACCCGCTCTCGCTGGACCGGGCCGCCGCTGCCGTCGTGCAGGTCCACACGCCCGTCGCCATGGCCGACGATCACGCTGGCACACAAGTCGATGAAAAGCCCGTTTTCCACCACGCCCGGCACCTGGTTCAGCAGCATCGCCAGCCGGCGCGGATCGCCGATCCGCTTCAGGTGCAGATCAAGGATGCGGTTGCCCTCGTCCGTCGCATAGGGATCGTCGCCGTCGAGCCTGAGCGTGGTTGACCGGCCCAGCACGTCCGCGCCCGCCAGCACTTCGTCAATCAGCCGGCGCGTGGCCTGCCAGCCAAAGGGGATCACCTCAACCGGCAGGGGAAAGGCGCCAAGTTGCGCCACCTGCTTGGCCGCGTCGGCGATCACGATCATCCTGTCGGAAGCCGCCGCGACGATCTTTTCGCGCAGAAGCGCCCCGCCGCCGCCCTTGATCAGGTTCAGCCGGTCGTCGAATTCGTCCGCCCCATCGATGGTCAGGTCGAGCCAGCCGGCCTCGTCCAGCGTCACCACCTCGATCCCCGCCTCGCGCGCCAGCGCGGCGGTGCGCTCGGATGTGGGCACCCCCGTGATGCGCAGACCTTCGTCGCGGACCCGCTGGCCCAGGCACCGCACCATCCAGGCCGCGGTCGATCCGGTGCCAAGGCCCAGCTTCATGCCGTCCTTCACCTCGGCCACCGCGCGCTTGGCGGCGGCGTATTTCGCGGCGTCGATGGGCGACATTTCGGCGGGCATGGCGATCCTCCGTCGGGTTCGGACCCGCTTATAGGCAAGTTGCGTCGGGGCTGCGAGACGGAATCGGACCTGCGTGACATCGCGGCCATGCGCGGCGGGCGCAGAAGCGTCGCTTTCCGGCGTGACGCCCTGCGCTACCTCCATGCTAATGAAGTCCACGCGCAACGGAAGGACGGCCCATGTTCCTGTCGGTCTTCGAGATGTTCAAGGTGGGCATCGGCCCGTCGTCGTCGCATACGATGGGGCCGATGGTGGCGGCGGGACGGTTTCTGGACCTGCTGCGCGGCTCTCCGTTCAAACCCGCTGGTCTGCGCGCCTCGCTGCACGGGTCGCTGGCCTTTACCGGGGTGGGCCATGCGACGGACCGGGCGGTGATCCTGGGGCTGGCGGGGTTCCTGCCCGACAGCTACGACGCCGAAGCGGCGGTGGCGGCGCTGGAAAGAATCCGGGACGAAAAGAGGCTTGAGCCCAAGGGGTTGCCGGCACTTACCTTCGACCCCGCCGCCGATCTGGTCTTCGACTACGGCCCTGCCCTGCCCGGCCATGCCAACGGGATGATCCTGCGTGCGACCGATGCGCAGGGCGATGTGATTGTCGAGGAGACCTATTATTCCATCGGCGGCGGCTTTGTGGTCAGCGCCGCAGAACTGGCCGAGGGCGGCAAGGGCGCGGCGGGGGCGCCGGTGCCCTATCCGTTCGAGAGCGCGGCCCAGATGCTTGAAATGGCGCGGGAGAGCGGGAAATCCATCGCGCGGATGAAGCGCGAGAACGAGCTGACCCGCCGCGCGCCGGCGGATCTGGACGCGGGGCTTTCGCGGATCTGGCAGGTGATGCGCGACTGCATCGACCGGGGCTTGGCGACCGACGGCACGCTGCCGGGCGGGCTGAAGGTGCGGCGCCGGGCGCATGCGATTCACCAGTCTTTATTGGCCGAAAGGGGACTGAACATCACGCCGCCGCATACGATCAACGACTGGATGTCGACCTATGCGATGGCGGTGAACGAGGAGAATGCGGCGGGGGGGCAGGTCGTCACGGCGCCCACGAACGGCGCGGCGGGGGTGGTGCCGGCGGTGATCCGCTACTGGCTGGATCATGTGCCGGGGGCGAGCGAGCGGCAGGTGGGGGATTTCCTGCTGACGGCCGCCGCCATCGGCGGGATCATCAAGCACAACGCCAGCATCTCTGGCGCCGAATGCGGCTGCCAGGCCGAGGTCGGAAGCGCCGCCGCGATGGCCGCGGCGGGTCTGGCCGCCGTTCTGGGCGGCACGCCGGAACAAGTTGAAAATGCGGCGGAAATCTCGCTGGAACATCATCTTGGAATGACCTGCGACCCGGTGAAGGGGCTGGTTCAGGTGCCCTGTATCGAGCGCAATGGCCTCGGTGCGATCAAGGCTGTTTCGGCCGCGTCGCTGGCGCTGCGGGGGGATGGGACGCATTTCATGCCGCTGGACAATTGCATCGAGGCGATGCGGCAGACCGGGGCGGACATGAGCGAGAAATACAAGGAAACCGCCCTTGGCGGGCTGGCCGTCAACGTGCCGAACTGCTGAGCCACAGCGCCCGGAACGGGTGTGCACACCACGTATGATTCACGTATGTTTTGCGTGCATATGACGTGCATACGTTGGCGGGCCTTCGGCGCGACACCCCTTGTCTTTCAGGCACTTGGCGGCGGGCCGGCGTGAAACCCATACCTTTTCGGGTATATACCCTAAACGGTATATACCCGAAAAGGTATACCGGGGCGGGGGCGAGACGTGAAACTGATGTGCCTGAACGGCTGGGGCGGACGGCTGCACGAGGCGCTGCTGCCCTATGTCGCAGGGCCGCGCCCGATATCCTGTGCCTGCAGGAGGTCATTCACAGCCCAGCATCCGGCAAGGACTGGCTGACCTATCGCGACGGCGATCACGTCCTGCCGCAGCGGGCGAACTTCTTTCGTGACGTCGCCCAGGCCCTGCCGGATCACACCGCCATCTTCTGCCCCGCCGCGCAGGGCGTGCTGTGGGACGGCGACCGGGCGATCCCGTCGCAATGGGGTCTGGCGACCTTTGTGCATCGGGCGTTGCCGATCATCGGGCAGGTGCAGGGTTTCGTGCACAAGGGGTTCAGCCCGGCAGGCTATGGCGACCACCCGCGATCGCGCAGCGCGCATGGCGTCAGGGTCCATGACTACGCGGCGAGGCGGGCGCTGAGCGTGACCCATATGCACGGGCTGCGCGACCTGACCGGAAAGATCGACACGCCGGCGCGGAAGGTGCAGGCAGAGCGGCTGCTGACCCTGTCGCGCCAGGTGTCGGAGCCGGAGGATCTGTCCGTCATCTGCGGCGATTTCAATGTGGAACCGGGCAGCGAGACCTTGCGGCTGCTGGCCGCCGCCGGGTTTTCGGACCTGGTCACCGGCCACGGCTTTCACGGCACCCGCACGTCGCACTACACCAAGCCGGGCAGGTTCGCGGATTACATGCTGATCAACCGGGCCGAGGCGGTGCGGGGCTTTGAGGTCGTCCGCGACCCCGAAGTGTCGGACCATTGCCCGCTGGTTCTTGAGCTATAGGGGCGGTGTGGTCCGGGCCGCAGGCTGTTGCGCTGCGGCCCGGACCCTTTTACCCCCCCTGCGCCAGCCCGAAGGCCGGGTGATGGATCAGCGTGCCCTGGGGCGGCGATCCGTCGAACGGCAGGGCCAGGACATATTCGGGCGGGCAGCCGGCGACGGAAAGCCCCGGAAAGGCGCGAAAGCCGAACCGGCGGTAATAGCCCGGGTCGCCCACCAGCGCCGCGCCGCGATGGGTGTCGCGCAGGCGGTCCAGCGCCTGCGCCATCAGGGCGCTGCCGATGCCGCGCCGGTGCCAGGCGGGCAGGACGGCCAGCGGGCCGATCAGCCCCCAGCCGCCCTGATCGCCCACCGAGGCGTCCGAGGCGGCGAGATGGCCGATGACCGCGCCCCCCGCCTCTGCCACCAGCGAGAGGGTCAGGGCGTTGTCCGCCCGCAACGCCTCGACAATCGCCGCCTCGGTCCCGGTGGTCTGCGGCAGAAGCCGCATCGCCGCGGTCACGACGCCGGCAATGGCCGGGATGTCGGCGGCGGTTTCATCGCGTATCCGCATCTCAGCCCCCCTGGTTGTCATGTTGCGCGCGGACCGACAGGCGGCCGCGTTTCGATATGCGGTAAGGGCTGCCCGACCGGGATTCGATCAGCCGCCTGGCGCGCAGCCGGGCAAAGATTGCCAGATCGCAGTCGGAAAGGGTCATCCCGTCGCGCGTGACGCAGCGGACGGAGGTGACCTTTGGCCCGCCGCCGCGGTCGTGCAGGATGCGGCCGCCAAGTGCGAGAACGTGCAGCACGCGCTGCTCGGTTCGTGAAAGGTTCATTGCTGTCTCGTGAGATCATGTGAAGAAACGGCCCGGCGCGGCTGCGCCCGGCGGCTCTGGTTTCACCCGGCTCTCTGACAAGCAGAGAGCCTTATCTCACAAGCTCTGACATCCAGTCCTCGATGGTCGGGCGGCGACGCGGCGCGGCCCGTGGGGAGAGATAGGGGAGAATTGGGGGTGGGGCAAGCGGGGGGTGATCCGGTTCGGAATGAAGGGTGCGGACCTGTTGCCGACCGAGATCCCGCTTGACGGCCGCGCCAAACTTTGGCTCCCTTGGGGTGGTCAATGCTGCCAGCCGCTCGCACCTCAAACGGTATGGTGAAAGCATCACGGACGCCGTCACATCTTCGCCCGTCCAGTGCCCATCGGCAACGCGAGCACCGACGACTTGCACTGGCAGGAGAGTGTGATGACAAACGCCGAACAGGCCAAATCCATGGCACGGCACCTCAGGGCTGCCCTTGCCTCCGAGGGAATGAATGTGTCGCATTCCAGATCGCTGGAGCTTGCGGCAAAGGCCCTGGGCTATGCGGACTGGAACACGGCTTCGGCAAAGCTCGGCCAGAACAGCCCACCCGCCGACGCGCCCCGGTTCACGAGATGCTGCCCGATCCTGCGCATTTTCGACGATCGGAAAGCCAGGGAATTTTACTGCGATTTCCTTGGCTTCGATGTCACCTTTGAGCATAGTTTCGCGGATGGCCTGCCGCTTTACCTCGGGGTCGAACGGGCCGGCTTGACCCTGCACCTGTCCGAACACCACGGTGACGCGAGCCCGGGCGCGAATGTCTTCGTCGTCACCAGCAATATCCGCGGGTTCCATCGAGAACTTGCCGAGAAGCAATATGCCTACAATCGTCCCGGCCTGGAGGATCTGCCCTGGGGCGTGCAGATGCAGGTGAGCGATCCGTTCGGCAACCGCATCCGGTTCTGCCAGCAGGATGATTGAGCGAGCCTGACGGGGGCGAAGCAACCGCCTGCGGCAGGTGTGCGCTTGGCCTGATTTCCCCGCGGCCACCCCGCCCGCCGCTTTCCGACTGGACGCCCCCGCCGCCGCGCGGGCTAGCCAGCGCCATGACCCGCCCCGGCGGGCTGGCGCGCCCTCTGTCGGGCGGAAGGTTCGATTGGAGCCGATGATGACATCAATCGGCCTCGCGGCGAATGGCGGCAATCGATTTTCCATCAGCGACAGTGCAACGCTTCCATCACAACGAGATCTACGCGCCGTATTGCATCCCTAGCTTCTTGAGGTCTGAATCATCCACGGGACGGGTCCCAAGGCTTTGTGCGAAACGTAAGACATACCCGTCTGGGTCCAAGATCAGGTACTGACGCCGGGTATCCATGCAGTCGGTCTTCCAGATCTCCGCATCGTAGATGGCCAGAAGCGGCTTTGCACCGCGAGCCAAGACCGCCTCGTACATTCTGTCGATATCAGGAACCATGAATTGCAGGTTGATCCCTCGCCCATAGGGATGGGCCATATGCTCCGGCAGCCATGGCACCCAGTCGCCATCCAATGGCCAGTGAGCAATCATGATTTGTGCGCCATGGAGAGCCAGATAGGCGTGCGGATCGTTCCCCCGGCGCTGAGCGATCTCGAACCCGAGAACGCCGGTGTAGAACTCCATCGAAACTTCAAAGTCCGAGCACCACAACTCCGGTACTAGCGGGTTGATTTCAAATGTCATCCTGCGTCCCAAAGCATTTCCCGGACCTATTGTGGCACCCCAGGCAAGGGCGAGGTCAAGCGGAAAACCGGCTGACGAGGGCAGCGCACATCTACTCCTTTGACGCGAACTTCAGGAAAGCCCGCCTCGCCACCACCCGCGCCCCCCCGCTTTCCCACTGGACGCCCCCCGCCGGGCGGGCTAGCCAGCGCCATGACCCGCCCTGCCGACCGCCCCGTTCTGGGCATCGTCCTGATGCTCGGCTTCTGCGTCCTCGCGCCGCTGAGCGATTCCATCGCCAAGGTGCTGGGCGAGAGCGTACCGATCCTGCAGCTTGTGCTGATCCGTTTCGCGCTGCAGGGGGTGCTGCTGGCGCCGGTCGTCTGGTTCAGCGCGCGCAGTTTCCGGATGCCCACGGGGGTCATGGGGCTGGTGGTGCTGCGCACGGCGATCCACATCGGCGGCGTCGGGCTGATGTTCCTGTCGCTCAGCTTTCTGCCGCTGGCCGAATGCATCGCCATCGCATTCGTCATGCCCTTCATCCTGCTGCTTCTGGGCCATCTGTTGCTGAGAGAGGAGGTGGGGCCGCGGCGGCTGATCGCCTGTGCGGTGGGGTTCGCCGGCACGCTGATGGTGATCCAGCCGACCTTTGCCGACGTGGGCCTGCCGGCGCTGCTGCCGCTGGGGGTGGCGGTGCTGTTCGCGGTCTTCATGCTGGTCACGCGGCAGATCGCGCATCTGGTCGATCCGGTCAGCCTGCAGGCCACCAGCGGCGGCATGGCGGTGGCGATCCTGCTGCCGCTGATGGGGCTGGGCATCGCGGCCGATCTGCCGGGGCTGGCGCTGATCGCGCCCTCGGGCGGCGAGGCGGCGCTGATCCTGCTGCTGGGCGTCACGGCGACGGTGGCGCATCTGCTGATGACCTGGTCGCTGCGGTTCGCGCCCTCGGCAACGCTGGCGCCGATGCAGTATCTGGAGATCCCGGTGGCGACGCTGCTGGGCTGGCTGATCTTTGCGCAACTGCCGAACGGGCTGGCAGCGGCGGGGATCGCTGTGACGATTGCGGCGGGGTTGTACGTGATCCTGCGCGAACACGCGGTCAGCCGGCGGGCGGCCTAACCGTGCGGCACCAGCGCGTGCAGCGTGGCGCGCAGATGCGGGCGTGGCAGGATCACCAGCATCCGCGGCGCGTCGAAACCCAGAAGCACCGGCCCCGCGACCTCGTTCGACGTGCCGATGCGGCTGTCCGGGGCAAAGGCGATGCCATCAATGGGCCAGCGCAGCCCGCGGCTTTCGCCACCGACCGGCCCCAGCGGGTAGAGCGAGAGCCGCGTCCCCCGGGGCAGGTCCAGCGTCAGGCGCGGCGGGGCAAGGAAGCAGATATCGTGATCCGACACGATCAGGCAGCGCCGGGCCGGGTGGCGGGCCAGCACGCTGAACGCCGCCAGCGTGTGATCGACCCGCTGCCCGGTGAAGCCCAGCGCCAGCACGAAGGGCGCGGCAATGGCCATCAGGCTTTTCTCGAAATCCGTGCTCTCCTGCTCGGCGACGACATGCTGGCGGTCGGCGGGGATCGCACGGCGCGCGGCGGGGGTGATCGAATCGAAATCGCCGATCACCGCCTGCGGCATCTGGCCCAGCGCCAGCACACTGTCCGCGCCGCCATCCGCCGCGACCAGCGTGGGGGCAAGGGCCAGCACCTCGGTAAATCCCTTTGCCGCAATCTCGCCGCCGCCGACCAGCGTGACCCCGCCCGCCGACCGGACAATCGCGCCGCCATCGGCGCCACTGTCCCTCGCATCGAAAGAATGCCACAATTCCGGCATGATGTTTCCCCCGAAATGCCCCGTTCGATTCACCCAGATTAGGACTTAGGCGCTAGACTGGGCGGCAGGACAACGGCGACAGGCGTGCGACGGATGGAGCGTGGTGACAAGTCCCTTTCGGTTTCCTACGGGGCGTTCTCGTGCACGCTGTCGGGCTATGCCGATCCGCTGCCGATCCTGCGCGCAATAGCCGACCAGATCCGCCACCTGGCCGAGAACGAGCCCGATTTCGGCACCATCCCCGGCCATGTGGAGGCGCGGGGTGCGCTGTTCGGCGCGGCCGCCCAGGCGCAGGCCGCCGATCCCGACCTGGCCCGCGACGCCGCCGCCGAGACCCGCGCGGCGCTGGAGACGCTGGCCCACCCCGAGGCGGAGGCAGAGGCCGACACCCCGATCCGCCGCCAGCGCCTGAAGGCCGAGGGCGACGGCGACGATGCGGCGCTGGAGCGGCTGCTGGCGCGCACCGATCAGGCGCTGCAAGGCCCCGAGACACAGCGGCGGCAAGAGGCGATCGGCCATCTGCGCACCGCCGTCGAGGTGACGCGCGACGGCGACGCCCCGGCGCGGGCCGAGCCCGACCCCGCCGCGCCCTACCGCGATGCGCTGGCGGCGATGGTCTGGCCCACGCGCCCGGTCGCCGGGCCGCTGCGCACCGAACGCCCGCGCCCCGACCTGCCGCGCCGGACATCCGACATCCCCCTACCCGAGGGGCCGGTCATGCCGCAGCGGGTCTCCGCCGCACCGGCAGAGCCGCTGCCGGGCCAGGACGAGTTTGCCGACTGGGCGCGCGAGCGTGGCGCGGCGGAACCGCAGGAAGTGCTGGAGGCGGCGGCGGCCTTTCTGGCCGAGCGTGCGGGCAGCGACTTCTCGCGCCCGCAGGTGATGCAGCTTGCCGCGCTGGTGCTGACCGGCGACCGCCCGGCGCGCGAGGCGAGCTTCCGCGCCTTTGGCCAGTTGCTGCGCGAGGGCCGGATCGCGCGGGCCGAGGCCGGGCGCTACCTGATCGGCACCGCCTCGCGCTACGCCCCCGAACCGGCGGCGGGCTGAGCGGGGGTCAGTCCCGCGGCCCCTTCGCCTCGTCCCCATCCGCATCGGGGTCGGCCCGGCCGATACCCAGAAAGACAAAGCGGAACGGCAGCATCCACAGGAAGCCCAGGCCGACATAGACCGCCAGTTCCACCCAGAACGGCGGGCGGTCGAACAGGTCGATGATGTTGACGGCCAGCACGATGTAGACCGGCAGCCCGATCAGCAGGATCACCAGCGACCAGCGCCGCCTAGCCTTGTAGCTGAGTGCCATGCCGTTCCTCCGGGCCGCGCCGTTCAGTCCGCGAACGGGTCGGTCACGAGGATCGTGTCCTCCCGCTCGGGCGAGGTGGAGACCAGGGCCACGGGGCACTGGATCAACTCCTCGATCCGGCGGACATACTTGATCGCCGCCGCCGGCAGGTCGGCCCAGGACCGGGCGCCTGCGGTGCTGTCCTGCCAGCCCTCGATGGTCTCATAGACCGGCGTGACGCGGGCCTGCAGGTTGGCGGCGGTGGGCAGGTAATCCAGCCGCTCGCCATCCAGATCGTAGCCCACGCAGATCTTCAGCTCGTTGAACCCGTCCAGCACGTCGAGCTTGGTCAGCGCGATGCCCGAAACGCCGCTGGTCGCGCAGGTCTGCCGCACCAGCACCGCGTCGAACCAGCCGCAGCGCCGCTTGCGCCCGGTCACCGTGCCGAATTCATGCCCGCGCTCGCCCAGCCGCTGGCCCACCTCATCGGTCAGTTCGGTCGGGAAAGGCCCCTCGCCCACCCGCGTGGTGTAGGCCTTCACGATGCCCAGGACAAAATCCACCGCCGTCGGACCCAGCCCGGTGCCCGCCGCCGCCATCCCGGCCAGGGTGTTGGAACTGGTCACATAGGGATAGGTGCCGAAGTCGATATCCAGCAGCGCCCCCTGCGCGCCCTCGAACAGGATGCGCTTTCCGGCGCGGCGGGCCTCGTTCAGCACCTTCCAGACCGGCTTGGCAAAGGGCAGGATCTTCGGTGCGACCTCCAGCAACTGCGCCTTCAGCGCATCCCGGTCCACCGGGTCGAGGCCCAGGCCCGCGCGGAGCGCGTTGTGATGGGTCATCAGCCGTTCCAGCCGCAGGTCCAGCGTCGCGGCATCGGCCAGATCGGCGACGCGCACGGTGCGGCGGCCCACCTTGTCCTCGTATGCCGGGCCGATGCCGCGCCCGGTGGTGCCGATCTTCGACACGCCGGTCTGCGCCTCGCGCGCGCGGTCCAACTCGCCATGCACCGGCAGGATCAGCGGCGTGTTCTCGGCGATCATCAGGCTGTCGGGGGTGACGGTGACGCCCTGCCCCTCCAGCCGCGCGATCTCATCGAGCAGCGCCCAGGGGTCGAGGACCACGCCGTTGCCGATCACGCTGAGCTTGCCGCCGCGCACGATGCCGCTGGGCAGCAGGCTGAGCTTGTAGACCGTGCCGTCGATCACCAGCGTGTGCCCGGCGTTGTGGCCGCCCTGAAACCGCGCGATCACGTCCGCGCGTTCCGACAGCCAGTCGACGATCTTGCCCTTGCCCTCGTCCCCCCATTGCGCGCCGACTACCACCACGTTGGCCATATTCATCCCCCAAACCGCATGACGCGGGCACTCCTACACGGCCTTTCGGTCCGGTTGAACCGGAAACTGCGGCCACCCCGCTCATGGCGGCGAAGCGATGTTAACCATTGATTAACTAATCGCTTCACTTCGACGCCAGACCGCTATAAGCGCCACAATGGTGCGCCATGTATCGGCCCCACCAGTCGCAGACATAACGAGGAAAACATCAATGAAGGTATTCGCGATGGCGGCCGCCGTGCTGACCGCCACAACACTGGTTGCTGACGCAGCCTCGATCACCCTGCACGGCACCGTGCGGGATTTCAGCGTAAGCCACCCGGACATGCAGCGCGCCGTTGACGGACTGCGCACGGGCGTTGTCGCCGACACGCTGGACGCAGACGGCAAGCCGGTGTTCATCGGCCCCGAGAATGTCGGCAGCTTCACGACCGCGGCGAACTTCGCCCAGTGGTATCGTGACGTGGCGGGCGTGAACCAGTCCATCGCCTATTCGATCGACCTGAACGAGACGTCGCCGGGGTCCGGCCTGTTCGAATATTCAAGCAACGCCTTCTTCCCGATCGACGGTCAGGGCTTCGGCAACGAAGGCAACGGCAACAACTTCCACTTCACCTACGAGATCCTGGGCTCGCTGTCGTTCACCGCGGCGGACACGTTCAATTTCACCGGTGATGACGACCTGTGGGTATTCGTTGACGGCAGGCTGGTGGTTGATCTTGGCGGGGTGAAGACGGCTCAGTCGGCGTCGTTCACCGGGCAGAACCTGATCGACAATCTCGGCCTTTCCGAAGGGCAGAACTACGATTTCGCCATCTTCTTTGCCGAGCGTCACACCACGCAGTCCAACTTCAAGATCACCACGTCGCTGCCGCTGCAAACGCCGCCGCCGCCGCCCTCGCCGGTTCCGCTGCCGGCTGCCGGCTGGCTGCTGCTGGCCGGTCTTGCCGGCCTTGGCGTGACCGCGCGCAAGACGCGTCGCGCAACCGCGGCCTGAGGCCTGCGATACATCCGGTTCGGGCGGGCGGGGCATTGCCCCGCCCGTTTCGCTTCCGCGCCCGGAAATCCGATCGCGGGTTGCGGGCGCGGCCGATTCTTCCTAGATAGCCGTCAAACATCCCAAAGGCCGCCCGAATGCAAAATGTCGTCCTGATCGTCCACCTGCTTCTCGCGCTCGCGCTGATCGGCGTCGTGCTGCTGCAACGGTCCGAAGGCGGCGGTCTGGGCATGGGCGGCGGCGGGGGCGGCGGCGGCGTGATGTCGGGCCGGGCGGCGGCGACGGCGCTGGGCAAGCTGACCTGGATCTTCGCCATCGCCTTCATCTGCACCTCGCTCACGCTGACGATCTTTGCCGCGCAGAACGCCGCCGGGACATCCGTTCTGGACCGGCTGGGCACGCCCTCGGCACCCGCGCCGGCAGCGCCCGGCCTGCCCGCGGGCGGCGACCTGCTGCCACCGCCGGCAGCGGGTGACGAGCCGCTGACGCCGCCGCGCGCGGACTGACACCACCACAAAGCGTAGAGTTGGCGCCACAGGGCGCCAACATCATGTTGCGGTCCGGTTGCAGGGCATCGGGCGATCATCTATAGGTTGCGTCCCGTGATGCCGTGCTGACTCGGCTCGCATATCAGGACGGATTCACGGGGGACCCACCGGCATGGCGCGCTACATCTTCATCACTGGCGGCGTGGTTTCCTCGCTCGGCAAGGGCCTCGCCTCCGCCGCGCTCGGCGCGCTGTTGCAGGCGCGCGGCTTTTCTGTCCGCCTGCGCAAGCTCGACCCCTATCTGAACGTCGATCCCGGCACGATGTCGCCCTTTGAACACGGCGAGGTCTTCGTGACTGACGACGGCGCGGAAACCGACCTCGACCTCGGCCATTACGAACGCTTCACCGGCGTTTCCGCCCGGCGCACCGATTCCGTCTCCTCCGGCCGGATCTATTCCAACGTGCTGGAGAAGGAGCGGCGCGGCGACTATCTGGGCAAGACCATCCAGGTGATCCCCCACGTCACCAACGAGATCAAGGATTTCCTGGCCGTGGGCGAGGATGAGGTCGATTTCATGCTGTGCGAGATCGGCGGCACGGTGGGCGATATCGAGGGGCTGCCGTTCTTCGAGGCGATCCGCCAGTTCGCGCAGGACCGCGCCCGCGGCCAGTGCATCTTCATGCACCTGACGCTGCTGCCCTACCTCGCCGCATCGGGCGAGTTGAAGACCAAGCCGACCCAGCACAGCGTCAAGGAGCTGCGCGCCATCGGCATCGCGCCCGACATCCTCGTCTGCCGCTCCGAACATCCGATCCCGGAAAAGGAACGCGCCAAGATCGCGCTCTTCTGCAACGTCCGCCCCGATGCCGTGATCCCCGCCTATGACCTGAAATCGATCTACGAGGCGCCGCTGGCCTATCACCGCGCCGGGCTCGACCAGGCGGTGCTGGACGCCTTCCAGATCTCGCCCGCCCCGCGCCCCAACCTCGACCGCTGGGAAGACGTGATGGACCGGCTGGAAAACGCCGAGGGCACCGTCCGCGTCGCCATCGTCGGCAAATACACGCAGTTGGAGGATGCCTACAAATCCATCGCCGAGGCGCTGACCCATGGCGGCATGGCCAACCGCGTGCGGGTGAAATCCGAATGGATCGACGCCGAGATATTCGAGCGTGAAGACCCCGCCCCGTGGCTGGAGGGGTTCCACGCCATCCTCGTCCCCGGCGGCTTTGGCGAGCGGGGGACCGAGGGCAAGATCCGCGCGGCGCAATTCGCCCGCGAAAAGGGCATCCCCTATCTGGGCATCTGCCTGGGAATGCAGATGGCGGTGATCGAGGCCGCGCGCAACCTCGCCGGGCTGAAGGATGCGGGGTCAGAGGAATTCGACCACGAGGTCGGGCGCAAGCGCTTCACCCCCGTCGTCTATCACCTGAAGGAATGGGTGCAGGGCAACCAGACGGTCGAACGCCGCGTCGGCGACGACAAGGGCGGCACGATGCGGCTGGGCGCCTATACCGCCCATCTGGCCGAGGGGTCAAAGGTCGCCCAGGTCTACGGCGCCACCACGATCGAGGAACGCCACCGCCACCGCTACGAGGTGGACATCAAGTACCGCGACAAGCTGGAAAGCTGCGGCGTGATGTTCTCCGGCATGAGCCCCGACGGCCGCCTGCCCGAGATTGTCGAGGTGCAGGGCCACCCCTGGTTCATCGGCGTGCAGTTCCACCCGGAACTGAAGTCGAAACCGTTCGAGCCGCATCCGCTGTTCGCGGATTTTGTGCGGGCGGCGGTGGAGGTGTCGAGGTTGGTGTGAGGGGAAGAAAATCAGGCGAAGTCAGACTCAAGCAAGAGCGTATAGGTAAACTTGTTTCCAAACGCCGCCCTTCCGTTTTCGCAAGATAACATGAACTCTTCAAAATGTCGACGATCCGCAAAAACCTG
The DNA here is from genome assembly GCA_050485905.1 of Paracoccaceae bacterium. Classification (GTDB taxonomy): domain Bacteria; phylum Pseudomonadota; class Alphaproteobacteria; order Rhodobacterales; family Rhodobacteraceae; genus JAWLCA01. The sequence goes on along the minus strand of JBJHCH010000023.1, from coordinate 17,819 downwards.
ACAACCAGCCGAATAGTTCGTGTTCTTTGTGTCCATATCCCCATTTAATGGACCTCGGTGAATATTTATTCCAAACATTCCCGATTCAGGATTTACAAAGTTCAGAACTCCGTCCTTGTTATTATCCCGATACACCGTCACCGAATCCAGCCTCTGACAAAGTGCCTTGTGCGCCCCCGGGCGACCTCTCTTATGAATGTCAATTGCATAGCAGCTCAGATACTGGCCCTCTTTCAAAATAGCTGTGCCTTTAGAATTCACAGGATTTCTCAGATAATGTCCGCTTGGGTCAGCGGTAATTGGGTAGTATCTGATATCCCATGCGCCCATAAATCGATGAAAGATCATTAACAGATCATCAAATCGATCACCACTAGGCGGAGTTGCTCGAACCCCAACGATATTCAAGTTCCAGTTGACTTCAGGTGTATCATAAATTCGATACCTCTTCTTTTCCATCACCTCTATTATTTTCTGCACAGTGGGTCGAAACATGTTGCGCCCTTCCTGAAAATATTAACGCCAATAAGACATTCGTCATATGGCGCGCCAAAGTAAATAAACGCGCTGATAGTGGGAACCGCCAGAGTATAGCATTATTTTTTGGGGCCTACAAGATATGCCAAGCCGAGGTGACGGCCTACATTCGGCCCAGTGTACCGACAAAGCGATCCCGATTGCTCAGGAAGTGCCTCCCACGTCGCGAAGCCAACAACTCAACTAGCCCATTCATTGAAGCGCAACAACTTCCGCTATCTCAATCCTCCACCATGATGAGCGAACATCGCTCTCGGGCCGCTTTCGGACCCGAAGAATTGCTCAGAGATGAGCCCACCTCACCGCCGCCGTCCTTGAGCTCTGCTCACGCCCCAAACCTTTCGATCAAGTTAACAAAAAACGTGATTTCGTTTCAAATCAATGACTTGGCAAAATGCTCACGCGTGAGCAGACCCACCAAAACGCCGCTCAGGCTTGGGCGACGGCCAGCAGATCGCTCCGCTGGCATCAATATTCGTGGCCCTAGATTCGTCCGGTCAGCGCCATGATCAGCAGGATGATCAGGATCACACCCACAATACCCGAAGGCCCGTAGCCCCAGGCACGCGAATGACCCCAGGTCGGCAGCACGCCGACCAGAGCAAGGATCAGGATGATGATCAGAATCGTCGAAAGTCCCATGTCACGTCCCCTTTACGTGTCCGTTAGTCGGTACGAAAAGCAAACGCGTCAGTCGGCGGATCGTTCCCTGCCCGCCGCAACAGGGACGGTCAGTTCTGGAACCGGATGTCAAAGGCCGCGCGGATCTCGGCATCCAGCGCCGGATCGATCGTGCTGCCCGCCTGCGCCAGAATCCGCGCCTTGCGGGCCATCGCGCCGGCCAGCAGGTCGGGCCGGTCAGCCTCGGCCCATTCCTTGGGGCTCATCCGGTTGGCGACGGCGGGATAGACGTATTCGGTCTGCATCAGCGCCAGAGTCTGGTCGGACCCCAGGTAATGCCCCGGCCCCTCCATGCAGACCTGCCGCATGGTTTCGATGCCCACCGTATCCTCCGTCACCTCGATCCCCCGCACGCAGCGCAGCACCTGCCCCAGCATGTCGTCGCCCAGGATCAGGCTCTCGTGGCAGAACCCGAGCAGAGAGGCATGCATCCCCGCCGCCTCGTAGACCATGTTCAGCCCCGACAGCCCGGCCAGCACGTTCGATATCGCCTGCTCCCACCCCGCCTGCATGTCGGGCAGCTTGCTGTCGGCGATCCCCGCCGCCGCCCCGCCGGGCAGGTCGTAGAAGCGGTGCATCTGCGCGCAGCCCGCGGTCAGCAGCGCCTGCTCCGCGCTGCCGCCCGACATCGCCCCGGTGCGCAGATCGGAAACGAAAGGCCAGGTGCCAAAGATCGCCGGATGCCCCGGCGCCATGGCGTTGACATAGACGACGCCGGCCAGGCACTCCGCCACTGCCTGCACGATGGCCAGCGCGATCGGCGCCGGCGCCGTCGCCCCCGCTTGTCCGGCCGACAGCAGCAGCATCGGCATGCCTGCGCGGATGCAGGCCTCCATCGTCTGGCAGCTTTCGGTGGCGAACTTCATCGGCGGCACGACAAAGCAGTTGGAGTTGCTGACGAAGGGCCGCGCGCGCCACGCCTCCTCACCCCCCGCGATCATGTGCAGCAGGTCGAAGCCACCCGAGACATGAGAGGGGTCGGAGAACGAGGTGCCGACATGCTTTGTCGTCCCCGCGCAGCAGGCGTAAAGCGTGTTCATGTCCATCTGGAAATTGTCCAGCACGTCGCGGCACACCATGGCGCGCTGGAAGAAGTGGATGTTGTCCAGATGCTGGGCCAGCCGTGCGGCATCGTAGAGATCCTGCGCCGTGCTGTCGCGATAGTCGAGCGTCACCGGATCGACCACATGCACCGCCGCCCCGGCAGTGCCGAAATGCACCCGGCTGCCGCTCAGGTCCAGATCGTGCCGGGGGTCGCGGCCATGCAGGGTGATCCCGCGCGCAGCAATCGCCAGCATGTCCTCGACCAGCGCGCGGGGAAACCGCAGCCGCCCGTCGTCGCCCAGCACCGCGCCCGCGCCGGTCATGATCTCCACGCCCGAGGGCGGTGCGTCGGCCAGCCCGATCACCTCCAGCGCCTCCAGCGCGGCCTGATGAATCCGCTCGACCCCGGCATCGGTCAGCGGCCGGTACTGCCCGCCGGTCAGGCCGGGGCGGACCGGGCGCAAAGCCTCGGCCAGCGGGGCGGACCGGGCCGCAACACGGGCGGCGCGGCCCCCGGCACGGCGGCTGGCGGGGGGCGAAACTGCAACCTCGGTCATGCCTTCATCCTTTCGCCGCTGGGGTCATACATGGGCGCCAGAGAGGCGATGGCATCATGCCGCCGCCCCGCAATCTCGATCTGATAGGTGGAGCCGAGCACCTCGGCCGCGCTTTCGCCCGCGCAGGGCACATAGGCCATGCCGACCGCCCCGCCGAGCGCATGGCCGTAATTGGCCGAGGTGACGGTGGACACGATCCGCCCGTCGCGCACCAGCGCCTCGTTATGAAACAGCACCGGCTCGGGGTCGGTCAGGCGGAATTGGACCATCCGGCGCGAGAGCCCCGCCTCGCGCTTGCGCAGCACCGCATCGCGGCCGATGAAATCGGCCTTGGCCGTGCGAACGGCAAAGCCAAGGCCCGCCTCCAGCACATGATCCTCGTCGGTGATGTCATGGCCGAAATGGCGAAACGCCTTTTCGATCCGGCAGCTATCCAGCGTGTGCAAACCGCATAGCGTGATCTCGGGCGCGGCCTCGATCAGCGCCTCGAACACATGCGCCGCCTGATCGGTGGAGACGTAAAGCTCCCACCCAAGTTCGCCCACGTAGGAAATCCGGTGCGCCCGGGCGAGGCCAAGGCCCAGCTCGATCTCGCGCGCGGTGGCGAAGGGGAAGGCGTCGTTGTCCAGCGCATCGGGCGTCACCCGTGCCAGCACGTCGCGCGCCTGCGGCCCCATCAGGCACAGCACCGCCTCGGCCGCCGTCACGTCGGTGATCACCACGAATTCGTCGGTCAGATGCCGCCACAGCCAAGCCAGATCGCGCTGCAACGTCGCGCCGGGAACGACCAGCAGGAATGCGGTCTCGCTCAGCCGCGTGACCGTCAGATCGCTTTCGATCCCGCCGCGGTCGTTCAGCATCTGGGTATAGACGATGCGCCCCGCGGCGACGTCCACATCATTCGCACAGACCCGCTGCAGGAAGGCCATCGCGTCCCGTCCCTCGACCCGGATCTTCCCGAAAGATGTCATGTCGAACAGCCCGACGCCCTGCCGCACCGCCATATGCTCGGCCCGCTGGTTCTCAAACCAGTTCTGCCGTCCCCAGTCATAGCGGTATTCGCGCTCCTGCCCCTCCCGCGCGAACCAGTTGGCGCGCTCCCAGCCCGCCACTTCGCCGAACACCGCGCCCCGCGCCTTCAGGTGCTCGTGCAGCGGCGACCGGCGCAGGCCGCGCGCGGTGGTGACCTGCCGATAGGGGAAGTGGTCGGCGTAGAGCAGCCCCAGCGTCTCGGTCACCCGCTCGCGCAAGTAGCGGCGGTTGCGCTGGAACGGCAGCGCGCGGCGGATGTCCACCTCCCACAGATCGAAGGGTGGCGCGCCGGTGGTGATCCAGTGCGCGACCGCCATGCCCGCCCCGCCCGCACTTTGAATCCCGACCGAGTTGTAGCCCGCCGCCACCCAGTAGCCGCGCAGTTCCGGCGCCTCGCCCAGATAGTAGCGGTCGTCGGGGGTGAAGCTTTCGGGGCCGTTGAAGAAGGTGTGGATGCCCGCCGTCTGGAACAGCGGCATGCGGTTCATCGCCTTCTCGAAGATTGGCTCGAAATGCGCGAAATCCTCGGGCAGCGAGTCGAAGCTGAACTCCTCGGGGATGCCCGTCATGCCCCAGGGCTTCGCCACCGGCTCGAACGCGCCCAGCATCATCTTGCCCGCGTCTTCCTTGTAATAGGCACACTCATCCGGCACCCGCAGCACCGGCAGGCGTGAGAGCCCCTCCACCGGCTCGGTCACCAGATAGAAATGCTCGCAGGCATGGAGCGGCAATGTCACGCCAGAGGATGCCGCCAGATCGCGCCCCCACATGCCGCCGCAGTTCACCACATGCCCGGCGGCGATCACGCCCGTTTCCTCGCCCGCCTGCCATTCAACGCCGGTCACGCGCCCGCCCTCGTCCAGCACGCGGGTGGCCCTCACCCCTTCGACAATCCGCGCGCCCTTCATCCGGGCGCCCTTGGCCAGTGCCATTGCGATGTTCGCCGGATCGCACTGCCCGTCACCCGGCAGATGCACGCCCCCCACCACATCCGACACGTTCAGATGCGGATACATCGCGGTGATGTCCGACGGGCCGACCTCGTGCACCTCCACGTCAAAGGCGCGGGCCAGCGTGGCGCTGCGCAACAATTCCTCGTGCCGGTGTTTCGTCAGCGCAACCGAGATCGAGCCGACCTGCCGCATCCCCGTGGCGATCCCCGTCTCCTCCTCCAGCCGCAGGTAGAGGTCGGCGGAATATTTCGCCAGCCGGGTCATGTTCTGGCTGCCGCGCAACTGCCCGATCAGCCCCGCCGCATGCCAGGTGGTCCCGCAGGTCAGCTGCTTGCGCTCCAGCAGAACGATGTCGGTCCAGCCGGCATGGGCCAGATGATAGGCGACCGAGCAGCCCGACACGCCGCCGCCGATGATCACCACCCGCGCGGAATTCGGCAGGTCCATCACGCCCGCAGCCTCTCGTTCGCGGGATCCCACAACGGGCCGTCCGGCTGCACCGATGCCGGGAACCGCTGCCCGAAGATTTCCACCTCCAGGCCCGTCCCCGGCACCGCCAGATCGGCCCGCAGCGTCCCCAGCGCCACGCAGGCATCAACCCTGTGGCCCCAGTAGCCGCTGGTCGTCTCTCCCACCACCTGCCCGCCGTGCCAGAGCGTGGACATGTAGGGCGGGTCATGCTCGCTCGCCTCCACCACCAGCGTGACGAACCGCTTGGAAACGCCCCGCTGGCGTTCCGCCTGCAGCGCCGCGCGGCCGCGGAAATCGTGATCCCAGTCGATGAAACGGTCGAGGCCCCCCTGCAGCACGGTGTAGTCGGTGGACAGATCGCCCTTCCACGCCCGATAGCCCTTTTCGATCCTGAGGCTGTTCAGCGCGAACATGCCGAACGGCCGCAGCCCGTGCCCCTGCCCCGCCTGCCAGACCGCATCGAACACCGCGCCCGTATCCTCCACGCGGGTATGGATCTCCCACCCCAACTCGCCAGCGAATGACACGCGCACCAGCCGCGCCCAGCGCCCGGCGATCTCGGTCGCCTGATGGGTCAGCCAGCCCTGCGAGAGGTCCGCCGCGCAGACCTGCGACAGGATCGCCCGCGACGCCGGGCCGGTGAGGATCTGCGTCGAATACTCATCTGTGCGGTTGGTCAGCGTCACCCCGTCCGCATCCAGATGCCGCGTCAGCCAGTCGAAATCATGCGCCTCGGCCGCCGCCGCCGTGATCAGCGTCATCAGGTCGTCGCGGTGGCGCACCACCGACATCTCGGTCACGATGCGGCCCTTGTCGTCGGCGAAATAGGCCAGCCCGATCCGCCCCACACGCGGCACCTTTCCGGTGATCTGGCGCGACAGCCACTCTGCCGACCCCGGCCCTTCAAGGTTGAAGCGAGAGAAGCCGGGCAGATCAAGGATCCCCGCCGCATCCCGCACCGCCAGGCACTCATCCCGCACCGCGTCGAACCACGGCCCCCGCCGCGCCCAGGTCCGCTGCGCGGCCTCTGACACGTCGTCGCCGGGGCGGGCATACCACATCGCCCGCTCCCACCCGTTCCAGGCACCGAACTGCGCGCCAAGCGCCTTCACCCGGTCATGAACCGGCGAAAGCTTCCGGTCGCGCCCCGCGGGCCAGGCGTGGTGTGGGAAGTGGATGGCGTATTCGTGGCCGTAGACCTCCATCCCCTTGGCGATGCAGTAGTCCCGATCCTCCCAGCCGGTGAACCGGCGCGGGTCGCAGGACCACATGTCCCATTCCGTCGCCCCCTCGGTCACCCATTCGGCCAGCACCTTGCCCGCGCCACCGCCCTGACAGATGCCGAAGGTGAAGACGCAGGCCTCGAATGCATTCGGCACGCCCGGCATCGGGCCGATCAGGGGGTTGCCGTCGGGCGTATAGGGAATCGGGCCGTTGATGACCCGTTGCAGGTTGGCCTTCTCCAGCAGCGGCACGCGGGCCATGGCGTCGGCGATATGCCATTCCAGCCGCTCCAGATCGTCGGGGAACAGCTGGAAGCTGAAATCCTCGGGCATCGGGTCGTCGGGGGTAACCCAATGCGCGCGGCAGGGGTTTTCATAGGGGCCGAGGTTGAAGCCCGTCTTCTCCTGCCGCAGGTAGTAGCTGCTGTCCACGTCGCGCAAGAGCGGCAGCTTGCGCCCCTCGGCGGCGCTCCATTCCTCCAGTTCGGGGATCGTGTCGAAGACCAGATACTGATGGCTCATCACCATCATCGGCACGGTCCGGCCGAACCAGCGGCCGACCTCGGCGGCGTAATAGCCGGCGGCGTTGACCACGATCTCGCAGCGGATCTCGCCCTTTTCGGTCTGGACGATCCACTCGCCCCCCTCGCGCCGCGCGCCGGTCGCGGGGCAAAAGCGTTCGATATGCGCCCCCAGCGCCCGCGCCCCTTTGGCCAGCGCCTGGGTCAGTTGCGCGGGGTCGATGTCGCCGTCATAGGGGTCATAGAGCGCGCCGGTCAGGTCGTGGGTTTCGAGGAACGGATAGCGCCCGAGCAAGTCACCCGGCGCCAGAACGTCAAGCTCCATCCCCTGATAGCGGCCCATCCCCTTCACGCGCTGGAACTCCAGCAGCCGCTCGCGGCTGTGACCCAGCCGCAGCGACCCGGTGACGTGATAATTCATCGGGTAATCCACCGCCGCGCCCAGATCGCGGTAAAGCCCCGCCGAATAGCGCTGCATGTTCATGATCGACCAGCTGGACGAAAACGTCGGCACATTTCCGGCCGCGTGCCAGGTCGATCCGGCGGTCAGCTCGTTCCGCTCCAGCAGCACGCAATCGGTCCATCCCGCCAGCGCGAGGTGATAGAGCGCCGAGACGCCAACCACCCCGCCGCCGATGATCACCACCCGCGCCTGATCCGGCAGTCCCGCCATGCCGCCCCTCCGTGCCTGTCGCGTGAAGTATCGGCGGCGCGGCGGCCACTATCAATGCAGACGTATCGGCGGTATTGATCGGAAAAACCGATCAGGGGCGGCGATGCAACTCGACTGGCTGGAAACCTTCCTCGACCTCTGCGAGACGCGCAGCTTCACCCGCACCGCCGACCGGCTGCGGGTCACGCAATCCACCGTCTCAGCCCGCATCCGCGCGCTGGAAACCGCGCTCGGCTGCCGGCTCCTGCAACGCTCGCGCGCGGGCACGGCGCTGACCACCGACGGGCTGCGGTTCGAGCCCCACGCCCGCACCCTGCGCCACGACTGGGCCGAGGCGCAGCATGCCATGCGCGGCGCGGGCGAGGCGGCGATGGTGCTGCGCATCGGCATCCAGCGCGATCTGGCCGACCACCATATCGGCGACTGGATGACCCGCTTCCGCGAGGCGGTGCCCGGCGCGGGCTTCTATATCGAGGCGGATTATTCCGAGCAGATGTGCGCCGATCTGGTCGCGGGCGCGATGGATCTGGCGATCCTCTATACCCCGAAACCGCAGCCGGATCTGCATTTCGATTCTCTGGGAGAGGTGGCCTACCGCATGATCTCCACCCTGACCGACCGGCTGGCGGGCGTGCAGGCGGAAAGCTACGTGCGCGGGAACTTCGCCCCCGCCTTCAGTGCGACCCATGCCGCCCTGCTGCCGGGGCTGGGTGCCGCGCCGATCTCCAGCGGGCAGAACGCCACCGTCGCCGGGCTGGTTCAGGCGCTCGGCGGCAGCGCCTATGTGCTGGAGGATACGGCCCGCGCCATGCAGGCCGCCGGGCAGGCGCAGGCGGTGCGCGACGCGCCGGTGATCCGCCAGCCGGTCTATGCCGCGATCCGCATCCGCAACCGCCACCGCGCGGTGCACCACCGGCTGATGACATTGCTGCGCACCCGCTTCATCGCGCCGCACCCGCCCGGCTGACCGCGTAGCGCCCTCTTGTAACCGCCCGGATCGACGCGCATTAAGCCGCTGTCGCGAGCAAAGCGACGGCTCCTCACCGGGTTCTCCGAGTTGACCGCATGACCCCCGCCCCGCCCCATGAACGCCGCTGGCCGGTCGTCTCTGCCCTCGGCGTGGTGATGATCTTCACCTGGGGCAGCAGCTATTATCTGACCGCGGTCCTGGCCGCACCGATCGCCGCCGATACCGGCTGGCCACTGGGCTGGATCGTGGGAGCGCTGTCGGCGGGGCTGCTGACGGCGGGGCTGGTCTCTCCCACGGTCGGACGGGCGATCACCCGGCACGGCGGGCGCCCGGTGCTGGCCGGGGGCTGCGGGATGATCGCGGCGGGCCTTCTGGTGATCGCCGCCGCCCCCGCGCTCTGGGTCTTCTATCTCGGCTGGCTGCTGCTTGGCCTCGGCATGGGCGCCGGGCTTTATGACCCGGCCTTCGCCTCGCTGGGCCGGCTCTATGGGCGAGAGGCGCGCGGCCCGATCACCCTCCTCACCCTCTGGGGCGGCTTCGCCAGTACCGTCTGCTGGCCGCTCTCGGCCCTGATGCTGGAGGCGTTCGGCTGGCGTGGCGTCGCTGTCGCCTATGCGGCGATCCATCTCTTCGGCACGATGCCGCTGGTCTGGTTCTTCATCCCCCGCGCCAACCGCCCGCGAGAGGCACCCACCGACAAACCCCTGCCCCCAGCGCGACTGGCGGGAACCGAGCGGGCGATCTTCGCGCTGATCGCCGCGATGCTGGTGTTGTCCGGGCTGACCGTGGTGAACGTCACCACCTATCTGTTCGTGTTCCTGCAGGCGCAGGGGGTGACGCTGGCGGCCGCCGTCGCGCTGGGAACGCTGTTCGGCCCGGCCCAGGTCGGCGCGCGGGTGCTGGAAATGGCCGGGCGCGGGCGGCATCACCCGGTCTGGACGATGGCGGCCTCGGTCCTGTCGGCAGGGCTGGGGCTGATCCTGCTCGCGCTCGATATCGGCCTGCCGGCGCTGGCGCTGATCCTGTTCGGGGCCGGCAACGGGCTCATGTCCATCGCCCGCGGATCGCTGCCGCTGGCGGTGTTCGGCCCCGAACGCTATGCGGTGGTCATGGGCACGCTGGCGCGCCCGGCGCTTATCGCGCAGGCGGCCGCCCCGATGCTGGGGGCGGCGCTGATCGGCTGGGTTGGGGCCGGGGGAACCATGGCGACCATCGCCGCGATGTCGGTCGCCAACATCGTTCTTATGGCTGCGCTGTGGCGGCTGGTCCGACGCTAGCGCGCCAGAGCTACCGCTAAAGTGTCCCGTGGATCAACTGATCCATCATGACCGAGGGCTGCTCGCACCCCGCCTCTCCCACCACACGGGCGGGCACACCGGCCACGGTCTTCATCGGCGGGATATCCTGCAGCACCACAGAGCCGGCCGCGATCCGGCTGCAGTGGCCCACGGTGATGTTGCCCAGCACCTTCGCCCCGGCCCCGATCAGCACCCCGTCGCCAATCTTCGGATGGCGATCGCCGTCCGACTTGCCGGTGCCGCCCAGCGTCACGGAATGCAGCATCGACACGTTGTCGCCCACCACAGCCGTCTCGCCAATGACGATGGAATGGGCGTGGTCGATCATGATGCCGCGTCCCATCTGCGCCGCCGGATGGATATCGACGCCGAACACTTCTGACACGCGCATCTGCACGAAATAAGCCAGATCCCGACGCCCGTTCACCCACAGCCAGTGGCCGACGCGATAGGCCTGCACGGCCTGATAGCCCTTGAAGAACAGAATTGGTTGCAGGAAGCGATGGCAGGCCGGGTCACGCTCGTAAACCGCTACCAGATCGGCCCGCGCCGCCTGCCCGATGGCCGGGTCGGCGGCATAGGCCTCGTCCGCGATCTCACGCAGGATCTGCTCGCTCATCTCGCCCGAGGCGAGCTTCAGCGAAAAGCGGAATGCCAGTGCGCGTTCCAGAGAAGGATGATGCAGGATGCCGGAATGGATCAGGCCGCCCAGCAGCGGTTCGTCCTTCACCGCGTCAGCGGCCTCTCCACAGATCTGCGTCCAGACCGGATCGACCAGCGACGGCTTTGCTTTCTGGTGCGGCATGGATAATCCCCCTCGACCTGCGCCATTCTAGCCAGATAGGTCCGGTGGGCCAAGATGGACAGATAGGCAAGGCGGAAAACCGCAACGAAAAAAACGCCGCGCCTGGAGGCGCGGCGTTGGTTGGTCTTGATAGTGGTTGTCGAGTCAAAGATCGGGAATGCCCGGCTCGTAGAGATGCAGCGCCAGCCGCACTAGCCCGCCAGCGAAAACCCCGCCCGCAGCCGTAAGAACCAGCGCGGTGTCACTGTAGAAGGCCATGGGGGATCCCAACAAACCCCGCGCGAACGACCCCGCGCCAAGGCCCAGTCCCGAGCCGAACCGATCCTCCGCTCCCGGATTGCCCAGTGACCATGTGCTCGCCGTGCCGGTGATCGGTTCGACCACCCGCGCCGTCACCGCAAAGACAAGCGTGCCATGGGGGATCACGTCGCCGGTCTGCGACTGGGCGCCCGCCGCAATCTCATGGTCGAACTCGACGACGCGAAACGCCATCGCAGCATTGGATGGCGAAAGCGCAACGACGCCTGCGCGCCATGCGTCGCCGTCGTGCAGAACCTCGCAATTCTCGTCGACCACCCACCCGCGCCAGCCGCGCAGCGGATCGGCAAAGACCCAGCCGCCGTTGACGGAAACCGCCAGCCGACCGCCCTGCCCGGCCCAGTCGCCAGCGGCCCCGTCGGCGACCGCCCAGACCGCGCCCTCGGCCGCCGCTTCGGGCGGCAGCGTGACGCTGCGCGATTGCAACCGCAACTGCACCAGCCCGTCCAGCCGCGCAAAGGCTTCGTTCACCGTCACATGCTTCTGCGCCTGCGCGGGCTGCAGCAGCGGCAGCCCCAGTTGCGATGTCTCAGCCATTGATCTCTACCCCCGTGAAAGGCCCGGGTCCGACCCGCGCCGAAACCTGCGCCACCTCCACCCGGAACGGCGCCTCGACCCCGTCCGCCGCCTGCTGGGCCACCGGATAGCTCCATGACGGAATGGCGGTCACGACTTCGCGCCGCACCACGCCATCCTTCATCACTCGCAGCAGATAGCTCTCCGCCTCCTCGCCCAGCGGCACGTCCAGCCCGTCCCACCTGTCGCCATCGATGCGCGTGCGCCGCACCCAGCGAACGGCCAGCCCCACGGCATCGGCCACGACGCGCAGGTGACAGGGCGACAGCGGCCGCAGCCCCGCGCCCTCAAAGCTATCGACGTGATAAACATATGACGGATCGTCATACCCCCGCGCCGCCGGGCCGATGCGGAAATGCCGCGCCATCCCTCGCGCCTGCGACGGCAGATCGATCTGCCCCACCGCCGGCCCGATCCGCACGACGTAGCTGCCAACCGGCCAGACCTCGGGCATCAGCGCATCGCTGCCTGCCTGCCCGCGCAGCCGCAGCCGCAGCTCATAGGTGTCTGGGCCGACCAGGTCCGCCTCGGCAAACTGGAACAGTTCCCAGTTGCCTGGCGTCCCGTCGCCAATCGCCATCAGGTTCGCCCCGTCCAGCACCGCCGACGGCGCCGCCGAACTCAGCGCCCCGCCATAGACCCTGACCCGCAACGCCGGGCCGCGGTCCCAGGCGCCCGCCCGCGCCCGCAGCAGCGGCGTTTCGGTAACCCCGACCGTCGCGGGCGCCTCGACCAGACGGTTGACCTCGTAGTCCGCATCCGCCGCTGACGACCAGATCGCCACCGACCCGGGCCATGGCGTCGCCGTCACCGCGACATGGGGCGCGTGCGGTACCTCCTCGCCCGACATCAGCGGCAGATCCAGAAACAGCGGAAAGACCGGCGCGGGCGGGACAAAGGCCCGCGGCCGGACCGGCATCACGACCGCATCGGGCGCGGTGAACACGCCCGGCTCCACCCGCACCGCCTCCACCACCTGCGCGCCCGTCGTCTCTACCCGGTCGGCCCGATACAAGCCGCCCCCCGCCGGGCCGGTCAGACGCACCACGTCGCCGGGCCGGATCGCGCGCGACGGCGGCAGGGCGAACCGCGCCCCGTCCCGCGCCACCCGAGCCTGTGCAAGCCAGCGTTCCGCCATTGCCCGCCCCTCGGCTTGTGTCAGACCCAGAGGGATCTCGGTCTGCGCGGCGGCAAAGCTGACTTCGTCGGCCAGGATCGCCTCGGCCGCGCGGGCCTGATAGTCGCCCTCGGACTCGATGAAGGTGATCCGCACCCGACCCGCGATCTCGGCCACCGGCGCGCGCTGCGTCTCGACTGCGCCGCCGATGTCCCCGTCCAGCGCCAGATCGTCCGCCGAAAACTCCGCCACAGGCCGAGCACCGCGCATCCGGAACGTCAACAGCCCGCCCGTCTCGACCGCATCGAACCCATGCGCCAGCATCAGCGGCTGCAAGGCCGCCCGGGCCGTCTCGCCCGACGACAGGGTGTAGCCGCGCACCAGCCCATGCAGATCGCTGGTATCGACATCAGCAACACCCCCACGGGAGCAAATATTCGCCACCACATCGGCCAAGGGCTGCGCCGCCGTTCGTCCCGTCAGCCAGTGCCCCAACGCATAGTTGACGCCGTCCGACCATCGATCCAGATTGCCTGGAAAATGTGGGAACGGCCGCGCGTCCCAGGCCCAGGCATGGGCGCGGGCCATATCGACCATCGGCCCGCCATAGAGGGCCGAGAGCGGGTTGTTTCCCGCATCACCCCAATGCTGCGCCATCGCGCGGAAATACTGCATCTGAATCACATCGTCCCGCGCGCCGGAACTGGCGCGCGGCAGAAAGGATTCCGACGATTTCGGATCGACGAACTTGTTGGGCTCGTTCGTGCCCTTGTCCACCGCCGGGCAGCCGTATTCGGTGAACCAGATCGGCTTGGACTGCGGCACCCAGCCCGTCGGCGCCTCGGATCGCACGCCGTCGATCCGCTCGTGATGCGGCAGCGACCACCAGCTTTTCAGATCCTTGTTGCGCCAGATCCAGGGCTCGTCATATGCCCCGTCGGTGATCGGGCTGCGCACCTGCCCGGCAGCATCCTCTTCTGACGCGTAGAACCAGTCGTATCCCTCTCCCCCCGCCACATTCGCGGCCAGGTAGTCGAGGTTGTGGATCGACCCCCAATCCGCGTCGGCATGGTCCTCGCCCTCGCGCCAGTCCGACAGCGGCATGTAGTTGTCGATGCCGATGAAATCGACATTCTCATCCGCCCAGAACGGGTCAAGGTGAAAGTAGCGGTTTCCCGCACCGTCCGAGTAGCCGAAGTATTCCGACCAGTCGGCGGCATAGCTGATCTTCGTCTCGGGGCCGAGGATCGCACGCACCTCGGCCGCCAGTTGCCGCAACTGGGCGACCGCCGGAAAGCTGTCGCCAGCACCACGGATCTGCGTCAGCCCGCGCATTTCGGAGCCCACGCAGAACGCATCCACCCCGCCCGCCGCCTTGCAGAGCCAGGCGTAGTGCAGGATGAACCGCCGATAGCTCCATTCCGCCGGCCCGGAATAGACCACCTGCCCACCGGAAATGCCGAAATGCGACGGCTGCACCGTGCCAAAGAAGGCCGCCACCTCCGCCTCGGCCGCCGCCGTCCGGTCCGGTGAGCCGTCGCGCCCCGGCGCGACCGCACAGGTGATGCGCCCCCGCCAGGGCAGGACAGGCTGATCCGGCGCGTCGGAATAGGGATCGGGCCGGCCATTGCCGGCCAACTGACCCATCAGCAGAAACGGATAGAACACCGCCGCCTGCCCGCCCGCACGGATGGCCTGCAACGCCTCGATGACCGAAGCATCGCCAGGCGTGCCGCCATAGACGGGGCGGCCGTCGATCCGCCCCACCTCCTGCGCCTGACCGCGCGTCACGCCGCAGACCCGCCAAGGCTGCGGCTTCCCGTCCGACGCGCGCTGCTCCACCATCGGCTCCACCCGGCACTGGCCGCAGCGCAGATCGTCGCCGAACCACGACACGATCATCAGCACGGATTCGCAGCGCGGCAGTTCCTCGCGCAGCGCCGTCAGCGACACCTCCAGATCGGCCTTGCCACCCGGCGAGTTCACGTTGACCGGCACATTTACCCCCGGCCCGTGATCGTAATGCACCGGCGTTGTCGCCAGCGCATACTCGCCGGTGCCCGGCATCAGCGCCACGCCGCGCAAAGTCGCGGCCAGGTCGGTCGCGCCCTCGCCCACCCGGGCCGGGCGGAACACCTCGAAGCTGAACTGCGGCACCCGGTTGCCGAAACGGCCAAGCTCCAGCCCCTCCAGCACCACATAGGCGATGCCGCGATAGGCCGGCGCGTGATCCGCCCCTTCGACCGCCACGATCTTGGGGTCCGGCAACTGATCCTCGGTGCCGGTATAGACGCGCATGGGCAGATCGTCGCGAGCGATTTCCTCGCCATCGGCCCAGACCCGGCCGACGCGCAGGATCTCGCCCTCGCCCAGCGCGATGGCCAGGCTCACGGAATAGGAATAGTCGCGCGTCGTGACCTTGGGCGCACTGCCCTTGCCGCCGCGCTGGGTGCTGGTGCCCGCCCGCTCCTCGAACCGCGTGGCCCAGATCACCTGCCCGGCAATCCGCATCCGGCCATAGGTTAGCGGCAGCGCAGCCCCCTCGCTGGCGCCGGTCAGGCGGAATCGGTCCACACGGCCCACCTCCACCGGGTCCGACCCCGACCCCAGCAGCCGCTGGTCGATCGCCCGGCCCACCGTGGCGCCCACCGCGCGCCCGATCATCGCGCCCGACAGGCCAAGGACCGACCCGCCAAAGCTTCCACCGACGGCCGCGCCGGCCGCCGACAGCAATATCGTCGCCATATGGAAACTCCGTCAGGGAAAGGCGAAACGCGCCACGATCCGCCGCCGCCAGGGCGCCGACAGTGGGCTTTCGGTCACGTCGTGGCCGCTGTAGGCATGGATGAAACTGGCCTCCGCGCCGACCTCGGCCGCGATGCCCAGATGCTTGGCGACGGACCCGTCGCGCATCCGGAAAAGCAGCACATCGCCCGGCGCGATGGCGCCGGGCGAACCGTCCCTCAGATGCCGCAGCGCCGCGCGCCACAGCGCCTCGTCGCGCTGCGGCTCCGCCCAGTCGGCCGAATAGGGCGGCACGGCTTCCGGCTCGGCCCCGTAAAGCTCACGCCAGACCCCGCGCACCAGCCCCAGACAGTCGGCGCCCGCCCCCCGGCATGACGCCTGATGCCGATAGGGCGTGCCGATCCAGCCCCGCGCCGCTACCAGCGCCCGCGCACCCGTCATCTGTTCAGGCTCCCGCCGTCGTTGCGCTTGCCATTGGCCGGAAAGGCGACCATCCAATCCTCACCCGGAATATGAGGAAAACCGCGAAAGTTCATGACATTGTTGAATTTACCATGGCAGGCGCCCATCGTCTTGTCGCACCCGGCCTCCAGCCGGCACTGATCGCCGGCGTTCACCGCAGCGCCCAGCGACTGCCACAACTCCACGATCCGCAGCTCCGGCCCCTGACGGTCATTCTTGACCATGCCGCCCAGCCCCGCCGCCGCACCGGTCAGCATCGTCAGCCGACCATATTCAAACCAGCGCGGGGCATGATCCACCGCGCCAGAGAACCGGAACACGCAGTCCCGTTCGACCGACTCGACCGTCGCCGTCACGGAAAATGCGGGCAGGCCGGTATCGACCCGGCACTGCCCATCACCCAGAACGGCACTACAGTCGCGCTGAAACACCCGCCCGCGCGGCTGGTTCAGCATCTCGGTCAGGCCCCGCAACTCTGCCCGGAACGCCCCGCCGGCGCGCGTGATCTCGCCGACCGACCCACGAAACAGCATCTCGCGCTGCCCGAAATCGGCCCAGTTCACCTGCCACAGCCGCACCTCGGCCCCGTCATATCGTCCAGCTAGGATATCGGCCTCGGTCAGCCCGGCGTCTGACAGCGCACCCAGCGCCTCGGTATTGTCTACCGCCAGCCCCGTGCCCTGCTGCACCGCGCTTGCGGTCAGCCCCGATGCCGCACGGAACGTGATCCCCTCGAACGCCAGATCGCGGTCGTGATCGGTGAAGCCCAGCACAACCCCATCCCGCCGCGTCACCGCCCAGGCCCGGCAAACGGTCGTCGCCCCACTCGCCAGATGCGCCTTCAACCCGCTCACAGCCGCACCTCGATCACCGGCACGTTGGGCAGGTCGCCCGCCTGAAAGCTGGAGACGGAGACCATGATCCGGTCGGTATCGAAGCGCACCGGCACGTCGAACTCGAACCCCGCCGTCACCGCAGCCCCCGCCGCCGGGGCCGCACCGAACGTCACAACCCCGGTGGCCGGATCGACCGACCACCCGGCCCCCTGCGCCACCCCGTCCAGCGCCACCTGCACCGTGCCCGTCACCGGCTTGCGGATTTCGCGCGCATGGGCCTGCGCCCCGCTGACATAGGTCTTGCGCAACGCGAAAACCGCCGTCTCGCCATCCCCCACCCCGATCGCCTGATCGGTGGCCGTAATCGGCTGCGACGCGGGCGCCGACCGGAAATCGGCCCAGTCCTTCCAGCGAAAACCGTTCAACTGCCCCGCCCGCGCCTCGAAGAACGCGATCAAGGCTTCCAGATCGTCCAGATTGCGCAGCCCCAGCCCCGCGTCATAGCGCCGGCGCGACTGCGACCAGGGCGAATTGCGCTCCTCATGCCCGCTGACCAGCGTCACGATCTCTGTCCGCCGCTCCGGCCCCCCGACCGAGCCGAAGGACAAGTCGGTGGGAAACCTGATCTCGTGAAACGCCATCCCTCACCTGTTCCTCTGGCCGCGCGCCAGCGCGCGCGCCATCTGCGCCGCGATCTGGCTCTGGCTGCGCTGGAACCCCTGCACGTCGGGCGTGGTCACGTTCAGCACCATGTTGACGGCGCGCCCGCCGCCCGCCGCCTGCACCCCGAGCTTGCCATCCGGGCCGCGGGCAAGCGGCATGATCGCCTCTGGCCCCGCCTCGCCCATCAGCCCGCGCCCGCCGCGCATCGGGAACGTCACCGGCCCGCTGACCACGCCACCGCGCGCGAACGGCATCACCCGCCCTTGCGAGAACGCCCCGCCATCCGCAAACGGCAAAAGACCCGCCATCATGGCGTTGATCCCCTGCGCCACTGCCC
>JBJHCH010000022.1:0-39031 GCA_050485905.1 Paracoccaceae bacterium | reverse complement strand
TATAGGCGACGATCAGCACGCAGTATTGCGCCAGCTGGGTGTAGGTGATGCCCTTCATCCCGCCCAGAACGGCGTAGATGAACACCACCGCCGCGGCGATCAGCAGGCCGGTGTCACGCTCCACTTCGAGGAAGCGCGAAAAGGCCACGCCCGCCCCGGTCATCTGCCCGATCACATAGGTGACCGACATGATCAGCAGCGAGGCGACGGCCACCATGCGCGCAGTCTGGCTGTAGAACCGGTCGCCGATGAAGTCGGGCACGGTGTAGCGGCCGAACTTGCGCAGGTAGGGCGCAAGCAGCAGCGCCAGCAGCACGTAGCCGCCGGTCCACCCCATCAGGTAGGTGGAGTTGCCGTAGCCGACGAAGGCGATGAGGCCGGCCATCGAGATGAACGAGGCCGCCGACATCCAGTCGGCCGCCGTGGCCGCGCCGTTGACGATGGGGTTCACGCCGCGGCTGGCGGCGTAGAAGTCCGCGGTCGTGCCCGCGCGGGCCCAGATCGCGATGCCGATGTAAAGCGCAAAGGACGCGCCCACGAACAGCAGGTTGATGGTAAACTGATCCATGGTCTGTGTTCCCTCAGATCTCGTCCACGCCGTGCTCGCGATCGAGCCGGTTCATGTACCAGGTGTAGAAGAAGATCAGCACGATGAAGGTCAGGATCGACCCCTGCTGCGCGAACCAGAATCCCAGGTCGGTGCCACCGATCGGGATACCCGACAGCAGCGGACGCAGGATGATGCCGAACCCGAACGAGACGAGCGCCCAGATCACCATGCAGATGGTGATGATCCGGATGTTCGCCGCCCAGTAGGCATTGGACGATGACTTGTCAGACATGAGACCTTTCTCCCTTTTTGCCTCTGTTCCGGCAGCCCCCCGCAGCGGGGCAACCGGCCTTCCCCTCAGCGTGTCAGCCGGGCCACGGTGCGGCCCAGTTCCTCGGCGATCTCGTCGATGGACCCCATCGCATCGATCCGTTCCAGAACGCCCAGTTGCTCGTAATGGGCGATCAGGGGTGCCGTCTGCGCGTGATAGGCGCGCAGACGCTCGCCCACGGTTTCGGCATTGTCGTCGGCCCGGCGCTTGAACTCCGTGCCGCCACATTTGTCGCAGACCCCGGCGACCGCCGGCGTCTTGAAGCTGTCGTGATAGCCCTCTCCGCAACTGGCGCAGGTGAAACGGCCCGAGACGCGGTCGACCATCGGGGCATCGTCCACCTCCAGGCTGATCGCGGCGGTGACGCCCTGACCTGCGTCGGCCAGCAGTCCGTCTAGCGCCGCAGCCTGGCCCGCCGTGCGCGGAAAGCCGTCAAGGATCACGCCTCGGGCGGTATCCGGCTCGGCCATCCGGTCCTTCAGCACCGCCAGGACGATGTCGTCGCTGACCAGTTGGCCCGCCTCCATCACCGCCTTGGCCCGCTTGCCGGCATCGGTCCCGGCCGCCACCGCGCCGCGCAGCAGATCGCCGGTGGACAGCTGCACCAACCCGAACCGCTCTTCCAGCATCCGCGCCTGGGTGCCCTTGCCGGCGCCCGGCGGGCCCAGCAGGATCAGCACGGCGGGGGCGGTCGTGACCGCGACCACGCCGTCAGCCCCGGTTCATGCGGTTGTCGATCAGGTCGTCCACGACGCCCGGATCGGCGAGCGTCGAGGTGTCGCCCAGCGCGCCATAGTCGTTCTCGGCGATCTTGCGCAGGATGCGGCGCATGATCTTGCCCGACCGCGTCTTGGGCAGGCCCGGCGCCCATTGGATCAGGTCGGGGCTGGCGATCGGGCCGATCTCCTGGCGCACCCACTTCACCAGTTCCTTGCGCAGATCGTCGGTCGGCTCCACCCCGTTCATCAGGGTGACATAGGCGTAGATCCCCTGCCCCTTGATGTCGTGCGGGTAGCCCACCACCGCGGCCTCGGCCACGTTCGCATGGGCGACCAGCGCCGATTCCACCTCGGCCGTGCCCATCCGGTGGCCCGAGACGTTGATGACGTCATCGACGCGGCCGGTGATCCAGTAATAGCCGTCAGCGTCGCGCCGGCAGCCGTCGCCGGTGAAGTAATACCCCTTGTACTGGGCGAAATAGGCTTCCTCGAAGCGTTCGTGATCGCCCCAGAGCGTGCGCATCTGCCCCGGCCAGCTGTCGGCGATGCACAGCACCCCCGATGCCTCGGTCGACTCGATGGCCTTGCCGCTCTCGGCCTCCAGCACCACCGGCTTCACGCCGAAGAACGGCTTGGTGGCCGAGCCCGGCTTCTGCGGGATCGCACCCGGCAGCGGCGTGATCAGATGCCCGCCGGTCTCTGTCTGCCAGAAGGTGTCGACGATCGGGCATTTGCCCTTGCCGACATGGGTGTTGTACCAGTTCCACGCCTCGGGGTTGATCGGCTCGCCGACCGAGCCCAGCAGCTTCAGGCTGGACAGGTCGTGCTTCTCCACCCACTCGGTCCCCTGCCCCATCAGGGCGCGGATCGCGGTCGGCGCGGTGTAGAACTGGTTGACCTTGTGCTTGGCGCAGACCTCCCAGAAGCGGCCCGCATCGGGATAGGTGGGCACGCCCTCGAACATCAGCGTCGTCGCCCCGTTCGCCAGCGGGCCATAGATGATGTAGCTGTGACCGGTCACCCAGCCCACGTCCGCGGTGCACCAGAAGATGTCGCCGTCGTGATAGTCGAACGTGTACTGGTGCGTCATCGACGCAAAGACCAGATACCCGCCCGAGGTGTGCAGCACCCCCTTGGGCTTGCCGGTGGAGCCGGAGGTATAGAGGATGAACAGCGGATCCTCGGCGCCAACCTCCACCGGGTCGCAGGTCGCGCCGGCCTTTGCCATCTCGGCCTTCACATCGATGTCGCGCCCCTCGGTCCAGGTGGTCTGGCCGCCGGTATGCTTCACCACCAGGCATTTGACGTGGTCGTCGCAATGCAAAAGCGCGGCATCCGTATTGCCCTTCAGCGGCGTCTTGCGCCCGCCGCGCGGTGCCTCATCCGCCGTGATGACGATGCGCGCGCCGCTGTCGTTGATCCGGTTCGCCAGCGCATCCGGAGAGAATCCGGCGAAGACGATGGAATGAATCGCCCCGATCCGCGCGCAGGCCAGCATCGCATAGGCGGCCTCGGGGATCATCGGCAGGTAGATGACGACGCGGTCGCCCTTCTTCACGCCCTGTGCCTTCAGCACGTTGGCCATCCGGCAGACCTGTTCGTGCAGTTCGCGATAGGTGATGTGCCGGCTTGGCGTGTCGGGATGGTCGGCCTCCCAGATGATCGCGGTCTGGTCGCCGCGGGTCGCCAGATGCCGGTCGATGCAGTTCGCCGACACGTTCAGCGTGCCGTCCTCGAACCACTTGATGCTGACCTTGCCAAACTCGAACGTGGTGTCCTTTACCCGCGAATAGGGTTTGATCCAGTCGATCCGCTTGCCATGCTCGCCCCAGAATTGATCGGGATCGGTCATCGAGGCCGCATACATCGTCTCATAGGTCGCGGCATCGATATGGGCGCTGGCGATGAAATCGGCCGACGGCTCCACGAGCGTCGGCGCGCCACCGGTGGCGGTTGCCTGGTCTGTCATGCTCTTTCTCCTCCTTGCGGCGCCCCCGCGATCGCGCGGCGCCCGTCCGGCGCTATGACCGGATCTCCAACCCGGCTTTAGTGTAACGCATCTGTCAATCTTTGTGTAACCCTTTTTATCCAAACGACTTTTCCGTCAATAAATTCACAGACAAGCCCGGCAATCAGTAAATTTCTGCCCGATCAACCTTGAATTGTGCCTGCAAATCAGGCGTTTGGCTGTTCACCGCTCACACGGAACCGTGATCGCCACAGGTGACGCAGCGTCACAGCCCGCGCTGCGACCGCGCGACGCAGCGTCAGGCGTTAGCGATAACGTGGATTCGGTTGATTCGTCCGGCGATCAGCCGTGCTTGCCGACCTGCCAGCCGGTCGGCTGCAGCCGGGCTTCGGCGGTCGTGCGCGGCAGGTCCTCCAGCGCGGATCCCATCGAGTCATTCCAGCGGTTCAGGTAGCCGAACAGCGCCACAACCCCCATGATCTCGACGATGTCGCCCTCGCCCCAATGGGCGTGCAGCGCGGCCCCCATCTCCTCGGTCACGGCGTTCGGCACCTCCGACGCGGCATGGGCAAAGCGCAGCGCGGCCTTCTCGGCCTCGGTGAAATGCGCGCTCTCCTCAAAGTCCCAGGCCGCGTTCAGCCGCGCCTCGCTCGCGCCAAACCGTTCCGAGGCCAGGATCATGTGCGCCTGACAATAGCGGCAGCCCGAGGCGAAGCTGGAGACATAGCCCAGCAGGCGCTTGAACTCCGGCGTGACCGCCCCGTTGCTGGTCATCACCGCCTTGTTGAGATTGGTGAAGGCCCGCGCGATCTCGGGCCGATGGGCCATGGTGCGTACCGAGTTCGGGATCACCCCCAGCGGCCCCTTGAAGAACTGCACCTCCTCGCGCAGCGCGGGCTGCATCTCCTCCTCGGAAAGCGGTCGCACGATGGCCATTGGCTCCTCCCTTTTCGTCCGGCTTACATGACAGTCCTGCGACGGCAAGACACTTGATCATGCCGCGGTGCAGCGGGTAGGCACGGGATATGGCGCAGAAGATCGATCCGATCCGCCCGACGACCGCGCAGGCCCGTGCCCTGGCGCGGGGCCTGATCGACACGGCCCGCTTCGCCGCGCTGGCCGTCCTCGACCCCGACACGGGCGCACCCTATGTGGCCCGCGTCGCCATCGGCGCCGATGCGGGCGGCCCGGTCACGTTGATCTCCACGCTCTCGCGGCACACCCGTGCGCTGGCCGCCGATCCCCGCGCCTCGGTCCTGCTGGGAGAGCCGGGCGTGCGCGGCGACCCGTTGACCCATCCGCGCATCACCCTGCAGACCCGCGCCGCCCCGGTGGCCCGCGACGACCCGGCCCATCCCGCGCTCCGCGCGCGCTGGCTGAGCACCCATCCCAAGGCACGGCTCTACATCGACTTTGCCGATTTCTCCTTTGTCCGCCTGCGGGTGCTGTCTGCCGCGCTGAACGGCGGCTTTGGCCAGGCCTTCCACCTCTCGCCCGCCGACCTCGGCCTGCCTGACGCGTGATCGGCCCCGCCCGCCCGCGACCCGCGCAACAAAACGCATGACTTTCCTGCGATTGCTGGCACACTCCGCACCCGGAACAACCGGGGCAGGCCATGTCGGATGTCGATGTCGTGGTGATCGGGGCCGGCGCTGCCGGGCTTGCCGCCGCACGCACACTTATGGCCGGCGGGCTGCGCGTCACGCTGATCGAGGCGATGGGCCGCATCGGCGGCCGCGCCCATACGTCCAGCCGCGACTTCGGCGTGCCCTTCGACATCGGCTGCGCCTGGCTGCATGCCGCCGACCGCAACCCGTTCTTCCCCGAGGCGCAGGACTGGGGCTGGACGCTGAAATATCACGACATGGCGCTCGACCATCTGTATTTCGGCGCGCGCCGGGCGGACGCGGCGGAACTGGCCGACATGCACGCGGCCGAGGCGGCGATGACCGCCGCCATCGCCGCCCATGCGGGGCCAGAGGACCGGCTGTCCTCGCTGGTACGCAGATGCCATCTGGACAATGCCGTCTCGGTCTTTTCCGGCCCGATGGATTTCGGCAAGGACGACGACGAGATATCGATCGCCGATTTCCGCCGGGCCGAGGATCTGGAGCCGAACTGGTTCACCCGAGAGGGGTATGGCGCGCTGATCGCCCGTTGGGGCCGCGACGTGCCGGTCACGCTGAACTGCCCGGCGCGGCGGATCGACTGGTCGGGGCCCGGCGTGGCGGTCGAAACCGATCAGGGCATCATCCGCGCCCGCACCGCCGTCGTCACCGTCTCGACCGGGGCGCTGGCCTTCAACGCGCTGCGCTTCGCCCCTGCCCTGCCGCCTGACCACGAAAAGGCGATCTTCGACCTTCCGATGGGCCTGCTGACCAAGGTGCCGCTGCGCATCACCGGCACCCGGCTGGGGTTGGAGCCGTTTGCCGACATCCTGATGGTCGGCCACGCCCGGCACGACCTCTACTTCCTCTGCTTTCCATTCGAGACCGACATGGTCGTGGGCTTCGTCGGCGGCGACTTTGCCTGGGAGATGGAGGCGGCAGGCCCGGCGGCGGCGATCGATTTCGTCAGTGGCCGGCTGGAGGCCGTGTTCGGCAGCGACACCCGCCGCCACATCGGCCACGGCACGATGACCAACTGGTCGGCGGAACCCTGGATCCGGGGCGCCTATGCCGTGGCCGCGCCGGGCCAGTCTGCGGCCCGCGACATTCTGGCCAAACCGGTGGCAGACCGGATCTGGTTCGCGGGAGAGGCGCTGGCCGGCGGGTTGATGCAGACCGCCGCCGGTGCGCGCCTGTCGGGCGAGGCGACGGCGCGCGACGTGGCGCGGGCGCTGGCCGACCAGAATCCCTGAGCGGTCAGGCCCCGACCTGCGCCCCGCTCAGGATCTGCACCCCGTTGATCTGCCAGCCCTCGGGCGTCTCGGTCATGTAGTAGTCAAGGAAGTGGATCGCCCCCGCCTGATCGGTGATCATCACGCGCTGAACCTGCCGCCCCGCCTCCTCGCGCAGGTCGAGGTAGCGCACCGCATCGGGGCGCCAGACCATCGGATAACCCTGACGGACCATCGTGCCAAACCGGTCGGGGTTGCCGAACATCCCCTTGATGCTGGGCGAGGCAAAGGTGAAGGCGGTGGCGAAATCATCAACCAGAAAGGCGTCGATCTGGCTCTGGATCGTGCCTTCGATGGCCGGGTTGCGCGGCCCCTCGGCCAGCGCGGCGGTGGCGGTCAGGGCAGACAGTCCAAGGGCGAGGATCAGGCGGCGCATGGCGGGATCTCCTGTCGAACCATGTGAAAGAAGCTAGCGCGGCTTGCCCCGGCGTCAAAGGCCAGGCCGGCGGCACAGATGCCATACGCCTGCCATACAGGTGCCATACACATGCCATACGCATGCTGGCACCCGGTTTTCACATGATTACAGCGCCTTGCGCCCTATCAACCCGCGGGCTGTTGCGCCAGCTCGCCCCCCAGCGCACGCTCGATCAGCGCAACGCTTTCCGCCACCCCGTAAAGCGCGATGAACCCCCCGAACCGCGGCCCCTCGCTGGCCCCCAGCAGCACCTCGTAAAGCGCCTTGAACCAATCCCTTAGCGGCTCGAACCCGTGGTCGCGGCCCACCGCAAAGACCACCGATTGCAGCGCCTCGGGGTCATGCACCCCGTCCCAGACCTTCAGCCGGGCAACCAGATCCTCCATCGCCGCGCGCTCCTGGTCCGTGGGCAGGCGGTAAACCCTTTTGGGTGCGACGAAATCCCGGAAATAGCGCACCGCATATTCCGCCGCCGCATCCAGATCCGGGTGGCTCTCCGGCGAGGCATCGGGGGCGTAATTGCGGATGTAACCCCACAAACCCGACTTGTCCGTCGCGCCTGCGACCGAGGCCAGGTTCAGCAGCATCGAGAACGGCACAACCATATGACTTTCCGGCGGATTTCCCGAATGGATATGCCACACCGGATTGTTGACCCGGCCCGCCGCATCCTGCCCCGGATAGGCCCGCAACTGCTGGTGATACTCGTCCACCGCGCGCGGGATCACGTCGAAATACATCCGCTTTGCCGTCTTGGGCTTCTGGAACATGAAGTACGACAGCGACTCAGTGCTAGCATAGGTCAGCCATTCATCAATTGTCAGCCCGTTGCCTTTGGATTTGCTGATCTTTTCGCCGTTCTCGTCAAGGAAAAGCTCATAGGTGAAATGCTCGGGCTTCCGCCCTCCCAGGATTTCGCAGATCCGGTCGTAGATCGGCGTGTTGGTGGAATGGTCCTTGCCGTACATCTCGAAATCGACATCCAGCGCCGCCCATCGCGCCCCGAAATCAGGCTTCCACTGCAGCTTGCACTGCCCGCCCGTCACCGGCAGCGTCCATTCCCGCCCGGTCTCGTCGTCAAAGGTGACGGTGGCCTCTTTCGCATCGACATGCTTGATCGGCACATACAGCACCCGCCCCGTTTCCGGGTGGATCGGCAGGAAGATCGAATAGGTCTGCTGCCGCTCCTCTCGCAGGGACGCCAGCATCACCTGCATCAGGTCGTCATAGCGTTCCGCCGCACGCCGAAGCACGCTATCGAATTGACCCGACTTGTAAAAATCGGTCGCGCTGATGAACTCGTATTCAAAGCCAAAGGTATCCAGGAACCGCCGCAGCATGGCGTTGTTGTGGTGGCCGAAACTCTCGAACTCGCCGAACGGATCAGGCACCGATGTCAACGGCCGCTGCAGATGTTCGCGCAGCATGTCCGGGTTCGGCACGTTGTCGGGGATCTTCCGCATCCCGTCCATGTCGTCGGAAAAGCAGATCAGCCGCGTCGGGATGTCGCTGATCGCCTCGAACGCGCGGCGGATCATCGTCGTCCGCGCCACCTCGCCGAAAGTGCCCAGATGCGGCAGCCCCGACGGGCCATAGCCGGTCTCGAACAGCACATGCCCCTTTTCCGGCGGCGCCTTCTCGTAGCGTTTCACCAGCCGGCGCGCCTCTTCGAACGGCCAGGCCTTTGAATTCAGGGCAGCGTCGCGCAGGTCGGACATGGGGCACCGGGGGCAAATGGGGATGGGTGGGCCGACGTGTCCTATTGCCCGCGCCCCGGCGCGTCAATATTCTGCGCAAGAGACAAGTTTCGAGGATTTAGCCAGTGGCACCCCGCACCCCGCTTCTGACCGCACAGGACAGTCTTATCGCGATCATGATCGCGGTCTCGGTATCGGACGAGTCGATCCGCACCTCGGAACTCGTCGCGATCACCCGGATCGTCAATCATCTGCCCGTCTTTGCCGATTACGACGCCGACCGGATCCGCCAAGTCTCGCAGACCGTCTTTGAACTGTTCGAGGATGAGGACGGTCTCGACGCGCTCTTCGGTCTCGTCCGCGACGCCCTGCCCGAGCGGCTGTTCGAAACCGCCTATGCGCTGGCCTGCGACGTGGCCGCCGCCGACGGCACGCTGCGCGAAACCGAACTGCGGCTGCTGGAAGAGATACGTTACGAACTCAGCATCGATCGCCTGCACGCCGCGGCCATCGAACGCGGCGCCCGCGCGCGTCACCTCAGGCTCTGAGGGACTGCCGGGGTTGAACCCCGGGGCATCCACCCCGGCATCCTACCCGTAAAGCCCGGCCCAGCGCTGGATCAGTTGCTGCTGAAGGTTCCGCGCCCGGCCCGTCCATTCCCGCCCGCCGTCCGGCCGCTCATAC
Organism: Paracoccaceae bacterium; assembly: GCA_050485905.1. Taxonomy (GTDB): domain Bacteria; phylum Pseudomonadota; class Alphaproteobacteria; order Rhodobacterales; family Rhodobacteraceae; genus JAWLCA01. The sequence continues at coordinate 29,764 of JBJHCH010000022.1, read as the reverse complement.
TGGCTGCGGTGCAGGGAATCCCGCCGCGCGACATCGGCGGCAAAGATCGCAAAGACCAGTTCCGTGCCGCCCGGCGCGGTGATGTAGCCGCCCAGCCCGCTGACGAAATTCAACGTGCCGGTCTTGGCCGAAACCTTGACCGGGTGGTTGCGCAGCTCGTTGCCGCGTGCGTCGCGCATCGGATAGTCGCGCATCAGCGCCTTCAGCGCCGGGTCCGCCCGCACAAGCCCCTGCACCATGTCCGCCGCCGCGATCCGCGATGCGCCGCCCAGGCCCGAATGATCGACAAAGCGCGGCCCGCGCATCTGCAGCCGCCCGCCCGCCCAGTCCGACATCTGCCGGCCAGAATCGACCAGCGTGGACGGCCGCCCCCCGCGCGCGCTGCTTGCGGCAAGGCCCACCGCCTCGGCCGTCAGGTTCGTGGACCAGCGCAGCATGGTGCGCAGGATCGCACGCAATTCGCCGCTCTGATGGGTGACAAGCACCGTCCCGGTCGGCAGGCCCTGCGTTGCCATCGGCGCCGGCAGCGTCACGCCCTGCGCGCGGGCCAGCGCCTGGAACACCTCGCCGGCATAAAGCGCGGGTTGGCGCACCGGCAGCCATCGGCTGCCGCCATTGCCCAACGCGCCCTGCGCCACGGTCCAGTTTTCCACCCCGCCGCTGTTCGAGAATGTGTAAAGCGGCGACGCACGGTTCACGACCTGCATCCGCGCCATGCCGACCTGCGGACGGAACCGCTCGCCACGCGCATCCATCGTGACCTGATAGCCCTGCCCTGCACGCTTCCATTCGAAATGGACCCGATTGTAGTTCAGGTTCAGCCCCGCGATGGCCGGGTTGTAACCGACATGATCCGGTTGCGCGGTGTCGATTGCACCGATCAGCGGCAGCGCCCCGCCCCATACGAGGAAGCGCCCCGAAACCTCTGTCACGCCCGCTGCGCGCAGGCGCGACGCCATATCGCCGAGATCGTCGGTGGAAAGTTCCGGATCTCCACCGCCAGCCAGAACCAGATCGCCCTGCAAACGACCTGCCTGCACCGGCCCCGTGGCAATCAGTCGGGTGGTGAAGCGGTAGCCGGAGCCGAGCGCCTCCAGCGCATAGAGGCTTGTCATCGCCTTGCTGACGCTGGCCGGTGGCTGGGCCACGTCGGCGCCCCGCACCTCCAGCATCTGGCCGCTGCGAGCATCGGCCACCGCATATGTCACCTGCCCGCCCAGCCTCGCGGCCTCGACCAACGCGTCCGCTGCCGGACCAGTCCCGGTTGGCACGGCGGCAGCCGTCGCGCCCAGCGCCGGCCGCGGTGCTGGACGCTGAGACACATCGGGCGCACGCGCGCAGGCCGGCGCGGCCGTCGTTGCTGCCAACGCGCCAAGCAGCCAGCGCCGCGATACCGTGTCGAAACCTCTATTGGTCATGGGGCGAAGTAAAGCGCGGGGCGCCTTTTCAGACAAGACTTTCCCGCCAGTTCTAGTTCGAAAACCATGCGCGGCGGTCATTTTCTCGCAGTATAGGCAGGGAACGACGCTTGCCCCAAACGGTGGCGAAATAGTGCGGGTCATTGCAGTATCTCCGGTCGACGGGCTGAGCGCGATCTCGCACCGGCGGCACCCGCCTCGCGCGAAGGTGATCCGCGAGGCCCGCTCTCCCGGTGACATCGCTGTCGGGCCTTGGCACTACCTTCGGACCCCACCGGGCGGAGGCATCATGCGTTTTTCCAAAGTCAAACTAGTGAAGATGTTCCTGCCGCTTCTGCTTCTGGCCTGCTCCAACCCCATGTACCGGGACTATCCCCCGCCCCCGGCCGCCACCCCGGCCCAGGCCGCAGTGGCCGACGCCCGGCCGGTCGCCGTGACCTTCCCCAACTTCGGCGACACCAAGCCCCACCCCTGGGACGGGCGCGCGCCCTCGGCCTATCCGGTCCACGGTATCGACGTGTCGCGCTGGCAGGGCGAGATCGACTGGGCAGAGGTCCGCGCCTCCGGCATCGCCTTCGCCTTCATCAAGGCGACCGAGGGCGGCGACCACACCGACCCGTCGTTCCCCGACAACTGGCAGGGCGCCGCCCGCGCCGGGCTGCCGCGCGGGGCCTATCACTTCTACTATTTCTGCCGCCCGGCCGAGGAACAGGCCCGCTGGTTCATCCAGCACGTCCCGCGCGACCCCGCCGCCCTGCCGCCGGTGCTGGATCTGGAATGGAACCACCGCTCACGCACCTGCACGCTCCGCCCCGACCCCGCCACCGTAAGGGCCGAGGCGGCGCGATTCCTCGATATCCTGACCGCCCATTACGGCCAGCGCCCGGTGGTCTACACCACGGTCGATTTCTACCGCGAAACCGGCATCGGTGCCCTGCCGGGGACCGAGTTCTGGCTGCGCTCGGTCGCGGGCCACCCCTCGACGGTCTATCCCGGCCAGCGCTGGACCTTCTGGCAATATACCGGCACCGGCCTCGTCCCCGGCATCCGCGGCCCGGTGGACATCAACGTCTTCGCCGGATCGGTCGCCGACTGGCGCCGCTGGCGAAACTAGCTTCTCGAAAGCATCTCGCCTTTGCCGTTTCTTGTGAGAAGGTGTTCTGGCTCAATGCATCCCTCTGCATCTGCTCCAAAGTTCTGGGCAGACCAGGGCGCAAACCTTCCTCCTTTTGGCACGCACAGTAACCCTTCGGCTCTGGGGCCGCAGCGGTCTACCAGTGGGCGATGGTCCCATCGGGCAGAACGGCTTCCAGTGCCGGCACGACTTCCGGTGCGAAAGGATGACGCGCGGCAGCTTTCTCGTTTATCTCAACGCCGAAACCCGGTCCTTCTGGTATCTGCCAGCAGCCGTCCACCAGTCGCATCGGATGGTCAAAGATCTCGTCGAACCATGGCACGAGGCCTACCGCTTCCTCCTGTATAAGGAAGTTCGGCGTTGCCACATCGAAGTGCAACGCGACGGCGCCCGCAACCGGCCCCATCGGATTGTGCGGCGCCACTGACATCTGCCCTGCCTCGGCGATAGCCGCAATCTTGCGGCCGCCGGAAAGCCCGCCGCAATGGCTCAGATCCGGCTGGATCGTGGCGACCGCCTGAAGCTCGGCAAGCTCGGCGAACTCACGCAATGTGAAAAGCCGCTCTCCCGTGGCCAAGGGACAGGCCACCTGCCGCGCAAGCCTCGCCATGGTGGCGGCATTGCCCGGCTGGATCGGCTCTTCCACGAAAAGCGGCCGGATCGGCGCAATGACGTCGATGAAGGCCCGCGCAACATCGGGAGAGACCGGGCGACCGTGGAAATCGGTCATGATGGCCACGTCCGGCCCGACGCGATCGCGGACAGCAGCAGCCGTCTTTTCTATATGCAGAAGATCAGACACCGATGCCTCGTGCGCGCAGTAGGGCACAAAGCCGAGCTTCACGGCGTTGTAGCCCATCGCCACGGTTTCTTCGACCGCAGCACAGAACGCCCCGATATCCTCAATGCCGACCTGTGCGCCGATCTTTGCCCGGCGTAGATGCGTGTAGACGCGAACCCGGTCACGAACCCGTCCCCCAAGCAGTTGCCAGACCGGAACGCCGAAATCCTTTGCCTTGATGTCCCACAGGGCCTGATCAATTGCCGAAACGGCGGTGAGACCAATGGACCCCAATGGCCAGAAGCTGAGCTTCGTCATCTTGGCAAAGATGTGTTCAATCCGGTGCGGATCCTCGCCCACGACGAACTGTTCAAGATCTGCGATGGCCCCAAGCACGGCGCGGGTCTTCCATTCCAGTGTCGCCTCGCCCCAGCCGTAAAGACCGGGTTGGTCTGTCAGAACCTTCACGAACACCCAGTTGCGGTGGATCGCGTTCACGACGACGGTTTCGATGCCGGTGATTTTCATTCGTCTCGTTTGCCTTGGTCAGCTGTCAGTTCAGAAGGTTCGGCAGGAAGTTTGAAATGCCCGGAATCAGACAGATCAGCGCAATGGCGCAAAGCTGCGCCAACAGGAAGGGTGCGATGGCACGGATCAGCGGCAGCATACGCACGTTTCCGACGCGCATAATAACGAAGAGCACGACACCGACCGGCGGCGTCAGCAGACCCATCGCCAGCGTCAGCATGATAACCATGCAGGCCTGCATCGGGTCGATGCCCAACTGATAGACCATGGGCATGATGAGAGGGGCAAAGATCAGGATCGCCGCGCCGATATCAAGAAATGTCCCAAGCACGAGCATCAGACCCGCCACCGCGAAAAGGAACAGTATCGGATTATCCTGGAAATGGCTGGCGGTTGCCGCGACCCATGATGAAATGCCCAGGATATTGAGGGCGTAGGAAAGGATCGTGGCCGCGGCAACCAGAAGATAAATGCTTGCCGAGGTGCGCGCCGCCCGCACGAAGGCAAGCCACAACCCCCGAAGCGTCATCGCCCGGAACACGACAACCGACAGGAAGATCGCATAGGCGACCGCAATACCGCCACCTTCCGTGGCGGTATAGATGCCTGCGAGCATGCCGCCGATGATGATGACCGGAAGGGTCAGAACCGCGACTGTCTCCAGCAGCATGCGACCAAGCCCGTCTTTCGTAAAGTCGGCGCGCTTTGGCTTGGGCACGCGGCGACGCAGGGCGTCGAAGGCGACCACCCCGGCGCAGGCGCCCGCGACCAGAAGTCCCGGCAGAATACCCGCCAGAAACAGGTCGATCACCGAAAGCCCCGTCACCGCGGCCATGATAATGGCAAGACCAGACGGCGGGATGATCGGCCCCACGATAGAGGATGCGGCAGTTACAGCCGAGGCATACTCGCGCGTATAGCCTTCTTTCGGCATCTCGTTGATGAAGACGCGTCCCAGTGCAGCGGCGTCGGCCACGGCGGATCCCGAGATACCGGCGAAGAGCACGGACGTCCCGATATTGGCGAAGGCCGTTCCGCCGCGCAGCCAGCTTGTAAGGGCAGAGCCAATCGCAATCAGGCGGGTCGTGATGCCGCCTTGCCCCATGATCTCGGCGGCGAGGATGTAGAACGGAACTGCAAGGAAAACGAAGCTGTCCACGCCGGTGAAGAGCCGGGTCGCGACGACGCTCATCGGGATGCCGGCAATCCAGACACCGGCGACCCCCGCAAGACCCAGCGCAAATGCGACGGGAACGCCAACGAACAGCAGAAAAAGACCCAGGCAAGCGACGATCAGCATTACCTGCCTTCCTTTCCGGCAGCCGGCCCGACACCAGCAGACGGGAGTCCCGTTTCCCGATCCTGTTCAAACCCGGCAATCCAGCTCAGCGCGATCTGCACCAGCATCAGCGCCGCCCCGACCGGCAGCGCCGCGTATGGGTAAACCATGGGGATCCCCGAAGCCGGGGCGATCTGTGCAGCATTCCGCAGGGCGAGCGGATAGCTGTAGAACAGGATCACGATGCAGAAGATTGCCGCGACCGAGTAGACGGCAGACTTTACATATCGCGCGAAGATGGGGCGAACCAAGGCCTCCAGCGTCTCGATGCCCATGTGCTCTGCGCGGAAGATACAGGCGACGCTGCCCAGCATCATCAGCCATATCATCGAATAGCGCATCACCTCTTCGGTCCAACTGAACCCGGTGCTGAACAGGTAGCGCCCGCCGACCTGCGTCAGGTTTAGGATCGTGACAACTATCATAAGCAGCGCCGCCGCAATCTCTGTACTGCGGGCCAAAAGCCGAGCTGCCACGGTCGCGGCACGCGTCATCTTCGACACCTCTCCGAAGTGCGTTCGATCAATCAGGAAGAGTGTGCTGTGGCCCGCACACGAATGGAATGTTTGGACCGCAGCGCGAGCAGCCTATTGACCGTAGAGTTCGGCCTTGGCTTCGTCGACCGTCGCCACCAGTTCGTCGACGAGTGCATCGCCTACCTGGCTTCTGATGAACTCCAGTACCGGCGGTTGCGCAACGGCCTTGAAGGCTGCCTTTTCCTCAGGCGTCGAGACGTGGATCTCCATTCCCAGTTCTTCGGCCAGCCGCCTGCTGTAGCGCCAGTCACCTTCAGTCTTCAGCAGGTTCTCGGTCCAAGCCATCAGCTGCGCAGCGTCCTGAATGACCTGTTGATGCCCTGATTCCAGCGAGTTGAACCAGTCATCGTTCGCGATGATGATGTGGAGGCCAAAGGTATGTTCGTTGAGCGTATAGTATTTCTGCACCTCGCCATGCCCACCGGTGTAGACCACTGCGGGTGGGTTCTCCTGACCGTCGACTACACCCTGCCGCAGGGCCATCACCACCTCGGCGCCGCTGATCGGGACGGCAGTCGCACCGAGGGAGTTGACCATCTCCATGTAGACGGGGCTTTCCATGGTGCGGATCTTCAATCCGGCCATGTCATCGGGATTGACCAGCGGACGGACGTTGTTGGTGAAGGACCGGAAACCGTTCTGCGAGAAGGCCAGCGCCCGGATGCCGGTCGTAGCAAGGATATCGTCCTTCATCCGATCCGCGAAATCGCTTTCCAGCACCTTCCAAGCGACAGGCGCAGATTCGAAGAGATAGGGGATCGACCAGACCTGCATCGGCGGATAGAAGCCCGCCATCGCGCCATCCGCCGGCAGGCTGAGTTCCAGACTGCCCTGCTGGACCATCTCGATCATCTCACGTTCACCGCCCAACTGATTGTTGGGGAACAGCCGAACGGTGATCTCGCCGTTGGTCTTGAATTCAACATACTCCTTGAATCGGACAAGAGCCTGGTACTCAGGAGAATCTCCTTCGGGCATGCCAATTCCGAACTTGATCTCCATGGCATCCGCCTCGGATGCCCCGACAACAACGGACGCAGCCATCATGGCAGCCGCATAGATTGCATACTTCATGTTCATGGGGTCCTCCTCCATTAGGCTGGCACCGTAGCGCGGGGTCTTGATGCTTCCCGCCGACCGGTGCCAGAGTAGGCCATATGGCTCTACATGCGATGTAGAGTGTCACTTTTAGATCAGATGTAAAGAGGAATTGGCTCTTGGGCAGCAAGGAAACGACGGCAGACACGCTACCCCGTCGGAATCTGGATCTCATGTTTCCGCCGGACTTCATGTCGTCCCTGCCCAAGGGAGCGGCGAGGCAGGCGGTCGAGATCCTGGGGCAGCGCATCACGAACGATATCTACCCTCAGGGCACCGTCATGCCGACTGAGGAAGAACTCGCGCAATCGCTGGGTGTCAGTCGGGCCACGGTGCGTGACGCGGTAAAGGTTCTTTCGGGCAAGGGCCTGGTGCGCACCGCACGGCGCTACGGGACACGCGTCCGACCGATCGAGGAGTGGAACCTGATCGATGGGGATGTCGTGTCGTGGCATGATCCGCTGCATCCCCGCCTGAAGCGTATATTCGCCGAAACGACGGAACTACGCACAATCCTTGAACCCGCGGCGGCCGCGCTCGCCGCTCGCCGGGGAACAGCAGAACAGGTGCGCACGCTTCTAGAAGCGGCGAATGCCATTCATCCCGCTCAGGTAGACGTCGAACGGCTTTTCTCGGCCGACTGCCAGTTTCACGTAACGCTGCTGGACATGACCCAGAACACGGTAATGCGCCAGATGCGGCAGATCATCCTGACCATGCTGCGCGTTTCCTACGAGTTCGGGGTCGTCAACCCGAAGAACGAGAAGGTCAGCCGCGAAGGTCATCTTGCTGTGGCACAGGCAATCGCAGCCCGCGACCCGGAACGCGCGCGTAGGGCGATGTCGGCGATGCTTGCCCTGAACAGCTCGATCGCAGAGATGCCGTGGGCATCTTCTTGATCGGTCGCACTAAGACGCATGCCGGGCGTGCAAGAAAGCGCGTGGCTGGTGGTGTGCGCGCAGAGATCGACTCCAACGCATGGATTGGTTCACAGAGCTTACATCGATGGGAAGCGAACCACCAGTGAGGCAGACGCAGGTAGGGAGATGGTGAGCCTGAGCTTGCCCAATTGACACCTTCGGCGCCAGTGAGGTGGCGCCGACCCTGCTACTCAAACTGCCCGACGGGCGATATCCTTATTGCCCAGTGCGGGCACATCTCGCGGCTTTCCTCACTGGTATGTCGAGCGCTTTGTAGCCGCACAGACACTATGTCCGAAATCATCTGACAACTGACAAAAAGCCTCGCGTATCCGCTCAAGCACATTTCGAATGGCCGCAGGCGCCGCAGGTCATACACCCCTCGATCATACGCATGTCGAACGCTCCGCAGGCCGGGCAGGACGGGCCGCGCCCGCCCATGACTGCCACCCGTGCCTTGGGGTCCGTCTTCAGCCCCAGCCCCTCACCGTCGATGAAGCCGATCGCGACCAGGTGGCGTTCGATCACGCCGCCGATCGCGGCCAGGATCGAGGGGATGTATTTCCCGTTCATCCATGCCCCGCCGCGCGGGTCGAAGACGGCCTTCAACTCCTCGACCACAAAAGACACATCGCCGCCGCGCCGGAACACGGCCGAGATCATCCGGGTCAGCGCCACGGTCCAAGCGAAATGCTCCATGTTCTTGGAGTTGATGAAGACCTCGAACGGGCGGCGGTGGCCGGCAATGATGATGTCGTTGATGGTGATGTAGAGCGCGTGCTCGCTGTCGGGCCACTTGACCTTGTAGGTCTGCCCTTCCAGCGCGGCGGGCCGGTCGAGCGGTTCGGAGAGATAGACCACCTCGCCGTCGGACACGGGCGCCTGTTGCTCATGCGCCTCGCCGGGTGCGGTATCGGCGGTCTCGGACACCGCCAGAACCGACCCCGTCACCTCGTTCGGCCGATAGGTGGTGCAGCCCTTGCAGCCCGAATCCCAGGCGGCGAGGTAGACATCCTTGAAGTCCTCGAAGCTGATATCCTCGGGGCAGTTGATGGTCTTGGAGATCGACGAATCCACCCATTTCTGCGCCGCCGCCTGCATCCGCACATGGTCGAGCGGGGCCAGAGTCTGGGCGTTGACGAAGTGATCGGGCAGCGGCGCATCGCCCTTTAGCTTGCGCCAGAGCGCCACGGCATGATCCACCACCTCTTCCTCGGTCCGGCTGCCGTCGGGCTGCAGAACCTTGCGGGTATAGGCATAGGCAAAGACCGGCTCGATCCCCGACGAGACATTGCCCGCAAGCAGGCTGATCGTGCCGGTGGGGGCGATGGAGGTCAGCAGCGCATTGCGGATGCCGTGGGTGCGGATCGCATCGTGAACGTCGGCGTCCATTGTGCGCATGGTGCCAGAGGCGAGGAATTTCTCGGCGTCGAACAGGGGAAAAGCCCCCTTTTCCTTGGCCAGATCGACCGAGGCAAGATAGGCCGCCCGCGCGATCTGGCGCATCCAGTCTTCGGTCTGACTCGCCGCCGCCTCGGACCCATAGCGCAGGCCCAGCATCAGGAGCGCGTCGGCGAGGCCGGTGACGCCCAGCCCGATGCGGCGCTTGGCCTGCGCCTCGGCCAGTTGCTGCGGCAGGGGGAAGCGGCTGGCATCCACCACATTGTCCATCATCCGCACGGCGACGCGAACAAGGTCGTCCAGCGCGGCGGGGTCGAGCTGCGCCGTCGAATCGAACGGGTCGGTGACCAGCTTTGCCAGGTTGATCGACCCTAGCAGGCAGGCGCCATAGGGCGGCAGGGGTTGCTCGCCGCAGGGGTTGGTGGCCGCTATCGTCTCGACATAGTTCAGGTTGTTCGCGGCATTGATCCGGTCGATGAAGATAACCCCCGGCTCGGCATAGTCGTATGTGGCGCGCATGATCCGGTTCCACAGGTCGCGCGCCTGCACGGTGCGGTAGACCTTGCGGTCGAACAGCAGCTCCCACGGGCCGTCATCCTTGACTGCCGCCATGAACGGGTCGGTGATCAGGACCGAGAGGTTGAACATCCGCAGCCGCGCGGGATCCTGCTTTGCCTCGATGAACGCCTCGATATCCGGATGGTCGCAGCGCATCGTCGCCATCATCGCGCCGCGGCGGCTGCCGGCGGACATGATGGTGCGGCACATCGCGTCCCAGACGTCCATGAACGACAGTGGCCCAGAGGCGTCGGCGGCGACGCCGCGCACCTCGGCCCCGCGCGGGCGGATGGTCGAGAAGTCGTAGCCGATGCCGCCGCCCTGCTGCATGGTCAGCGCGGCCTCCTTCAGCATCTCGAAGATGCCGGCCATGCTGTCGGGGATCGTGCCCATCACGAAGCAGTTGAACAGCGTCACGCTGCGATCCGTGCCCGCGCCCGCCATGATCCGGCCGGCGGGCAGGTAGCGAAAATCCTCCAGCGCGTGGTAGAAGCGATCCTCCCACGCGGCGGGGTCCGTTTCCTGCGCGGCCAGCGCGCGGGCGATGCGGCGCCACGTATCCTCGACCGTGCCGTCGATGGGCGTGCCGTCCGCGGCCTTCAGCCGGTATTTCATGTCCCAGATCTGCTCGGCGATCGGGACAGAGAAGCGGGTCATCGACCAAACCTAGCCATCTATATTGTATCTAGTCATATATAGTGGTGGAAGGACAGTAAGCAACAACAAGTCGAAACCGGCACCCCGCCGGCTTTCTCCAGCCTGAAGCTTGCCGTTGACACGATTCCGCGCGCTTGCATAGTCTCATCCCCATGCGGGGGCCTGGCCCGCCGGGGCCACCTTTTTGCGGAGCCATCATGTCGCAGCCAAAGCCCGCCGCCGAGACGAAGCCATGGCTTGCGGCGGATGCCCGGCCCTTCGTGCGCATCCACAAGGTCACCAAGAAGTTCGGCGACTTCACCGCCGTCAACGACGTCAGCCTGGACATCTACAAGGGCGAGTTGTTCTGCCTGCTGGGGGGGTCGGGCTGCGGCAAGTCAACCCTGCTGCGGATGCTGGCAGGGTTCGAGATCCCGACCGAGGGACGGATCGAGATCGATGGACAGGACATGTCGGTGATCCCGCCCTATGACCGGCCGACGAACATGATGTTCCAGTCCTATGCGCTGTTCCCGCACATGACGGTGGAGGCCAACATCGCCTATGGCCTGCTGCGCGGCGGGATGAAGAAGGCGCAGGCGATGGAGCGGGTGGCCGAGATGCTGAAGCTGGTGCAGCTGTCGCAGTTCGCCAAGCGTAAGCCGCATCAGCTGTCGGGCGGCCAGCGGCAGCGCGTGGCGCTGGCGCGCAGCCTGGTGAAACAGCCCAAGCTGCTACTGCTGGACGAGCCGCTGGGCGCGCTGGACAAGAAGCTGCGCGAGGAGACGCAGTTCGAGCTTCTGCGCATCCAGGAGACGCTGGGCATCACCTTCATCGTCGTCACCCACGACCAGGAAGAGGCTATGACTCTGGCCACGCGGATCGGCGTCATGGATGCGGGCGAGATCGTGCAGGTGGGCGAGCCGCCCGAGATCTACGAGCATCCGAACAGCCGGTTCGTGGCCGATTTCATCGGCTCTGTGAACATGTTCGAGGGCCGGGTCAGCGTGGATGAGCCCGACTACATCAGGCTTGATGCGCCCGAGGCCGGTGGCGAGATCCATATCGGCCACGGCGTTTCCTGCACCCTGAACCAGCAGATGTGGTTTGCGATCCGCCCCGAGAAGGTTCGGCTGAGCCGAGAGCGGCCCGAGGGCACGCAGAACCTGGTGCGCGGGACCGTGGAGGAGGTTGCCTATATGGGCAGCCTGTCGATCTATCGCGTCCGGCTGACAACCGGAAAGGTGATCAGCGCGACCCGAGCAAACCTGTCACGGCAGGACCGCGAGGCTCTCACCTGGGATGATGAGGTCTGGGTCAGCTGGGGCGACACGTCTGGGGTGGTGCTCACGTCATGATGCGGGTGATCGAGAGCACCCCGCCGCTGCGCTGGACCGCCAACTGGCTGCGCCGGCGTGGCCTCGATGGCCGGGCGCTGGTGATCGCGGTGCCTTTCCTGTGGCTTCTCGTCTTCTTCCTGATCCCGTTTCTGGTGGTGGCCAAGATCAGCCTGTCCGAGGCGCTGATCGCCCGCCCACCCTATGCGCCGCTGGCCGAATGGGACGGTCTGCGGGTCACGCTGAACATCAATCTCGAGAACTATGCCTATCTGTGGAACGACGCGCTTTACACCAATGCCTATCTGTTCTCGATCCGCGTCGCCTTCATCTCGGCCACTGCCGCGCTGCTGATCGGCTATCCCATCGCCTATTACATCGCCCGTAGCCCGGAGCCGCGCCGCACGTTCCTGCTGACGCTGGTGATCCTGCCCTTCTGGACCTCGTTCCTGTTGCGGGTCTATGCGTGGCAGGGCTTTCTGCGGTCGAACGGGGTGATCAACAACTTCCTGATCTGGGCGGGGATCATCGACACGCCCATCGTGATGCTGCAGACCAATTTCGCGGTCTATATCGGCATCGTCTACACCTACCTGCCGTTCATGATCCTGCCGCTCTACGCCAACCTCGTGAAGCTCGACGACTCGCTGCTGGAGGCGTCGGCCGATCTGGGCGGCAAGCCGATCGCGACATTCTTCTACGTCACCCTGCCGCTCTCGATGTCGGGCGTGATCGCCGGGTTCATGCTGGTCTTCGTGCCGGCCATCGGTGAGTTCGTGATCCCGGAACTGCTGGGCGGGCCGGATACGCTGATGATCGGCCGGGTGTTGTGGAACGAGTTCTTCAGCAACCGCGACTGGCCGGTCGCCTCGGCCGTGGCCATCGCCATGCTGGTCGTGCTGGTAATCCCGATCATGATGCTGCGCGGGGCGCAGGCGCGGGCAGAGGAGGCGAACCGATGAGGCGCGGCTGGTTCCTGCCGGTCGTCGCCACGCTCGGCTTCATATTCCTTTATGCGCCGATCATTTCGCTGATCGTGTTCAGCTTCAACGAAAGCCGGCTGGTCACGGTCTGGGGCGGTTTCTCGACCCGCTGGTACGGCGAGCTGCTGCGTGATCCGCAAATTCTAGGCGCGGCCTGGATCAGCCTGAAGGTGGCCTTTGTCAGCGCGACCGTGGCTGTCGCGCTGGGAACGCTGGCGGCCTATGTGCTGATGCGCTTTGGCCGGTTCCGCAGTCGCGCGCTGCTGACCGGGATGGCGACCGCGCCGCTGGTCATGCCGGAGGTCATCACCGGCCTGTCGTTGCTCTTGCTGTTTGTCGGTCTGGAACAGTTGATCGGCTGGCCCGCCGGGCGCGGCATGACCACGATCATCATCGCCCATATCACCTTCTGCATGGCCTTCGTCGCCGTCGTGGTGCAGTCCCGGCTGGCCGGCATGGATCAAAGCGTCGAGGAGGCCGCGCAGGATCTTGGCGCGCGGCCGGTGCGGGTGTTCTTCGACATCACGCTGCCGATCATCTCGCCGGCGCTGATCGCGGGCTGGCTGCTGGCCTTCACGCTCTCGCTCGACGATCTGGTGATCGCCAGCTTCGTGACCGGCCCCGGCGCATCGACCCTGCCGATGGTCATCTTCTCCAAGGTGCGGCTCGGCGTCAGCCCGGACGTCAACGCGCTGGCTACGATCATCATCGGGCTGGTGGCGCTGGGTGTCGGGATCGCGATGTGGCAGATGAGCCGCGCGATGCGCCGCGACAGGCGCTGAGCCCCGAATTCCGCCGCATTTGCGGGCAGCGGCCGTGTCCGCCTGCAATTTGATCACCTGCAGTTTACGGCGGATTTCTGACCGGCTAGGCTATCGGTAAAGGACTAGTCCACGGGAGAACAACATGAGACAGAAACTCATCGTCGCGCTTGCTGCGACGACGCTGGCTGCACCCGCGATGGCCCAGGGCGTCGTGAACGTCTACAACTGGTCGGACTATATCGCCGACGACACCATCGCCAAGTTCGAGGCCGAGACGGGCATCCGCGTCGTCTATGACGTCTACGACAGCAACGAGGTGCTGGAGGCGAAGCTGCTGGCCGGAAGCTCCGGCTACGATGTCGTCGTGCCCACCTCCAGCTTCCTGCGCCGCCAGATCGCTGCAGGGGTCTATGCACCGCTCGACTATGACCAGTTGCCGAATGCGGCCGGGCTTGACCCCGAACTGATGGCGCGCGCGGCGGGCTATGATGAAGACAATGCCCATGCCGTGATCTACATGTGGGGCACCAACGGCATCGGCTACAATGTCGAGGCGGTGGAATCGCGGCTGGGCGAGGATGCGCCAGTTGACAGCTGGGATCTGATCTTCGATCCCGAGAACGCTGCGCAACTGGCCGATTGCGGCATCACGATCCTCGACAGCCCGACCGAGATCCTGCCCATCACGCTGAACTACCTGGGTTATTCCCCGCTCAGCACCGATGAGGGCGAGTTGGAGGAAGCCGCGGCTGTGATCGAGGCGATCCGGCCCCATGTGCGCTACTTCCACTCCTCGCAATACATCTCGGACCTTGCGAATGGCGAGGTCTGCGTGTCGATCGGCTGGTCGGGCGACGTGTTCATCGCGATGGACCGGGCCGAGGCGGCGGGGACGGGCGTCGATGTTGGCTATTCGATCCCCACGGAGGGGACGCTGATCTGGTTCGACATGCTGGCGATTCCGGTCGATGCGCCGAACCCCGAGGGGGCGCATGCCTTCATCAATTTCGTGCTGCAGCCAGAGATCATGGCCGACATCACGAACTACGTCTATTACCCCAACGCGGTGCCGGCCTCGCTGGAATTCATCGACGAAGAGATCGCCACCGACCCCGACATCTACCCGCCCGAGGAGGTGCTGGCAGGCCTGTTTTCGGCGCCGACCTACGGGCCGCAGACCGACCGGATCATCACCCGGCTGTGGACCCGCGTGCGCACCGGCCAGTAGGCAGAACCCATTGCGACCCAAGGCGGAACCCGGCGCACGCGCCGGGTTTTCGCATTTCTGGTCAAGGGTTTCGGTGAGTGCTAGGTTGTGGCCGACAACATGCTGAACGGGGGCCGGGCTATGGGAATCGAAAGTCTGCTGGTGATGCTGCTGGTCGGTCTGGTGGCCGGGTGGCTGGCCGGAAAGATCGTGACGGGCGGCGGGTTCGGTCTGCTGGGCAACATGGTCGTGGGCGTCGTGGGGGCGTTCCTTGCCGGGATGATCCTGCCGGTGATCGGCTTCATTCCGGGGGGCGGCATCTTCGCGGCGATCATCCATGCGACCCTTGGCGCGGTGATCCTGCTGGTGCTGATCCGGCTGGTGAAGCGGGTCTGACACGGCGGAATCCCACGTATGATTCACGTGCATCCGGCGTGCACATCACGTGCATACGTTGATGCGCACGCCGCCGGGACGGCTACGAACTGGTTTTCCTGCAATGGCTTGCCGGAAGCGGGAGGTTTTGCTCGACGGGATACGTCGCCGCGCGACTATCCCTGCCCCGCCTCGATCACGCGCGCGCATTCGTCCACCAGCCAGGCGAAGTAGTCGACCTCCACCGGGCCACCGGCCAGCATCAGGGCCGAGAGGAAGCGAAGCTTGGCCGTCGCCTCGCGTGCCGTCGCCGGGGGTGTCTCCAGCGCCTGCCCCTCGATCATCGACAGCCTGTCGGCGGCATGGGCGGCGGCGGCTTCCAGCGCCTCGACCCGCGCGGCGTCGCGCGGCGAGAGGGCGCCGGCGACTCGGCGGGCGGCAACGGGGCGGTCGGCCTGGCCCGTGCGGTGCAGCAGCGACATCGCGCGGCGGAAATCCGAGAATCCGGGTGGCAGCGGCACGGGCTGCGAGGGCATGGGTCCAGTGCAGGCGCGGTCGGCTAGCAGCGCGTCGATCAGGCTGTCGGATTCCGCCAGCGCGCGACGTTCGGCGCGCAGCATCGCCAGACGGATGGCGCGGTCACGCAAACGAACCAGGCGACCCTGCCGCGCCTCGGCAGCGGCGTGGGCGGTGAGAAGCTTGGCAAGTTCGTTATCCGAGCATGCGATGCAGGTGTCAGCGGCCATTCGCCCCCCATACCGGCACGGCGCCGGACCTTCTGGATCTTGGCGAAGCTACGAAGGAAACCCGGCGGGATTGGGGATGAATTAAGGAAAATTTGCCGCAAGCATGAACGAAGTGTTAACCGAGACCGAGGTGCGGGCGCGCAGGCGCCGATCAGGCGGCGCTATAGAAGGCGCCCCGAGAAGGTTTCACTGCATCTCGTCCCCGTCGCCATCCCCGTCACCATCATCGGTGGGGTCGGACAGGTCCTCCTCGGTCATGTGCTCCGCGGCGACGGCTGCGGTGCCGACCACCGCTGCCGCCGCCGCAGCACCGGTGGCGGCAGCCGTGCCGGGCGCGGGGGCGGGCTGCTCGGGCGCGGGCTGGCCCGTCAGCGCCTCGGGGTTTCGCAGCCATATGTCGCGCTGGGCAAAGGGGATCTCGATCCCGGCCTCGCGGAAGCGGCGCGTGATCTCGTGCAGCATGTCAGACTGCACCGACAGCTTGAAGTTCACGTCGCGCAGGATCACCCGAACCTCGAATTCCAGCGCATCGGCGCCGAACCGCGAGAACAGGACCGCGGGCGCGGGGTTCAGCACGACGAGCGGCTGATCCTCGGCCACCTCGCGCAGGATCTTCTCGACCAGCCGGGTGTCGCTGCCATAGCCCACGCCCACCGGCAGGATCAGACGCCCGGTCAGGCTGAAGCGGGTGTAGTTGGTGACCATGCCCGAGATCAGGTCGGAATTGGGCACGATGACATCGGTGCGGTCAAAGGTCTCGATCACGGTGGAGCGGACGGAGATGGCGCGCACCCGGCCCATCGTGCCGCCGACCTCGATCCAGTCGCCCTCGGCCACCGGGCGCTCCACCAGCAGGATGATGCCGGAGATGAAGTTGGACACGATGTTCTGGAGCCCGAAGCCGATACCGACCGACAGCGCACCGGCAACGATGGCGAGCGATGAGAGATCCAGCCCGGTGGAGGTGATCGCCACCAGCGCAGCCAGGAAGATGCCGAGGTAGCCAACGCCCGAGACGATGGATTTCTGGCCGCCGGCCTCGATCCTCGTCTTGGGCAGCACGGTGGATTGCAGCGCGCCCTGCACCAGCTTCGTCACCATGTAGCCCAGCGCGAAGATCACCACGAAGGCCAGGAAATCGGTGGGCGACCAGCGTGTGTCGCCGATGGTGAAGCCTTCGCGGAATCGCGCCCATACCTCCCACAGATCGGTGGTCCGCGCGCCCCACATCAGCGCGAAGAGCGGCAGCGCCGCGATGACCAGCGAGAAGCCGATCAGCACCGGCACCAGCCCGTCCTCGGCATCCTCGCCCTGCCCGGTCAGCAGCGCATAGAGATCACCCACCAGCCGTTGCAGCACGATCAGCAGCGCGATCAGCCCCAGCGACAGCACCGCCGGATAGACCGCGGCGATGGCGGCGGTGACATAGCCCACGGCCGCCAGCGCCGGGGCCACGGTGCCGATGACCATGGCCGCGGTGCCGATCCCCAGCAAGATGCGGTTGCGAAAGCCCGCCTGTTCGCCCGGCTGGGTGTCGCCGGCCACATGAAGGCGCATCAACTGGCCGATGCGGAACAGCAGCAGCCCGGCCAGCGCCAGCAGCGGAAAGGCGATGACGGCGGTTGCGGCCTCGACATTCTCTACCGGGACGACGACCGCGCGGAGCAGGATCTCGATGCCGACCAGCGCGCCCAGCGCGCCGGTGTGAAAGCGCCCCTCGCGCTGGCGCTGCGATGGCAGGGAAAGCGGCGCGTCGTGCTGGTCGCCCTTAGGGAAGATCCGAGTGGCAAGCCAGCGCGCGGAATAGACGGCAAACCCGACCTGCGGCAGCGCCGACACCAGCACGTCGCCCTGCAACCCCACCATGCCGGTGGATCGCAGCGCCTCTGCCAAGGCATAGATCCCGGCGAGCGGCAGCAGCACCTGCCCGGTCGAGGCCAGAAACCCGTAGACCTTGCGCCCGCGGGCGGTGGCGCTTTCCCGCAGATACTGGGCGCGGTTCTCGATCCAGCGCCGGCCGCGCAGGATCAGCAGCCCGGAAATCAGCAGCAGCGCGAGGATCTTGGGCAGGTTCTCGCGCAGTTGTTCCTGACTGCCGGGCCGGCCCCAGGCGCTCTGCACCTCTGACACCAACCCGGCGGCGGTGCGGTTGAGCGCGGAAGCCGCGGCGGGCCAGTTCGCCGGGTTGACCGGCGCGGGCCAAAGCTGCAGCAGCGCATCGGCCTGCCGTTCGCGCAGGATGCGGTCGATCTCTCGGATCAGGCCGTCGGCGCGGCGGTGCGCCTCGTCGGCGGCGATGGCGGGGGCCTGCAGGCGGGCGAGTTCCGCGCCAAGCGCGCTGCGGCGCTCGGCAATCTCGGTCGGTTCGCTCTCGCCCTCGGCCGGGGCGGCGCCAAGGGCCGAGATCTGGTCGCGCAGGGTGCCGATGCGGGACTGGTTCGCCTGCTGCGCGCTCAGGAAGCGCGAACGCCATTCCGCCACTTGGGCGCGCATCTGTTCCAGCGAGAGGTTCGTGGCGCGGCCATCCGCGATCAGGCCCTCGGCGCGGGTGGCAATGCGGTTCCAGGCGACATAGTCGGGCGCGTCGCTCTGGCTTTGGGCAGGCGGGGCGGGGGTGTAGAAGTTCTGCGCTGCCGCCGGATCCGCCAGCGCCAGCGCAGTCACGGCGAACAGCACCGCGGCCAGCATATGGCGCGCGGCGGCGAACATCAGTCCTCGAACACCGACGGCAGGTCGCGCGGTGCGGTATCCAGCCAGCCCGGCACCGGAAGGCCCTTGCCGCGCAGGAATTCCGGGTTGAACAGCTTGGACTGGTAGCGGTTGCCATAGTCGCACAGGATGGTGACGATGGTGTGGCCGGGGCCGAGGTCACGCGCCATGCGGATCGCACCGGCGACGTTGATGCCGGTGGAGCCGCCCATGCACAGCCCCTCTTCGGTCAGCAGGTCAAAGACGATGGGCAGCGCCTCGGCATCGGGGATGCGATAGGCGAAATCGGGGGTGAGACCTTCGAGGTTTGCGGTGATCCGCCCCTGCCCGATGCCCTCGGTGATCGAATCGCCCTCGGCCTTCAACTCTCCGCTGGTGTAGTAGCTGTAGAGCGCTGCGCCGTGCGGGTCGGCAAGGCCGATCTTCACGCCCTTTGGCTGCAGCGCCTGGGCCACGCCCGCCAGTGTGCCACCCGATCCGACCGCGCAGACGAAGCCATCGACCTTGCCGCCGGTCTGTTCCCAGATCTCCGGCCCCGTCGTCTCCACATGCGCCTGACGGTTGGCCACGTTGTCGAACTGGTTGGCCCAGATCGCGCCGTTCGGTTCGGTCTGCGCCAGTTCAGCAGCCAGACGTCCGGAATAGCGGACGTAGTTGTTGGGGTTGCGATAGGGCGCCGCCGGCACCTGCACCAGTTCGGCCCCCGCGAGCCGCAGCATGTCCTTCTTTTCCTGGCTCTGCGTCTCTGGGATGACGATCACCGTGCGGAAGCCCATGCTCGCGCCGACCAGTGCCAGCCCGATGCCGGTGTTGCCCGCCGTGCCCTCGACGATGGTGCCGCCGGGGGCCAGTTGCCCCTTCGCCACCGCGTCGCGGATGATGTAGAGCGCGGCGCGGTCCTTCACCGACTGGCCGGGGTTCAGAAACTCCGCCTTGCCGAGGATTTCGCAGCCCGTCATCTCGCTGGCCCGGGTCAGCCGGATCAGCGGCGTGTGGCCGACCGCATCGGCAAGATCGCTATAGATACGCATGGGCAGCACCCCCCGTTTCGCCTGCCCCCTGATAGGCAGGCGGCGCGCGGAACTCAAGCGAAGCCGGCGTCGCGGCGCAGCCCGTCGCGCAGGGTCGAGAGCCACAGTGCCGAGAGGAGCAGCGGGCCGTTGCACGCCTCGCCCGTGCGCACCAGAGCCATCAGCCGGTCGAAGCCGATCACATGGGCGCGGATATCCTCGCCCTCGTGTCCCAGGCCGCCAAGGCCCGCGGCTTCATCCGGCAGGTCGGCAAGACCGATGTAGCTGTAGAGAAATTCGCTGATCGTGCCGGGAGAGGGGTAGTGGCCGGGGATCGGATGCAACGCGCCGATGGCAAGTCCCGCCTCTTCCAGCGCCTCGCGCCGAGCGGCATCCTCGGGCGACTCGCCGGGATCGACGCGGCCGGCGACGGGTTCCAGGATCCAGGGCTGGGCATCGCCGCGGGCGTAGGCGCCGGGTCGGAACTGTTCGACCACCAGCACCCGGTCGCGCGCGGGGTCGTAGGGCAGCACGGTGGCGGCATCGGCGGTGATCAGTATGGCGCGCGACACCCGCTCCACCCCGCCGTCGAAGCGGCGGTGCGAGAGGTCCAGATCCTCGACCGCGAAGAAATTGGCGTAGGGCGTCTGCCGGTCGTGCAGCGTCACGTCGCCCGGTGCGGCGCGGCGACGCAGGTCAGCCGGCCCGCCCGCCTGCGCACGTAGGCGAGAGGCCGCGCGGGCCAGCAGCATCGGATAGCGCGCGCTGGTGGCCGCCGCGCCGTGGTGGCCGAAGGCGGCCATGAAATCGCCCGCCGCCGACAGCACCACGGGCGCCCAGCGCGAGACCCAGTCCGCCAGCGACCAGGGATCGCCGGGCGTCCAGCGGTCGGGCGGGCAGAAATAGACCCGCGCATCCGCCGCGCCGTCACCCGTCTGCACCGTGACCTGCCGCGTCGCATAGCCAAAGCCGCCCTCGTAGAAATCCAGCCGGGCGATGTCGTCATCGCTCAGATCATCGGCCAGCACCCCCTCGGCCGCGGCGCCGGGGCGTGGCAGGATCACCGGAAAGCTTTCGCCCGCCGCCCAGTGGACCGCATGATCGGGCAGATGCGCGGGCCGCGTGGCGACGGACCGGCCCAGCACCCTTTCCAGCAGCGGCGGATGACACAGCGTCCCGTAGAAAAAGAAGGCCGTCACCGCCAGCGCCGCCCCGCGAATTCCGACACGAGGCCGCCGACTATCCCGCCCACCACCAGCACCGCCAGCGGTTCCGCAGCGATCAGGTCGCGCCCGTCCACCAGGATGATCTCGAAGATCGCCACGATCGCCTCGAACGGATCGCCATACTGGCGCAGCCAGGCGCGGCGGATCATCTCACGCATGGACAGGATCAGCATCGCCCAGAAGACCACCGTGACCGAGGTGCGCAGCCCGTATCCGACCGCCGCCCGATAGCCCCGCCCGGCCAGCGAGCCCATCACCGACCAGCCCACGATCAGCCCGCATAGCGCCCAGACGATCAGGCCGAACTGCACCAGGTTCAGCACATGGGCCACCCCGGCCCCGGTCGCGGCAAAGATCAGCGCAGCAAAGAGCCTGGCGGCATTGGGCATCAGGGCCGCGCGGGCACGGGTGCCACGGCCAGCTGCGGCCGGGTCACGGTCAGTTGCACCACGTCGCAGATACCGCCGTGAAACGCCCCGGCGCAGGAGGTGAGGTAGAAGTTCCACATCCGCCGGAACCGCTCGTCAAAGCCCATCCGCGCAATCTCGTCCCACTGCGCGTTGAACGTCTCGTGCCAGCGCCTCAACGTCTGACTGTAGCTTTCGCGGAACTCGAAGCTGTCGGCCAGCATCAGCCCGGCGCGGTCGATCTGGTCCTGCAGTGCCGCGGGGCTGGGCAGCATTCCACCGGGAAAGATGTATTTCTGGATGAAATCGACGCCCTTGCGATAGGCATCGAACCGGTGGTCCTGCACGGTGATGATCTGCAACGCGGCGTTGCGGCCCGGCTTCAGCCGGTCGCGCAGCGTGTCGAAATAGGCGGGCCAGTAGCGTTCGCCCACGGCCTCGAACATCTCGATGCTGGCGATGCCGTCATAGGTGCCGCGCTCGTCGCGGTAATCCTGCAGCTTGATCTCTACCCGGTCATCCAGCCCCAGCCGCTTCATCCGGTCCACCGCAAAGGCGTGCTGCTCCTTTGAAATCGTCAGCGCGGTGACACGCAGGCCGCGCTCGCCCGCCGCATATTCGCAGAACCCGCCCCAGCCGCAGCCGATTTCCAGCACGTGATCGCCGGGCTGCGCGCCCATCCGGTCCACAAGGCGCGCGTATTTCTGGGTCTGCGCGCGTTCCAGCGACTCCTGCCCGGTCAGGAACAGGGCCGAGGAATAGCTCATCGTGTCATCCAGCCACAGCCGGTAGAAATCGTTGCCCAGGTCATAGTGATAGGCGATGTTCTTCTTCGCCTGACCCTTGGTGTTGCTGCGCAGCCAGTGGCGCAGCCGCTCAAAGGCCCGCACCAGCCCCATCGCGGGAAAGCCATCATAGATCGCGTCATTGTCGTCATGGACCAAATCCATGAAGGCCTGCAGGTCGGGCGTCGTCCACCACCCTTCCAGATAGGCTTCGGAAAATCCCATGTCGCCCTCGCGCACCACGCGGGCAAAAAGATCGGCGTTCAGGATCTCGATCTCGGCCACCGGGCCGGGGGCGCTGCCTGTGACGCGAAACACGCGCCCGTCGGGCAGGCGGAAATCCAACCGCCCGCGCTGCAACTTCTGCGCCATTTCAAAGACACGGGAGAAGTAGCGCGGCAGCCCGCTCTGGCCGTCCGTCGTGGTGAGTGCCGTCATCGTCCCTGTCCTTCTTTTCACCAAGTGTTGCCGCAGGATGCACAGGCGGTCAACTTGAGCCTTCCTTGAGCCCGGAATAGGCGGCGAGCGCCCGCTCGCGCCCCTCTTTCAGCCCGACCACGGGATCGGGATAGGGTTTCGCCGGGTCCAGCTTCCAGCGTCGGGGCACGGCGGCAAAGTAATCCAGCGCGTCGCGCCCCGGTTTTTCGGAAAGTTCGGCGATGAAGCGGCGGCGATAGCTGCCCTTCGGGTCGAACTTTTCCGCCTGGGTATCGGGGTTGAAGATGCGGAAATACGGCGCGGCATCGGGGCCGGATCCGGCCGCCCATTGCCAGCCCATCGCATTCGCCGCCGGATCCCAGTCGATCAGGCAATCCTCGAACCATTCCAGCCCGATGCGCCAATGGGTCAGCAGGTGCTTGGTCAGGTAGCTCGCCGCGATCATCCGGCTCCGGTTGTGCATGGTGCCGGTCACATACATCTCGCGCAGCGCGGCATCGACGAACTGCACCCCGGTGCGGCCCTGCCGCCAGCGCATCGCGTCATCATTGTCGTCGCGCCAGGGGAAATCGTCCCAGTCCTGCCGCCAGTTGCGATCCACGATCTGCGGCGTGTGGTGGATCAGGTGATAGGAGAATTCGCGCCAGACCAGTTCCTTGAGGAATGTCTCGGCCCCCTGCGCGCCGCGCTCGCGCGCTGCCATCCCGGCGGCCCAGACGGTGCGTGGGCCGATCTCGCCCAGGCTCAGGTTTTCCGACAGGCCCGATGTGCCCGCGCGGTCGGGCCGGTCACGGTCGCGGGCGTAGTCCTGCACCGGGCCGTCGAGGAAGGCATCCAGCCGGTCGCGGGCGGCGCCCTCTCCCACAACCGCATGGCGGGCCACAATCTCTGCCCCGCGGTTCATCGCGCGGCCCAGGCGCCAGTCGTCCAGCGCGTCGCCGTCGGGCCATGTGTCGGGTGCGGGCAGCTTCGATGGCGCCCGGTCGGGCGCGCCGGGGTCGCGGTCGTTCACCGCGCGCCAGAAGGGCGTATAGACCTTGTAGTAGCCGCCCTGCCCCGTTTCCACCGTCCAGGGCTCGAACAGCAGGTGGCCGCCAAAGCTGCGCGCCTCCAGCCCGTCATCCTTCAGCGCCGCCTTCACCTCGGTATCGCGGGCGCGGGCGGCGGGGTCGTAAAGCCGGTTCCAGACAACCGCACTCGCGCCTGTCTCCGCCACCAGCGCGCGCAAGGAATCGAGCGCCGGGCCACGGCGCAGGACCAGCCGGCTGCCCCTGTCCTTCAGCGTGCGCGCGAACACCGCCAACCCCTGCCCCAGCCGCCATTTCGGCGCGGCACCCAGCGCCTCCGTCACCTCATCCAGCACGAAGACCGGGATCACCGGGCGGCCGCTGTCCAGGGCATTGGCCAGCGCCGGGTTGTCGGCCAGTCGCAGGTCGCGGCGGACCCAGTAAAGGATGGGGGACTTGTCTGTCATCGCCGCCTGTTGCCGGGCCGAACCGGGCCGCTACAGCACCTGATCTAGCGCGGTCATCAGCCGGTCAACGTCCTCGGCCGAGGTATAGTGCACGAAACTGAGGCGCAGAACCCCGTGGGCCGGGTCCACGCCCATCGCCTTCAGCGGCCGGTGGGCATAGAAATCCCCGCCCCAGCACATGATCCCGTGCCGGGCAAGATCGGCCGCCACCGCCGCGCCCGGCCGCTGGCAGACGACCGAGACGGTGGGCGCACGCCGCGCGGCCTTGGCGGTGCCGATCAGCCGGATGTCATTGCGCCCGCCCAGATAGTCCAGCAGCGGTTGCAGCAGCTTCGTCTCGTGCCGGCGGAACAGGTCGTGGACCACCGCCGCCCGCCCCGCCGCATCGCGCCCGGCCTTGTAGTGGCGCCCGTAGACGGCATCGACATAGTCCGCCATCCCGGCGCAGGCGGCGATCTGGGCATGGTCCGGCCCGGCGGGGGTGAAGCGTTTGGTCAGGATCCCGGCGTTGAAATGGTGCCCCTGGTTCGGCAGGATCTGCGCCAGCGCCCGGCGCATCGCCATGATCCCCTGATGCGGGCCATAGGTCTTGTAGGCCGAGAACAGGTAGATATCCGCCCCCAGCTTTCCGACGTTCGGCAGCCCGTGCGGGGCGTATGACACGCCGTCCACGCAGGAAAACGCCCCCGCCCGGCGCACCATCGCGCAGATCCGCTCCACCGGGTTGATCTCTCCCACCACGTTGGAGCAATGCGGGAAGCACACCAACCGCACATGGTCGTCCAGCAGCCGTTCCAGCGCCTCGGGGTCCAGCGTGCCGGTCGTGGGGTCGATCTTCCACTCGCGGATCTCCACCCCCATCTCGGCCAGCCGGCGCCAGACGCCGCTGTTCGCCTCGTGGTCCTGATCGGTGACGACCACCGCCTCGCCGGGGCTCAGCCACTGGGCAAAGGCCTGCGCCAGCACATAGGTGTTCTGGCTGGTCGAGGGGCCGAAATGCAGCTCGTCGGCCTCTATGCCCATGATCCGCGCCAGCCGGTTGCGCGCCTCGTCCATCTCGGCCCCGCCAAGGGTCGCGGCATCATAGGGCGCATAGGGCTGAACCTTGCGTTCCCGGTAAAAGCGGTGCAGCCGCCAGATCACGTAGCGGCACGCGTAGCTGCCCCCCGCATTCTCGAAGAATGCGTGCTCGCGCAGTGTCGGCTCGGAAAACGCCGGGAACTGCGCCCGAACGAAATCCAGATCCAGATCGTCCATCGTCCCTCCTCCGCCCGTGTTCTTGGTCTTGGGCGGGCCGGCAGCACCGGCAGAAGGAGTCTTAGGTCACCGTTTTCTGCCTTCAAGTCCGCGGATCGACGACGACGCGGCCCTGCACCTGCCCCTTCAGGATCTCCGCCGCCAGACCGGGCAGATCGGCCAGCCCGGCGGGGCGGATCATCGCTTCCAGCTTGTCCATCGGCAGATCGGTGACGATCCGGCCCCAGGCGCGGATCCGGTCGGCATGGGGCCGGCGCACGCTGTCGATGCCCAGAATGTTCACCCCGCGCAGCAGGAACGGAATGACCGAGGCCGGCACCGCCAGCCCCCCGGCATTGCCCACCGCGGCGACAGATCCCTGATATTTCAACTGCCCCAGCACGCGCGCCAGCATTTCGCCGCCCACGGCGTCGATGCAGCCGGCCCAGGTCTCGGCCTCCAGCGGGCGCTTGATCGCCTGGGAAACCTCTTCTCGCGGGACAATCCGCGTGGCCCCCAGATCGCGCAGATAGGCTTCCGTCTCGGGCCGCCCGGTCACGGCGGCGACCTGATAGCCCAGCTTCGCCAGCACCGCGACGGCGACCGAGCCGACCCCCCCCGCGGCCCCCGTCACCAGAACCTCGCCGCCATCGGGGGTCAGCCCGTGATCTTCCAGCGCCATGATCGCCAGCATCGCGGTAAAACCCGCCGTGCCCACGGCCATCGCCGTCCGCGTGGTCAGCCCGGCGGGCACCGGCACCAGCCAGTCGGCGCGCACGCGGGCCTTTTCGGCATAGCCGCCCCACTGCCGCTCTCCGACATGCCAGCCGGTCAGGATCACCTCGTCGCCGGGGGCGTAGCGGTCATCGCTGCTTTCGGCCACCCGGCCCGCGAAATCGATCCCCGGCACATGCGGCCAGTCCCGCACCAGCCCGCCGCCATTGGCCAGAAAGCACAGCCCGTCCTTGTAGTTGACGGTCGAATATTCCACATCCACCAGCACCTCGCCTGCGGGCAGGCGGCTTTCCTCCACCTGCTGCACACCGGCCGATACGCTGCCATCCTCGGCCTTTTCGACCACCATTGCGCGAAAACTCATCGATCTCTCCTTTACGTCTCAGCCGGGCATGAAGGGCAGGTCGGTATCGCCGGGGCGCGCGCCCGCGGCGGTCAGCATCCCATGGACCTGCCCGCGATGATGGGTCTGGTGGTTGAACATATGCACCACCAGCAGCGCGCGGGGCTTCGTCACCTCGCGCCCCAGCACGCCGGAATACCAGGTGACATCGCCCGCCAGCGACTCGGGCGTCTGCGCCGCCGCCCAGACCCCGATCAACTGGTCCTGCTCGCGCCGCGCGGCGCAATAGGGGGCCCAGTCGGGCCACAGCATCGGGCTGTCGGGGATGCCGACCCGCGGCGCCTCCACCCCGGTGAACCGCGCCATCCAGACCAGATCGGCCCACAGCAGATGCGACAGCGTCCCGGCGATGGACCGGAAAAACGCGCCGCGATCCGCCTGCCGCTCCTCGTCGCTCAACTCCTCGGCGGCGACCAGCAGGCTCTCGTTCTGCCAGGCGTTGTAGTCCGCCATCACGCGGCAGTAGTCGGGTGTAATCATCGCCCCGGTCCCTTCCAGTCGATCGCGCAGATCTCGGCGCTGCGGCCGTCGAAATCCCAGACCCGGCCGAATGCCCGCACCCGGCCCTGTGTGGCGGTGGCCACGGTTATATCCGGCCCCATCCAGTATTTCGTGTTCCTGACCACGATGTCCTGCGACGGATCGGCGCCCTGAACCGGCACGACCTCGCCCTGAATCTTCTTGCCCACGATCAGGCGCCGCACAGCGCCCTCGGTCTCGAAGGCCACGGGGGCGGTTTCGGCGCCCAGAAAGGTGCTGACCAGCACCCCGAACAGCCCGGTGGTGCCGCGCGCCTTGCCGCTGAAGATATCCACCAGCGCCCGATGCGCCACATGGCTCGCGCGGTCGTCGATGAACGCCGCCGCCGTCCAGTTGCCGCGCGCCATCAGGCCGGGGATCTCCAGCATCAGCCCCACGTTCAGCCCCGACAGATCCACCTCGCCGTAATGGCCCCGGTCGATCCGCACCCCGGCCCAGGCCTGGCAGTAGCCCTCCGTCGGCGGGTGGTCGCCCAGGCTGACGACGCAGGGGCAGAACACGGTGCAGTTGCAGTTCAGGATCAATTCGCCCCGGATCGCCCAGTCGGGGATCGTGCCGGGGCGGCGTTCGGCCGCCGGGTGACGGTTGTCGATCGGCGCGGGCGGCGTCAGCCGGGTGCTCTCGGTCATTGCAGTCTCCCCCCTCAGATCGCCGCGGCGATCAGGCTTGCCCCCGCCGCCACCAGCAGCGCCCAGCCCAGCGGGCGGGTCAGCCAGCGGCCCGCCTCGGGCAGTTTCTCCACCACCATCAACAGGGTGGCAAGCCCCATCCACAGCAGGTTCGCCATCCCGCCGACCAGCGCCAGCGCCATCAGCGCCCAGCAGCAGCCCAGGCAGACCGCCCCCAGCCGCGCGCCCATCGCCGCCGCCCCGGCCACGCCGTCGCGCCAGTGCGCGATCAGGAACATCAGCGGCGCGCGGCAGCGCGACAGGCAGCGCCCCTTCAACTCCGAAAACTGCCAGGCCCCCGCCAGCGCGAACAGCGCGGCATTCAGCCCGTGCGACAGGCTGGCCCCGGTCGGCGCGATCCAGCCCTGCCCGGCCAACCCCTGTTGCAGCGCCGCGAATCCCAGCGCCGCGCCGCCCCAGACCGCCAGATAGCCCGCCAGCAGCGCTGCAAAGCCCGAGGCCCGCGCATTCGGCAGGTCCAGATAGGTGGTCAGCACCGGCACGATGGTCGGCGCCATCATCGCCGCCGCCATCACCGCCCACATCGCCGCCAACGGGCTGAATGCCGCGCCGCCCGCCCCGGTCCGGCACAATTCGATCCACCAGTCCAGCCCATAGGCCGCCTGATAGGATGCCGCCTCGCGCCCCATCACCCACAGCAGCGCCCAGCCCGTCAGGACCAGCGCAAAGAATCCCGACCACAGGCCCGCGCGGGCGCGGTGGGTCAGCCGCTGGGTCAGCCGGTTCGTCAGCGTCGTCATGCCCCCAGACTAGGCGCTTTCGGCAGCCGGGGGAACCGGCGCCAAACGGTTAAGGGCAAGTAAACAAAAAAGACGAAATCATGCGTTTTCAATGGCTTGATTTTTTGGGCAAGTTGCCCAAACCCCGAAATCCCCTGTCCGGGCACGCCAGAGTCACCTTGAATCGCCTGCCCCAAGGGCGTATATCCGGTCTGTTCCGGCTTGCCGGGACTATGGCAATAAACGCGCACGTAATAAGCGGATCGGACCCGGGGGCGGTACCCGGCGGCTCCACCAAAAACCCTTCATTGGGGGCGAATGGGGCCGAAACAGGATCGACGAACGTCTAAAGGTGTCTGCTTTTGCTCGGTGAGGTACCACCGTTATCGGTCCGCAAAGTACAGTTGCCAATGACAACCGTGCTCCGGCAATGGCAGTGGCTGCGTAAGCAGTCTTTGTCGCCGAAACTAAGCCCTTGCGCTTAGCCGCGTAAGGCGGGGTCCGCAGGCACCTGGCAACAGAAGCCTGCACTTAACTCCCCCCTTCGCTTTCGTGACTTGGCAGGCCCCGTAGCCGGGATATTCTCTTCCCATGCACCGGCTCCTCGCCCTCACCCTCGCCACCCTGCTCGCCGCCCTCCCCGCGCGGGCCTGCGACGTGGCGCTCCTCTTCGCCATCGACGTCTCCGGCTCGGTGGACGAGGGCGAATACCGATTGCAGATCGACGGCCTCACCACCGCGCTCCGCGACCCGGTGATCACCGACGCCCTGCTCGCCGGCCGCGTCGCGCTGTCGGTCGTACAATGGTCGGGGCTGGACCAGCAACAGGTTTCCATCGACTGGCAGCGCATGGTTGAGCCCGCCGACATCGCCGCCTTCGCCGCCACCGTCACCCGCCTGCCCCGCGCCTATGTGATGTCCGACACCGCGGTGGGCGAGTTGATCCACTTCGCCGCCGCCCGCTTCGGCCCCGTCGCCGACTGCCGCCGCCATGTGATCGACGTCTCGGGCGACGGTCCGACCAACAGCGGCCGCCCCAGCGGCCCCGCCAGCGCCGCCGCCGCCCGGCAGGGGATCGAGATCAACGCCATCGCCATCGAGATGGCAGGCCGCTCGCTGGCCGTCACCGGCTACTACCGCCGCTTCGTCATCACCCCGCCCAACGGTTTCGTCATGACCGCCCGCGGCCACCACGACTATCCCGACACCCTGCGCGCCAAGATCTTCCGCGAACTCGTCCAGCCGATGGGCTGATCCGGCCGGGCGCCCCATCGCCCCTCGGTTGTGCAAAACTCGCAGCCGCCCCTTTTCTTCGAATCCGAATCCCCTATGCTGACGTCGGACCTGATGGGGGCCGGAATGGCACGTTCAATTGACTACGGAAACCTGATGCACCGGGCCATGCGTGGCCTGATCGAACAGGTGCTTCGGGACGTGGCCGACCGCGGCCTGCCGGGCGAGCATCATTTCTTCATCACCTTCGACACCGCCCACCCCGATGCGCGGCTGGCCGACTGGCTGCGCGACCGCTATCCGGGTGAAATGACCATCGTGATCCAGCACTGGTATGACGATCTGCATGTCGACGGCGACGGCTTCGGCATCACGCTGAACTTCGGCGACCAGCCGGA
>JBJHCH010000021.1:0-39397 GCA_050485905.1 Paracoccaceae bacterium | reverse complement strand
GCGCGACAGGATCCTGCCGCCCAGCGCCTGAAGTGCTGCCCGCAGGCGCTCGTCCTGAACGCCATCCGTTGTCTCTGCCGCCCGCGCCGTCAGCGCCGGGTCTGGCGCGGGGTCTGCCTTGCGCTCGGCCGGGCGGAACTCTGCCTGCCCTTCGGCGAATCCGCTGGGCGCGGTCTGGGTCAGCGATATCCGCGCGACGGCATTGTAGCCATAGGCGGCGTTCACCCGCTCGCGCAGGCGCGGAAGCTGCATCTGCACCATCGGCGCGGCGGCCCCCAGAACCAGCAGCGACAGCGTCGCCCCCAGCCCCTCGCGCCCCCCATAGCCCACCTTCAGCGGCCGCGTCACCGCCGCCACATCCTCTCCGGCGATCTCGGCCCAGTGGGTCAGCAGCTTTGTGACCGCAAAGCCGCGCTTCTCGCCCGCGCCCTTGATCCGGTCGCGCAGCAGGCCGGCTGCGGGCTCGAACCCGCGCATACGACGATCCTTCGGGGCGGTCGTGCGCACCATCACCTGCCTGTTCATTCCGCGTCAGACACCTATTCTAGAGATCGGGGTCGGAAGGGCCAGATCCTATCTGCCGGCGGGGGGCTGAATATTGCGTGACGACCGGGTGAGCGGGCAGAGCGACGATCTGCTGGCGTGGTACGACCGCCACGCCCGTGATCTGCCCTGGCGCGTGCCGCCGGCCGGCCGCGCGGCGGGCATCCGCCCCGACCCCTATCGCGTCTGGCTGTCAGAGGTGATGCTGCAGCAGACCACCGTCGCCGCGGTGCGCGACTATTTCCACCGCTTCACCACCCGCTGGCCGGATGTGGCGGCGCTGGCCGCCGCACCGGATGGCGAGGTGATGGGCGAATGGGCCGGGCTCGGCTACTACGCCCGCGCCCGCAACCTGCTGAAATGCGCCCGTGCGGTGGCGGCCGACCACGGCGGGCGCTTTCCCGAGACGCGCGAGGGGCTGCTGGCCCTGCCCGGCATCGGCCCCTACACCGCCTCTGCCATCGCCGCGATTGCCTTTGACGAATCCGCCACGGTCGTGGACGGGAATGTGGAGCGGGTGATGGCCCGGCTGCATGCGGTGGAAACCGCGCTGCCGCGGGCCAAGAAGGAACTGACCGCCCTTGCCGCGGCGCTGACGCCGGATGACCGGCCCGGTGACTATGCGCAGGCGGTGATGGATCTGGGCGCCACGATCTGCACGCCGCGAAACCCGGCCTGCGGCATCTGCCCGTGGTCCGCGCCCTGCCGCGCCCGCGCACAGGGAATTGCCGCTGATCTGCCGCGAAAGGCGGCAAAGGTGCCAAAGCCCACCCGGTTTGGCATCGCCTATCTGGCGCGCCGCGACGATGGCGCCTGGCTGCTGGAGCGCCGCCCCGACAGCGGCCTGCTGGGCGGCATGCTCGGCTGGCCCGGATCGGACTGGTCCGACGCGCCCTCTGACGCACCGCCCATAAAGGCCGACTGGCAGGATGCGGGGGCAGAGGTGCGCCACACCTTCACGCATTTCCACCTGCGGCTTGCCTTGCGCGTGGCCCGCGTCGATGCCGACGCTCGCCCGGCGCGCGGGCATTTCATTGATCAGGCCGATTTTCGCCCCGGCGACCTGCCAACGGTGATGCGCAAGGCCCATGACCTTGCGCGGCATCACCCGGCGCTCAGTTCTCGTTGATGTCGCGGTTCCAGTATTTCACCTGACCCTTGCGGATGCCCAGCACCCGGCGCAGCGTCAGCCACACCGCGAGCGAGATCAGCGCAAAGACCAGAAGTTGCGTCGCCAGATTGCCGCCCAGAACGCCCAGCCACATCAGCAATCCTGTGGCAACCGCGCCAGAGGCGAAACCGACGAAGATATAGCCCGGAATGATCGTCTCAAGGATGGCGATGGCCATGCCGCCGACCACCCAGACCCACCATTGCGTCAGCATCAGCCCCGCCCCTTCAGCATGCGGAAGGCGTCGGAAAACGCATCCAGCGCCTGTGCCGGCACGATCAGCGTCTGCTTGCCGCTGCCCTCGCCGACCTTGGTCAGCGCCTCGACCTGCTTCAGCGCCACCTGATACTGCGCCGCCTCCAGCCCGTTATGCTGGATCGCCTCGGCGATCACGCCGGTGGCATAGGCTTCGGCATCGGCCAGAATCCGGCGCGCCTTGGCCTCCTGCTCGGCGGCGTAAAGCTCGCCATCCGCGGCCAGTTCCACCGCCCGCCGCTTGCCCTCGGCCTCGGTCACCAGTGCGCGGCGTGCCCGCTCGGCGTTCAGCTGCTGCAGCATCGCCGTCCGCGTCGCCTCGTCCAGGTTCACGTCCAGCAGTTCCGCCCGCGTGACCTCGATGCCCCAGTCGTCCACCACCTCTTCCAGCGAGGTGCGGATCTTCTCGATCAGCCGCGCGCGGTTCGACTGCACCTCGTCCAGTTCCATCGTGCCGATCTCGGACCGCACGATACCGGCGACGGTGGTAGAGATTGCGGCGTCGATGTCGCGGATGCGGTAAACCGTCTTTTCCGGTTCCATGATCCGGTAGAAAACGCTGGTTTCCACCTGCACCAGCACGTTGTCGGCGGTGATCGCATCCTGCCGGCTGCTGGGCAGTTGCCGCTCCAGCACCGATACCCTGTGCGCCACCGTGTCCAGAAACGGCACGATGAAGTTGATCCCCGGTCCCAGCACCTTTTGCAGCCGGCCGAAGCGTTCGACGACGTGTTTTTCGGACTGCGGCACGATCCGCACGCCCAGGAAGATCGAGACGATGATGAACACCGCCACGACCAGCACGACGGCATTCTCGCCAATCAGTTGTTCGAAATCCATTTCCTGCTCCGATACCGCGATCGCGGGATACTACAAACCACCATAGCGTGTGGAAAGTCCTAACTCGCTGCCGCCGTCGCGGGGGTCAGGCCGCCTGTCCGGGGCGCTTCGCCTCGGCCTGCGCATCGGCTTCCCAGGCCTCCAGCACGCCCTCGCGCGCGGGTGCGGCGGCCAGCGCGGTCACCCAGTCGGGCGTTTCCCCCACCGGGGCCGGCGGCAGCGCCGGTTTCATGTCCCGCCCGAACATCGCCCGGAGCATTGCAAGTGACGTCGCCCCCGCCCCGCCGGGCTGCGCGGAATTGTCCAGCCCGCTTGTATAGAGCCGCCGGATCAGCGCGTCGCGGACCGGCCCCTGGGGCAGAACGAAGCGCACCCCATGCACCGCCACCCCGTCCGGCGTGCGGCTCTCGCGCATCACCCGGCCGGCGATGCGGCCGATACCGTGCAGATCGACCACGACCCAGTCGCCGCAGGCCAGTCCCTCGGGTCCGCCGCTCAGCGCCGCGCCGGTCATCGACAGATCGCGGCTGCGCGCATTGGCCGCCCCGTCCGGGCCGTGCAGCCGCGCGGGCAGGTCGATCAGGAACCGCTCTTCGGTGCGGCGCGCGGGCGGCGCGACGGCGATGGAGGCGACGATCGCCAGCACCAGCATGTTCACCACCGCCCAGAAGGCGACAATCGGGATCAGCGCCTCGGACGGGATAATCCGCGTCGCCGGGTTCAGGTTCAGCGCCAGCCCCAGCGCCGTCGCCGCGATGATGCCCAGCGCCACCACCATTGTCGGCCGATCCAGCATCCGTCCCTGCGCATCCGCGCCCTTGGGCGTCACCTTGAAGGTATGGCCGCGCGGCTTGACCAGCGTGACCAGCACCACCGGCAGCAGCCGGAACGCCTGCAGCACGCAATGGGCCGCCTGCGCCAGCGGCACGAAGGTCGTGCTGGCAAACAGCCGCATCACCATCACCGCGCCGACGATGGCGGTGATCTGGTAATGCAGCACCGTGGTCGTGTTGGCGTTGATCAGCGGCGCCAGCCCGGTCAGCAGAAAGATCGGCGGCGTCAGCATCGAGGCGACATAGACCAGCGACTGCGACAGCCAGTGCAGCGGCAGGAACATGATCCGCTGGATCGGGCGCAGCCCCGGCCCCAGCGGCCCCTCGCGCAGATAGATCATCTGGATCGCGCCCCGCGCCCAGCGCGCGCGCTGCACGAAATAGGCGCCCAGCGATTCCGGCGCCAGCCCCACCGCCAGCCGCTCTCCCAGGAACCGGGTGATGTAGCCCTTGCGCAGCAAGAGCATGGTCAGCAGCATGTCCTCGGTGATCGACCCGGTGGGCAGCGCCCCCCCGGCCTCGTCCAGCGCGGCACGCCGGATCACCCCGTTCGACCCGCAGCAAAAGGCACAGTCCCAGCCGTCGCGGCCGGGCATGATCACGTCAAAGAACAGCCGCTGCTCGTCCGGCAGCTTGCGGCGCATCTCCAGCGCCGACTGCATCGGATCGTGGTTGAAGAAGTGATGCGGCGCCTGCACGATCCCGACCTTCGGATCGGCAAAGAACCCCATCGTGCGCTTCAGGAACCATTGCTGCGGCACGAAATCCGCATCCAGCACCAGCACGAACTCCCCGTCCGTGCGCTTCAGCGCCGCGTTGATGTTGCCCGCCTTGGCATGGGCATTGTCGTCCCGCGTCAGATAGCCCAGCCCCTTGGCGGCGGCATGGTCGCGCAGCCAGTCGCGCCGCCCGTCATCCAGCACCCAGACCCGCAGCTTCTCGGCCGGCCAGTCCAGCGCCGCCGCCCCGGCCATGGTCTTTTCCAGCACCGACAGCGGCTCGTTGTAGGTGGCGATGAACACGTCCACCGTCGGCAGGTCGGCCGGATCCGTCGCGCGCAGCCGCGCCTCATGGGCATCGGCCTCGACCCGCCGGTCGGTGCGGCGCAACAGCATCGTCAGCATGACCGCCGTATCGATCCAGGCCAGCATCTCGATCAGGAACAGCGTCCAGACAAAGACCGTCTGCGCCGTGAACCCCTCGGCCGGCAGGACCGTCACCGTCACCCGCCACCACAGGTAGCGCAGAACCAGCACTGCCAGCCCGGCAACCACCAGCCGCCGCACCCAGCCATGCACCACCAGCCGCGAGGGCAGCGCGATTCGCACCGCGATCAGCAGCGCCAGCGGCAGAAGCGCAAAGGCGACCGTGCTCAACGGCGGCAACATCGGCATCATCGAAACTCCCATCACGGTCAGCGCGACCCTGATCGGGAATTGCTTAAGCCGGGATGAAAGACGGCATTTTAGACATCCCGCAGCGGCGCTGGGCGGCATCGGGGAACGCCGCAACGGGGCGTTTCGGCCCACGCCGCAGCAGCCCGACTATCCACCTGAAAACAACGGGATAGAGAATCGCGCGCTTGGCATCGCGCGAACCCGCCCGCTTACCCACCTCTCGCGAACGTGCTAAGGTCAGCCATGCCCGCCCTCTGCCGCGATTGCCTGACCCCCTTTGACGCCGGCGCCCGCTGCCCCGCCTGCCGGTCGCCGCGCGTGGCGGCGCACCCTGAGCTATTCAGCCTCTCCATCGCGCATATGGATTGTGACGCCTTCTACGCCAGCGTGGAAAAGCGCGACGACCCCAGCTTGCGCGACAAGCCGGTCATCATCGGCGGCGGAAGGCGCGGCGTCGTCTCCACCGCCTGCTACATCGCGCGCATTCGCGGCGTCCGCTCCGCCATGCCGATGTTTCAGGCCCTGAAGCTCTGCCCCGAGGCTGTCGTCATCAAACCCCGGATGGATGCCTATGTTCAGGTCAGCCGCGCCGTCCGCGCGATGATGGAGGAGCTGACCCCCGCCGTCGAACCCCTGTCGCTGGACGAGGCGTTCATGGATCTGACCGGCACCGAACGGCTGCACGGCGCGCCGCCCGCCGTGATGCTGGCCCGGCTGGTGCGGCGGATGGAGGTCGAGCTTGGCATCACCGGCTCCATTGGTCTCTCGCACAACAAGTTCCTGGCAAAGGTCGCCTCCGACCTCGACAAGCCGCGCGGCTTTGCCGTGATCGGCCGGGCCGAGACGGCGGATTTCCTGCGCGACCGCCCGGTCAGGATGATCTGGGGCGTGGGCGCGGCGGGGCAGGCGGCGCTGGACGGGGCGGGGATCCACACATTCGCCGACCTCTTGCGCTGGGACCGGCGCGATCTGGTCGCCCGCTTCGGGACGCTGGGCGACCGGCTCCATGACCTCGCGCGCGGGCAGGATGCGCGCCGCGTCAGCCCCAATGCGCCGGTGAAGTCGATATCGAAGGAAACCACCTTCAACGAGGATACCGCAGACCCCGACCTGCTGGATGGCCATATCTGGCGGCTGGCCGAACAGGTCTCCGACCGCGCCAAGGCCAAGGGGCTGGCGGGCAAGGTGGTGACGCTGAAGCTGAAGCGCGCCAACCACAAGATCCTGACCCGCCGCGACACCCTGCCCGATGCCACCCAGATCGCCGACCGGATCTACCGCACCGCCCGCGCGCTCTTCGATCATGCGCCCCGCGGCCCGTTCCGGCTGATCGGCGTCGGCCTCTCCGACCTCGGCCCGGCCGAGGGCGCGGACCGGATGGGCGACCTTCTGGACCCCGGCGCCGCCCGCCGCGCGGCCGCCGAACGGGCGGCGGATTCGATCCGCGCAAGGTTCGGATCCGAGGCGATCCTGAAGGGCCGCGCCCTGCGCTGAGGCCCCCGAAAGGGTTGAGATCAGGTTAACAAAAAATGCGATTTCGTGGATTTTCAGTGGCTTACGATTCTGCTCACGCGTGAGCAGACCGTGAGCAGCCCTCAGATCAGGGTATCCATCCGATACCCCGGCGCATAGGTCAGCCGAACCGCCGTGATCGGCATCGACCCCGCCCATGTGGTCCGCTCCACCCCGAAAAGCGCCTCACCCGCCTCACACCCCAAAACCCCCGCCAGCACCCGATCCGCCCGCAGCGCAAAAAAGGCAATCCCGCCCCCGGAAAAGGCCACCTCTCGCACCAGCCATTCATTCGCGCTGATGGCCGCGAAATCCGCATCCCCCACCCCCGGCGTGACGGGGTTCAGCCAGCGATCCTCGAAACAGAACGGCACCCCGTCGGCCGTATGAAGCGCCCTCAGATGCAGGAACTCCTGACCCGCCCCCAACCGCAGCGCCCCCGCCACCTCAACAGGCGGCACAGCCGTCTCTCGCGTCAGCAGCCGGTATCCATGAACCTGCCCCCGCCCCTCCACATCCAGCCGGATGATCGGGATCTCGAACGTGGCCTTGCGCACCGGCGTCAGCGGCACCCGCGTGCCCCCCTTCCGCCGCCGCTCCAGAAACCCTTCCTCCGCCAGTTGCCGCAGCGCCCGGTTGACCGTGGCCCGCGCACAGCCAAACTCCCGCGCCAGATCGGCCTCGTCGGGAATGCGGTCGCCCGGCGGCCATTCCCGGTCCCGGATCCGCCGCAGCGCCTCGTCGCGGATCGCCTGCCATGTGACCGGCGCAGCCGGCATCACACCAGCGCCTTCAGCCGCCGCGTGCAGTCCAGATAGGCGCGCGTGATCGCCTCGCGCCCGATGTGCCGCCCCTCGCGGACCACATGCCGCCCCGCCGCCCAGACGTCCCCCACCATCCGGTCGTCGCCGGCGAAGATCCAGCAGTCCAGCACCGTATCGCCTACCCGTCCCGCCAGATCGACCGCCTCGCCATCCAGCGCCAGCAGATCCGCCAGCCGCCCCGCAGCGATGGCGCCACTGTCCCGCCCCGCCGCCTGCGCCCCGCCCGCAACCGCGCCCTCGAACAGCACCCGGCCGGTGGATTTCCCCGCCGTCGCCAGCGCCGCCCGAGACCGGTCGCGCAGGCGCTGAGAGTAATCCAGCACCCGCAATTCCTCGGCCAGCGCGATGCGGATGTTGCTGTCCGACCCGATCCCGAACCGCCCGCCGAAACCCAGCCAGTTCACGCCGTCGAAGGTCCCGTCGCCCAGCGAGGATTCCGTGATCGGGCACAACCCCGCCACCGCGCCTGTGGCCGCAAGCCCGCGCGTCTCGTGCGGCTCCATCTGCGTGCAGTGGATCAGGCACCAGCGCGCATCCACCGCCGCATTGTCCAGCAACCACTCCACCGGCCGCGCGCCGGTCGCGGCCCGCACCTCCTCCACCTCCGCCACCTGCTCGGCCAGATGCATGTGCAAAGGCGCGCCGGGTCGCAGCCCCGCACAGGCAGCGAGCCCCTCGGCCGAGACGGCGCGCAGGGAATGCGGCGCGATACCCAGGCGCGTATCCGGGGGCAGGGCGGTCAGGGCCACCTC
Organism: Paracoccaceae bacterium; assembly: GCA_050485905.1. Taxonomy (GTDB): domain Bacteria; phylum Pseudomonadota; class Alphaproteobacteria; order Rhodobacterales; family Rhodobacteraceae; genus JAWLCA01. The sequence goes on along the minus strand of JBJHCH010000021.1, from coordinate 31,270 downwards.
GGCCCCCTCCATCAGCCGCGCGAAGCGCTCCGGGTCATTTCCGAACCTCACCTGCCCCGGCCCCAGCGCGCGCCCGTCCAGCCCGCCATACTGATACAGCACCGGCAGCAGCGTCAGCCCGATCCCGGTTTCGGCCGCCGCCGCTGCGATCCGCTCCGACATCTCGGCAAGGTTTGTGTAAGGCGCACCGCCCGGCTGGTGGTGCAGGTAGTGGAACTCGACATTGCAGGCATATCCGGCCTCCAGCATCTCCATCTGCACAAAGGCGGCGATGGCCTGCACATCCTCGGGCGTCAGCTGGTCGAGGAAGCGGAACATCAGCTGCCGCCAGGTCCAGAAACTGTCGCGCGGATCGGGGCCGCGGCGTTCGGTCAGCCCGGCCATGGCGCGCTGGAAGGCGTGGCTGTGCAGGTTCGCGGGGGCCGGCAGCAGCACCGCGACGCGCTCGGCACCCGCCGGGGCCGTGTCGGCCTGAACCCGCGCGATGCGGCAGCCCGCGATCTCCACCACCACGCCCTCGGCCCAGCCGTCCGGCAGCAGGGCCTGTTCCGCCCAGAGTGTTGTCATCGCCATCGCGCCCCGCTTGACAGGAATATTATGTGCAGACATATTAGCGGCAATCGAGAGGGAATCAAGATGCAATTCGACGGCCCGACGGTGCTGACCAATGCGCGGATCGCCAGCATGGCGCCGGGCGCTGGCGTCGTCGCCGGATCGGTCGCGCTCGAGGCCGGGCGGATCGTGGCGCTGGGCGCCGACGTGCCCGCCGGTTGGCCGCGGATCGACCTTGAGGGGCGCCTCGTGACGCCCGCGCTGATCGACTGCCACACCCATATCGTCCACGGCGGCCACCGCGCGCGCGAGTTCGAGATGCGGCTGGAGGGCGCGAGCTACGAGGAGGTGGCCCGCGCCGGCGGCGGCATCGTCTCCACCGTCGCCGCGACGCGGGCCGCATCCGAAGACGAGTTGCTCGCCCAGGCGCTGCCCCGCCTCGACGCCCTGCTGGCCGAGGGCACCGCCTGCGTAGAGGTCAAGTCCGGCTACGGGCTCGACATCGACACCGAACTCCGAATGCTGCGCGTCGCGCGCAGGCTGGCGGGTGAGCGCCCGGTACGCATCCGCACCAGCTTCCTTGGCGCCCATGCGGTGCCGACGGGCGCCGACGCCGATACCTATATCGACGACACCTGCCTGCCCGCCCTGCGCGCCGCCCATGCCGAGGGGCTGGTCGATGCGGTGGACGGGTTCTGCGAGGGGATCGCCTTCACCCCCGCCCAGATCGCCCGGGTCTTCGACGCGGCCCGCGCGCTGAACCTGCCGGTGAAGCTGCATGCCGAGCAGCTGTCGCACCTGGGCGGCACCGCGCTCGCCGCGCGCTACGGCGCGCTTTCCGCCGATCACGTCGAATACGCGACGGATGACGACGCCCGCGCCCTTGCCGCCGCCGGCACCGTCGCGGTGCTGCTGCCCGGCGCCTTCTACGCGATCCGCGAGACGCAGATGCCCCCCGTCGCCGCCTTTCGCGCCCACGGCGTGCCGATGGCCGTGGCGACCGACTGCAACCCCGGTTCCTCGCCGCTGACATCGCTGCTGCTGGCGATGAACATGGCCTGCACATTGTTCCGCCTGACCCCGATGGAGGCGCTGGCGGGCGTGACCGCCCATGCCGCCCGCGCGCTGGGGCTGGCCGATTGCGGCGTGATCGCGCCGGGGAAGCGCGCCGATCTGGCAATCTGGAACGTCGAGACTCCGGCCGAGCTTGCCTATCGCATCGGCTTCAACCCGATTCACACCCGCATCTTCGAAGGCCGCACATGCTGACCCTCACCCCCGGCGCGACGACGCTTGAGCAACTGGAATCGCTCTGGCGCGACGGCCTGCCCGCCCAGCTGGACCCCGCCGCCCGTGCGGGCGTCGACGCGGCGGCGGCACAGGTCGCGGCGGCGGCGGCGGGCGACGCGGCGGTCTATGGCGTCAACACCGGCTTCGGCAAGCTTGCCAGCGTGAAGATCGCCGCGAAGGATACCGCCACCCTGCAGCGCAACCTGATCCTGTCGCATTGCTGCGGCGTGGGCGAGGCGCTGGACGTGCCCACAACCCGCCTGATGATGGCGCTGAAACTCCTCAGCCTCGGGCGTGGCGCTTCGGGCGTGCGCTGGGACGTGATCGCGCTGATCGAGGCGATGCTGGCGGCGGGCGTGACCCCGGTGGTGCCCGCGCAGGGGTCTGTCGGCGCCTCGGGCGATCTTGCGCCGCTCGCCCACATGACCGCCGCGATGATCGGCGCGGGTGAGGCGGTGTTCCACGGCCAGCGGATGCCGGGGGCCGAGGCGCTGGCCGCCGCCGGGCTGACGCCCGTGGTGCTGGGGCCGAAAGAGGGGCTGGGGCTGATCAACGGCACCCAGTTCTCCACCGCGCTGGCGCTGGCGGGGCTGTTCGACGGCTGGCGCAACGCCGCCGCCTGTATCGTCACCTCGGCCCTGTCCACCGACGCCATCATGGGCTCCACCGCGCCGCTGCAACCGGAAATCCACAGCCTTCGCGGCCATCGCGGCCAGATCGAGGTTGCCGGGCTGATCCGGCAGGTCATGGATGGCTCGGAAATCCGCGAGAGCCACCGCGAAGGCGACGCGCGCGTGCAGGATCCCTATTGCATCCGCTGCCAGCCGCAGGTCGCGGGCGCGGCCGTGGATCTGCTGCGCTTTGCCGCCACGACGTTGGAGACCGAGGCCAACGCCGTGACCGACAACCCGCTGGTGGTCGGCGCGGGCATCATCTCTGGCGGGAACTTCCACGCTGAACCGGTGGCCTTTGCCGCCGACATCATCGCGCTCGCGCTGGCCGAGATCGGCGCCATCGCCCAGCGCCGCGTCGCGCTGATGGTCGACCCCACGCTCAGCCACGACCTGCCGCCCTTCCTGACCCCCGATCCCGGCCTCAACTCCGGCTACATGATCGCCGAGGTGACGACGGCGGCGCTGATGAGCGAGAACAAGCATCTGGCGCACCCCTGTTCCACCGACAGCACGCCCACCAGCGCCAATCAGGAAGATCACGTCAGCATGGCCGCCCACGGCGCGCGCCGACTGGGCCGGATGAACGCCAACCTGTCGGTGATCCTCGGCGTCGAGGCGCTCTGTGCCGCGCAGGGCATCGAATTCCGCGCGCCGCTGCAAACCTCGGCCCCGCTGCAATCGGTTCTGGCCGCGATCCGCGCCACCGCGCCCTCGCTGGCCGCCGACCGCTATCTGGCGCCAGAGATCGAGGCCGCGGCCGGGCTGGTCCGCGACGGCGCGCTGACCCGCGCCGCCGGGCTGGAGTTCGCATTGTGACCCCGGTGGAGGTGACCCGCGGTGACGGGCCGGTGGTGCTGGGCCTGCCCCACACCGGCACCTGGCTGCCGCCCGAGGTCTTTGCCCGGCTGAACGCCCACGGGCAGATGCTGGCCGATACCGACTGGCATATCGACCGGCTCTGTGCCGGCCTGCTGCCCGGCGCGACCATGGTGCGCGCGACCTTCCATCGCTACGTGATCGACGCCAACCGCCCGCCCGATGGCGAAAGCCTCTATCCAGGGCAGAACACCACCGGGCTGGTGCCCATGACCGATTTCGACGGCGATCCGATCTGGGTGGAACCACCCGACGCGGCAGAGGTCGAGGCCCGCCGCACCGCCTTCCACGCCCCCTATCATGCCGCGCTGGCGGCGGAACTCGACCGGGTGCGCGAGGCGCATGGGGTGGCGATCCTTTACGATTGCCATTCGATCCGCTCGCAGATCCCCTTCCTGTTCGACGGGCGGCTGCCCGATTTCAACATCGGCACCGCCTCCGGCACCTCTTGCGATCCGCGGATCGAGGCGGCGGTCCACGGCATTTGCGCCGGGGCCGATGGCTACACCACCGTGCTGAACGGCCGGTTCAAGGGCGGCTGGACCACCCGCCACTACGGCCACCCGGATCAGGGGCTGCACGCGATCCAGATGGAACTGGCGCAGGCGACCCATCTGGAGACGGAGACCCCGCCCTTTGCCTATGACGAGACAAAGGCCGCGCACCTGCGCCCGGTCCTGTCGCACATCCTGCATGCGCTCGCCGACCTCGCCCCCGATCTGAAAGGCTGACCCATGACCAATCCCCGCCACAACATCCGCGACGTCTTTCCGCCCACGGGAACCGAGATCAGCGCGAAAAGCTGGCTGACCGAGGCGCCGCTTCGCATGCTGATGAACAACCTGCACCCCGACGTGGCCGAAAATCCGCACGAACTGGTGGTCTATGGCGGCATCGGCCGCGCCGCGCGCACCTGGGACGATTTCGACCGCATCGTCGCCTGCCTGCGCGATCTGGAAGCCGACGAGACGCTGCTGGTGCAATCCGGCAAGCCGGTCGGCGTGTTCCGCACCCATGCGGACGCGCCCCGCGTGCTGATCGCCAACTCGAACCTCGTGCCGCACTGGGCGACCTGGGACCATTTCAACGAACTCGATAAGAAGGGTCTGGCCATGTACGGCCAGATGACCGCCGGGTCGTGGATCTACATCGGCACGCAGGGCATCGTGCAGGGCACCTACGAGACCTTTGCCGAGGCCGGGCGGCAGCATTACGGTGGCGACCTCAGGGGTCGCTGGATACTCACCGCCGGTCTGGGGGGCATGGGCGGCGCGCAACCGCTCGCCGCCGTCATGGCCGGGGCCTGCTGCCTCGCCGTCGAATGTGACGAGACCCGCGCCGATTTCCGCATCCGCACCCGCTATTGCGACGAGAAGGCCCATACGCTCGACGACGCGCTTGCCATGATCGACCGCTGGACAAAGGCGGGCGAGGCGAAATCCGTCGCGCTCATCGGCAACGCGGCCGATGTCTTCCCCGAGCTTTTCCGCCGCATGCAGGCCGGCGGCCCCCGCCCCGACATGGTCACCGACCAGACCAGCGCCCACGACCCCGTCCACGGCTACCTGCCGCAGGGCTGGACCGTCGCCGACTGGCGCGCGAAGCAGGAAAGCGACCCCAAGGCCGTGGAAAAGGCAGCCCGCGCCAGCATGAAGACCCATGTCGCCGCGATGGTCGATTTCTGGAACGCCGGCGTCCCCACGCTCGACTACGGCAACAACATCCGTCAGGTGGCAAAGGAAGAGGGGCTGGAGAACGCCTTCGCCTTCCCCGGCTTCGTCCCCGCCTATATCCGCCCGCTCTTCTGCCGCGGCATCGGCCCGTTCCGCTGGGCCGCACTCTCCGGCGACCCCGAGGATATCTACAAGACCGACGCCCGCATGAAGGAACTGTTCCCGGAAAACGACCACCTGCACCGCTGGCTCGACATGGCGCGCGACCGCATCGCCTTTCAGGGCCTGCCCGCGCGGATCATGTGGATCGGGCTGGGCGACCGCCACCGCGCCGGCCTTGCGATCAACGAGATGGTGCGCTCGGGCGAGTTGAAGGCCCCCGTCGTCATCGGCCGCGACCACCTCGACAGCGGCTCCGTCGCCAGCCCCAACCGCGAGACCGAGGCGATGAAGGACGGCTCCGACGCGGTCAGCGACTGGCCGCTTCTGAACGCGCTTCTGAACTGCGCATCCGGCGCCACCTGGGTCAGCCTGCATCACGGCGGCGGCGTCGGCATGGGCTTCAGCCAGCACTCCGGCATGGTCATCTGCTGCGACGGAACCGAGGACGCCGACCGCCGCATCGAACGCGTGCTCTGGAACGACCCCGCCACCGGCGTCATGCGCCATGCCGACGCGGGCTACGACATCGCGCTCTATTGCGCGCGCGAGCATAACCTGCGCCTGCCCGCCATCCTGAAGGACTGATCCCGCCCCCGAAAACCTCTCACATTTGTGAGGTTTGGCGTTTCTGCAGCCTGCACGAATGTGTTAGGCTTCCGTTGGGAACATTCTGGCATCGTACCGCCGTGGCGCTACCCGTGCAGGCCAATTGCCTGCGCGATGGCGGCCACGGCCCGCATGATGGAGGCAACTGTGAGTTCAGCACCGATCCGCTTTGCGCTTGTCGCAGCCCTGATGGCGGGCCTCGGCGCCACCGGCCCGGCAGCGGCCCAATCCGCCCCGTTCGACCGCGAGTGGACCCTGCAGCCCGAAGCATCGACGCTGCGCTTCCAGTCGGTGAAGAACACATCGGTGGTCGAATCCTCGGCCTTCGCCACCTTCGTCGGCCGCATCGGCACCGATGGCGAGGCAGAGCTGCGGGTGCTGCTCGATTCCGTCGATACCGGGATCGACCTGCGCAACGTCCGCATGCGCTTCCTGTTCTTCGAGACGTTCAAGTTCCCCGAGGCGGTGGTGACCACCCGGATCGACCCGGAAATGATCGCCGACCTGCCGCAGGTGCGGCGCAAGTCGATCACCCTGCCCTTCACCATCACCCTGCACGGCGTCACGCAGGAACGCACCGCCGACGTGGTGGTGACGCTTCTGTCCGATGACATGGTGGCGGTCAGCAGCGGCACGCCGATCTCGCTTCTGACCAAGGATTTCGGGCTGGACGAGGGCGTGCGCAAGCTGGAGGAGGCGGCGAATGTCTCGATCATCCCCTCGGGCACCGTGACCTTCGACTTCATGTTCTCCCGCGCGCCCGTCACCGGCGGGGAACAGGTCGCCGCCACCCCGGCGGAACCGGCCGCGCCCGCCCCGGTCGCCGCACCAACCCCCGCGCCGATCCCCGTGCCGCAGCCCACCACCGTCGCGCTGGAGACAGAGGTCTTCGACACAGAGGCCTGCGTCGGCCGGTTCGAGATCCTGTCGCGGTCGGGCAACATCAACTTCAATGTCGGCAGCGCCCGGCTGGACATGCGGAACTCGCCGCTGCTGGACAGCATCGTCGATATCGTGAACCGCTGCCCCGGCATGACGATCCAGGTCGCGGGCCACACCGATTCCGATGGTGCTGCCGAGATGAACCAGCGCCTGTCAGAGGCGCGGGCGCGGTCGGTGTCGGATTACCTGATCTCGCAGGGCATCCCGGCCGAGCGCGTGGTCAGCGTCGGTCATGGAGAGATGCAGCCCATCGCGCCGAACGACACCGCCGCCAACAAGCTGCGCAACCGGCGCATCGAATTCGCGGTGATCGATGGCTGATCCCTTGCGCGCACCTGCCCCCCTGCCGCTTCGCTGGGCGGCCTCGCTGTGTGCGGCGCTTGCCCTGACATGGGCGCTCGCCGGGGCGGCGCTGGCCGACCCCCGGCTGGCGCTCGTGGTCGGCAACAGCAATTATCAGGCGGTCGTGCCGCTGGACAATGCCGAACCCGACGCCCGGCTGATCGCCGAGACCCTGACCGAAAAGGGCTTCGACGTCACGCTGCTGATCGACGCCGATCAGAACACGCTCAATCAGGCCATCGCCCAGTTCGGCCGCGCGCTCCGCGATGCGGGCACCGATGCGGTGGGGCTGTTCTACTACGCAGGCCACGGCGTGCAGTCCTTCGGCACCAACTATCTGGTCCCGGTGGATGCCGTGCTGACCGATGCCGCCGACCTGTCGCTGGTCGCGGTGCAGGCCGATGCCGTGCTGCGGCAGATGGCCTCCGCCCGCAACCGCACCAATATCGTGATCCTCGATGCCTGCCGCGACAATCCCTTCGTGTCGATCCCCGACATGAACGACAACGGCCTGGCCGAGATGAACGCGCCGACCGGCACCTTCCTTGCCTATTCCACCGCGCCGGGCGCGGTGGCGCTGGACGGGCTCGATGGCAACAGCCCCTTCACCCGGTCGCTGGCGCAGCAGATCCGCACGCCGGGCGAACCCATCGAACAGGTGTTCAAGGCCACAAGGGTCGATGTCATCGAGGCGACGCGCGGCCTGCAGACGCCCTGGGACACCTCGTCGCTGACCCGCGATTTCTACTTCACCCCCGCCGTCCAGCGCACGGCAGAGGAGATTGCCGAACAGCAGTTGTGGGAATCGGTGAGGCAAACCAGCGATCCGCTACAGCTCATGCTGTTCCTGCGCGGCTATCCCGACAGCACCTATGCGCCCGAGGCGCGGCAATTGCTCAGCGCCGCGCTGAACGCGGAACTGGCGGCGCAGACCGCCGCCGCCGCGCCCCCGGCTGCGCCGTCCGCACCGCAGGCGCCCGCGGCGGGCGAGGACGAGATGATCGCCGCGGCGCAGGCCTCGGGCGAGGCGGCGGATTATCAGGCCTATCTCGATGCCCACCCGAACGGGGTCTATGCCGAACTGGCGCGGATCGAACTGGCCGCGATTGCCGAGCGTCTGGCCGTGGCAGCGCCACCGGCGGCCCCCGCCCAGCCCGAAGCTGCCGCACCGTCGGCCGAGGCCGCAGCGGTAGAGGCGGCCCTGCCTGCGCCGCTGACCTACACGACGCCCCTGGGCGTCGGCGGGCCGGGCATCGCCGAGTTCAGCATCGAGCAGCTTGCGCGGGCGCAGCCGCTCTATCCGCCGATCGAGGGCATCCCCGACGAGTTGTGGAAGGGCGAGAACTGCACCGCCTGCCACACCTGGACGCGCGAGGCGCTGTGCACCCAGGGCGAAACCTATGTCGGCGTCAGCATGGAACGCGCGCTGGTCAAGCAGCACCCGCTGGGCGGGGTCTTCAAGCAGGGCCTGCGCCGCTGGGCCGAGGGCGGCTGCCAGTAGCCTCAGGCCGCCGAAATAGCGTGGCAAAGGTTAAGTCCAGGTAAAGAAAAAATCGAATATCGTTCGTTTTCAATAGCTTGACATTTTGTCCACGCGTGGACACGCCCCGAAAATCACGGCGCCAGCAGCGGATGCCGCGTCGCCAGCCCCTTGCGCCGGGCAATCCCGGTCATCACCGGCCCCAGCGCCCAGCCGGCCACGAACCCGCCCAGATGGGCCTGCCACGCCAGCCCGCCCCCCAGCGCCACCATCAGCACCACGTTGATCACCACCAGCGCCCCGATCGTCGCCAGAACCGGCCGCACCGGCAGGCCATGTTCACGCCGGACCGCATATTCCCAGTATTGCCACAGCCCGATGAACCCGAACACCGCGCCCGACGCCCCGATCATCGGCACCGGCGCGGTATTGATCAGCCCAAAGGCCGCTCCCCCCGCCACCGCCGAGACCGCAAAGACCACCATCAGCGCCACTGCCCCCACCTGCTCGGCAATGAACTTGCCCAGCGCCAGCAGGATGATCCCGTTCATCATCAGGTGGAACAGCCCGCCATGCAGCATCGCATGGGTCAGGAACATCGCCGTCACCTGCCCCGGAAAGACCGGCCGCGCAAAGCCGTCAAGCAGCGGCTGCCAGAACGCGCCGTAGACAAAGGCGATGCTCCGCCACTGCGGCACGCCGAACCAGCCCCGGTCGGCGCCGGTCAGCAGCAGTTCGATCACCGCCATCGCCCCGACCAGCGCCCAAAGCGCGGCAGGCACATCGCTGTTCTGGCTGACGGGACGAAGGATCACGGGGGGCGGCCTTTCCTGCCGATATGCCGGCCCGATGTAGGCGATCCGGCGGCGGGATGAAATCCCGGTCGCGCGGGCGTGACGTCAGCCCGCCCGCAGCATTTCAATCCGCCGCGGCAGCAGGATCGTCGTCAGCCCCAGGAACGGCAGCAGCGAGCAAAGCCAGAACACCGTGGCGATGCCGTGGCTGTCGGCCAGCACCCCCAGCGCCGCCGCTCCGATCCCCCCCATGCCAAAGGCAAAGCCGAAGAACACCCCGGCAATGGTGCCGATCCGCCCCGGCACCAGTTCCTGCGCAAAGACCACGATGGCGGGAAAGGCCATCGACATCACCGCCCCGATCACCACCGACAGGATCGCGGTCCACAGCAGGTCCACATGCGGCAGCATCAGCGTGAAGGGCAGCACGCCCACGATGGAGATCCAGATCACCGTCAGCGTGCCCACCCGGTCCGCAATCGGCCCGCCAGCCGCCACGCCCGCTGCCATCGCCGCCAGGAACAGGAACAGCATCAACTGCGACTGCTGGGTGCTCAGCCCGAACTTGTCGATCAGGAAGAAGGTGTAATAGCTGGTGACACTGGCGTTATAGACGTTCTTCACCGACACGAGCAGCACCAGCACGACCAGCGCGATGACGATGCGCCGCCGCGGCAGGTCCGGCCCGGCCACGCGCACCGGCCCCCGCGCCGCATTCGCCACCCGCCAGCGCCCGTACCAGGCGCCGACCTGCCGCAGGATCACCATGCCGATCAGCGCCATGACCGCGAACCAGACGATGCTGGGCCGGCCCAGCGGCACCACGACCAGCGCCGCCAGCAGCGGCCCGATGGCGCTGCCCACGTTTCCGCCGACCTGAAACAGCGACTGCGCGGTGACATGCCGGCCGCCCGAGGCAAGCCGCGCGACCCGCGATGCCTCGGGGTGGAAGATCGCGGATCCGACGCCGATCAGCATCGCCCCCGCCAGCAGCCAGCCGTAGCTTTCGGCCAGACCCAGCAGGATCAGCCCGCAGAAGGTGGCCCCCATGCCGATGGGCAGCGACTGCGGAAAAGGCCGCCGGTCGGTCAGGAAGCCGATGGCCGGTTGCAGCAGCGATGCCGTGACCTGAAAGGCAAAGGTCATCAGCCCGATCTGCCAGAAATCCAGCCCGAACTCAGCCTGCAGCAGCGGGTAGATCGCCGCCAGCAGCGACTGCATCACGTCGTTCAGCAGATGACAGATGCTGACGCCCAGAATCACCAGCCAGGTGGTGCGCTCGGCGCCTTGATGATGCGTGATCGACATAATCTTCCCCGGCCCCTACGGGCCTGGTGGCACATTGGTCAAAGCCGGGGGCGAGTGCAAGGGGCCGAGGGAGCGGCAGACCCCGCACCTTTGCGGCTGATCGCCGGATTGCCTTTGCGCGCGCGCTCACTCATCCTGACGGCACAAAGAGGGAGGGGCAGCGCATGGCAGACAGGGCGGACAGTTCAGCAGACGAGGCGCGGATGCCCTATCAGTTGCCGAACCCGGCCGAGGCGGCGGCGGATATCGTGATCCCCGACGCGGTGCCGGCGGATGACCGGGTCTGGGTGCCGCAGGCGGCGAATGTCTGGTTCCGCCCGCTCTGCCTGTCGGTGTCACAGGGCTACTGGGTGAACCTGCTGAAGGTGCGCCGCGCGGGGGTGCTCAGCCGCCACCGCCACCCCGCGCCGGTGCATGGCTACGTGATCAAGGGCCGCTGGCACTATCTGGAACATGACTGGGTGGCCGAGGAGGGCGGCTATGTCTACGAGCCGCCGGGCGAAACGCATACCCTTGTCGTGCCCGAGGATGTGGAGGAGATGATCACGCTATTCCAGGTCAACGGCGTGATGTGCTACGTCGATCCTTGGGGCAAGGTCACGGGGTTCGAGGACGTGTTCACAAAGATCGCCATGTGCCGGAAACACTATGCCACCGTGGGCCTGGGCGAGGATTACGTGGAGCGGTTCATCCGCTAGCCGGGGCCGCATAGGCCCTTATCTCCACCAGAATGTCACGGCGCGCGGCGGCGGCCTGCACGACCGACAGCGCGGGCGGGTGATCGGGCAGGATCCATGCGTTCCAGACCTGACGAAAGGTGGCGAAATCGCGGATGTCGGCCAGCCAGACCTGCACCATCAGCAGATGCTCGCGCCCCGCGCCGTGATCGGCCAGAAACGCCTCAATCACCTCAAGTATCTGCGCGGTCTGCCCGCCCGCATCCTCGGCGGTATCATCCGGCACGGTGCAGACCGACAGCATCTGCGGGCAGGCCGACCCGAGGTGAATCTGCGGCGACCGCGGCCCGTCGATCCGGCCCCAGTGGGTGATCACGGCTGCGCCCCCATGCGGGCGGCGATCACCACCAGTTCCACCAGCAGGTCGGGTCGGTACAACTCGCCCGACACGCAGGTGCGCGCGGGCGGGCTTTCCGGGTCGGCCCAGGCGTTCCATTCCGAGTTCATCGCGCCGAAACACCGCATGTCCTTCAGCCAGACATGGACGCTGAAGATGGATCGCTGATCCGCGCCCATCTCGGCCAGCGCGGCATCGACATTGGCCAGCGCCCCGCGCATCTGCGCCCGCATGTCGCCGTCGGTCGTGTCGGGCTGCATGCCGGACAGGAAGATCAGGCTGTCGCTTGCGACGATCCGCGCCTTCACCGCCCCGTCGAGGGCGCCGATCCCGCGCCGTTCGATCATGCGACCGGCCCCGCTGTCCACTCAAAGCCGGCGCTGGCTTCGCAAAGGTCGGCGGGCATGTACGGCATCTGCAGGCTCCTGTCATGGCCGGGGGCGTGCCATGGGTCGCACGGCCGCCCCCGGCCCGCAAGGGGCCGCCAGCCGTCAGTAAAGCAGCGAGCGGTAGAGCTGTGACGCGCCCGCGTAGCTGTCCAGGCTGCGGTCGTAGCCCGCATCATAGGCATAGGCCTGCACCGCGCGCTGGGTATTCGGCCCCCAGACGCCATCGATCCGGTCATGATAGTAGCCCTGCCGCTGCAGGCGAAGCTGCACGGTGCGGCGCTGGTCGAAGGTCAGGTCGCGGAAGCCCTGTGCGATGGCATTGTGCTGCACCGGCGCGCGGTAGGTCGTGGCGTGCTGATGGCTGGGCGCCGGCTGCCGATAGACCTGCTGGGGCGTGGCCTGCCGCGTGACCGGGGCATAGTAGCTTGGCTGCTGCGCCCGCGCGCGGTCCTGCTGGCTGTAGTAGATCAGGCCGCCAACGAGGCCCGCAGCCAGCGCGCCGCGCAGAAAGTCACGGTCGCGCTGCGAGGTGGCGGCGGCTGGGGTGACGCTGCCTGCGATCACGGCCGCGGCGGTCAGGGTGGCGAGAAGTTTGGTGCGAATCTGCATGGCATGTCTCCTGCGTTGATGGGAAACATCTGGGCTATCGCGCCATGCTAGGCAAAAACGGGGTGTCGTTATCGGATATCAGGGCCGCAACCCCTTGAAAGAACCGGGGGGCGTGCCGGTTCTGACGTCAGTTCCCTTTTGCGAAGTCTGCGAAGGCTTCGGCGAAATCCGGGTGCCAGCGCGACAGCGGGGGCCGGTTTTCCACGATATCGCCGGCAGCCCAGAGGATCCGCCTCTCGTCCAGCGGGCGGGGAACGTCGTTGTCGGGGCAAAGGATGTAGAAATCCCCCGCAGCCAGCCGGTCGAACATGAAATCCGCGGTCTGCTCCGGCGTCCAGGCACCGGCAGGCTTCTCCGCCCGGCCCCGTGCCGTCAGTCCGGTGAAGACGAAGCCGGGGATCAGCAGATGCGCGGTGATGCGGCCCTCTGCTTCGTTGCGCAGATGATGCTCCAGCGCCTCGGTAAACACCTTCACCCCGGCCTTGGAGATATTGTAGGCCGGATCGCCCGGCGGGCAGGTTATGCCCTGTTTCGACCCGGTGTTGATGACCAGCCCGGAACGGCCACGCGCGATCATCCCGGGCACAAAGGCGCGGCAGCCGTGGATCACGCCCCACAGGTTCACACCCAGAACGCTCTCCCAGGCATCGTCGGGGCCAAAGATGTCACTGCCGGGCTGGATGCCTGCGTTGTTGACCAGCACGTCGGCGCCGCCGAAGCGGTCCTCCACCGCCGTCACCAGCCGGCGCAGGTCGGCGGGGTCGGACACATCGACCCGCTCTGCCATCACCGCCGCCGCACCGGTCAGTTCCGCCCGTGCGCCGGCCAGAGCGTCGGCGTCCCGGTCGGCGATGCAGATGCTCAGCCCCATCCCGGCCAGCCGACGCGCGATGGCAAGGCCGATGCCCGCCGCCCCTCCGGTGATGACGGCGGTGTTTCCGGGTTGCAGGGCGGCATGGGTCATCGGCTCGGTCCTTTCAGGTCGGGCCGGGGCAGCGTCGCGCGGCGGGGCGGCGATGGCAAGTGGGTCAGCCGGCAGCCCGTGCCAGCGCGCGCCGGATCGCGTAACCAAGGCCGGTGAGCGCAAAGCACCACAGCGCCAGCACCATGCACTGGCTGGGAAAGTCCACGCCAGCATCGATCAGCACGCCCGTGACCCCGGGACCGATCGCGGTCGATACCACGATCACCGTGGTCGCAAGCGCCCGCACCGACCCCAGGTGCCGCGTGCCATAGACGGCTGGCAGCAGCGCACCCCACAGCGAGGCGCTGATCCCCTGGGTCATCCCGGCGAGACCAAGCGCGGCAAACCAGATGACAACCGCCTCGGCCTGCCCGATCAGCAGCACACCGGCGCCGGTGGGGATCAATACCACCGGCAGCAGGCTGGCAGGGCCGAACCGGTCGGCGGCCCAGCCCGCCGCCAGCGCGGTGACCACGCTGGCACTGGCAAAGAACCAATAGCCCGGTGCCATCTGAACCAGCGTCCAGCCCTTCACCTCGGCGATATGGACCTGATGAAAGAAGACCACCGTGCCGATGAAGCCGGGGGTCAGCATGATCGGCAGCAGCGCCGGGAACAGCCAATGCCGGATGGCCTCGGCCCGGCGCCAGTGCCGCCCCTCCAGTCCCGGCATCTCGGCCGCGGCAAGCCGGCCCTCGGCGATCCGCCCGGCGCGCAGAAGCACCAGAAGCAGCGGAAGGAACACCGTCGACAGCAGCAGCGCCGCGACAAGCCAGGTCGCCTGCCAGCCGATCCAGCCGATCGCCAGTACGGCAAGGATCGGCAGCGCCACCTCGCCCGCCGGATGGCCAAGGCTGCTGATCGACACCGCCTGACCGCGTCGCGCCTGAAACCACCGCCCCATCGCGGTCATCGCGATATGGGGGAACATGCCCTGACCGCAGAACCGAAGCAGCACCAGCGACCCGACCAGCAGCCAGAGCGCATTGCCATAGGCGAAGGCCAGCCCGCCCGCCGCGAACAGCAACGCTGTGACCGGGATCAGCCGCGACAGCGCCATCGTGTCGGCCATTGACCCGCGGGTCAGCAGCAATGCGGCCGAGATCATGGTCGCCAGCGTGTAAAGCGTTCCCCAGCTACCATCCGTCAGCCCGTGCCTGGCCTTGATTTCAGCCGCAAAGAGCGAAATGAACCACGTCTGTCCGAACGAGGACGCAAACGTCAGAAGAAAGCCGACCGCCAGCCAGCGCCAGTTTTCGCGTATGAAATTGGGCATTTAGAAGATCACCCCGAAACGGGCACGGCACAGGCGCTCAGGGGTTGGAATACTTATCATGTCAAGCAACCCCATGCCCCATTCCGGCACGGGCGGCAAGATCAGATGTAACGCTCTGTCTTCGGCGCGGCTCGGTGCGCGCTCAGGCGCAAACCAGCCCGGCCTGCCGACGCTCGTTCGCCGCCGGGGCGGCGTCGGCGGTGGCTGGATAGTCAGCGGGCGCGGACCAACCGGCAAGGTCGCCGTCCTGGAAATAGAGCGTCAGCCCATCGGGCCATGCGGCGCGGGTCACGGCCCGACCGCAGCCCGTCACCGGCCCACGCGCCACCGGTTGCGCACCCAGCAGGCGGGAAACGGGGGCGATCACCCCCTCCTCGGCCCGGCCGAAGTCGATCCGCAGGGTCGTGCCGCCAGGTTGCAGACCATAGGGCGCGACCATCAGTCCGCGCGCCGATGGCAGTGGTGCCGCGGCCGCACAGGCGCCCAGCAGAAGCACCGCGGCAAGCCACCTCACCGCGGCGACCGCTTCGCCAGTATCCGCTGCAGCGTGCGTCGGTGCATGTTCAGCCGCCGCGCGGTCTCGCTCACATTGCGCTCGCATTGCTCAAAAACG
Organism: Paracoccaceae bacterium; assembly: GCA_050485905.1. Classification (GTDB taxonomy): domain Bacteria; phylum Pseudomonadota; class Alphaproteobacteria; order Rhodobacterales; family Rhodobacteraceae; genus JAWLCA01. The sequence goes on along the minus strand of JBJHCH010000021.1, from coordinate 15,646 downwards.
CGCTGGATGTGCTCCCACCGCACCCGGTCGGCGCTCATCGGGTTCTCGGGTGGGGGCGGCAGGGCGTCACCGTTCGACAGCAGCGCGTTGACGATGTCATTGGCATCGGCGGGCTTCGACAGATAGTCGGTTGCGCCGATCTTCACCGCCGCCACCGCCGTGGCGATGGCGCCATAGCCGGTCAGCACCACGATGCGGCAGTCGGGGCGCCGGGCGCGCAGGGTTTCGACCACGTCCAGCCCGTTGCCGTCGCCCAGCCGCAGATCGACGACCGCGTAGGCCGGCGGCCGGGCCGAGGCGATGGCCTTGCCGGCCGCCACGCTATCCGCCGCCTCGGGCAGGAAGCCGCGCTTTTCCATCGCCTTGGCCAAACGGCGCAGGAACGGCTCGTCGTCATCGACCAGCAAAAGCGTCCGATCCGCCCCGATATCCAAACCCAGGTCGCTGGCCATCTCCACCCATCCATCTGCAAGCCCGGCTGGAAGATTAGGCCGGTGCAGGCGGGCGGTCAATTTGACGCTGCGTCACCGGCGCAGCAAAGGCCGCGCCGGTGGCTTCACTGTATCCGTCGCTCGATCACGTTCAGTGACTGGCGCAGCCGCGCGGTCCAGTGCGGCTCGTATTCCAGCGGGCAGGCGGTCGCCTGCGCCTCGGCCGCGGGCGAGAACTCCATGCCGCAGCCGGCAAAGATGTCCGGTCCCAGATAAACCGTGTCGCGGTGCAGGCTGGCCCCGAATGGGATCGGCGCCTCGCCCTCGATCTGCATCACCAGCTTGCTGGACTGGCACAGGCTCTTGCGCTGGTTCACCTGCTCAGCCAGCCGGCAGCCGCAATCGGTATCAAATCCGCGCATCCGCTCACGATCCAGCAGTTCGATCCGGCCACGCAAGGCGACCTCGGAGGCAGTGAGGAACGGCAGGTTTTCGGCCAGGGTATTGAAGTACCGCAGACTCACAGTCTCGGGCGCCTCAGTCGGTGGTTCCATTCGAAAGCCGCAGATTCGCTCCACCGACTGACCGTCGGGGCTCACGGCAATGATGTCGCCAGGCGCCCGCAGCACGGTGACCACTGCAAGCTGGGTAGAGACGTCTTCCTTGGCCGCGACATCCTCGGCGCTGACGCCGCCGACCAGCCACACGGCGAAACCGCCAGCCAGCATGCCGAGACCGCCCAGCCCCGTCTTGATCGAAAAGAAAGGCATCATCTCCCCTCCCTACTGGCGCGGGCAGCAGATGCCCGGCGCTCCGCACTGAAAATGGGTGTCCGGGCAGGCATAGGCCGGGACCGCGACGACGAAGAACAGGATGAAGACAATGGAACGCATTGGAAAACTCCTTGCAGAAATGCATCGCCGCTATCGACGACACCACAAGGATGCCTGGCCTGCGTGATCCTACCGTTATCCGCCCGTCAGTTCGCGGCGCGCTCCCGCGTCAGGCCGCGCCCAGAAAGCACGCCGTCTTCTCCGCGATTTCCTCGGCGCTCGCATCTCGGCGAAAGAATTCCACGAACCCCTCGCCCGGCAGCACCAGATAGGTGAAGGTCGAATGGTCGACGAGGTAGAACTCGTCGTCCGTGTCATGGATGCGGTAATAGGTACGGTAGGCTTGGCTCGCGGCGCGAACTTGCTCTTCCGACCCGCTCAGCGCGATCATGTCCTCGTGCATGTTCTCGGCATAGGCCGCCAGCACCTCGGGCGTGTCGCGGCCGGGATCGACCGAGATGAACACCGGCGTCGCCTCGAACCCGTGTTCGGCAAGGATGTCCACGGCCAGCGCGTTGCGCGCCACGTCGAAGGGGCAGACATCGGGGCAGAATGTATAGCCGAAATAAAGGAGCGACGGCCGGGTGATGACATCCGCATCGGTCACTGTCTCGCCGCGCTGGTCGACGAGCGTGAACGGCCCGCCGATCGCCCCCGCGCCCCCGGCGACAGAGCTGGTCCGGCATTGCGCATAGCGGTCGGCCGGCTGCATCTGAGTATAGGCCCACATCCCCCCCAGCGCCGCCACCACAGCCGTCAGCGCCACGCCCGCATAGACCCGCATCATCCCGTCGCCCCGCCCTGTTCCGTGACCTCTGCGCGCTATATGGTAGCCGCGGTGGCACGAACAAGCGAAACCCGACCGCCGGGGCCTGCGACACCCCGTCTCCCCGCGCGCGAAACGCGCAGCGACTGGCTGCGGCTGCGCACGCTGATCCTGCTGCGCTGGATGGCGATTGCCGGCCAGCTAACCGCGATCATGGTGGCCTATCAGGTCTATGGCGTGCAGCTTGACCTCGGGCTCTCTCTGATGGTCGTCGGCGCGGCGATCATCGCCAATCTGGTCCCGCTTTTCATCTATCCCGAGACGCGGCGGCTGACCGAAACCCAGGCGATGGCGACGCTGCTGTTCGACATCGCCCAGCTTTCCGCGCTGCTGTACCTGACCGGCGGGCTCAACAACCCCTTCGCGCTGCTGATCCTTGCGCCGGTCACCATCTCGGCCACGGTGCTGCAGCTGCGCACCACGGTGTTCCTGGGTCTGGTGGCGATCCTTGCGGTGACGCTGCTGGCTGTCGACCACCGGCCGCTGGCCATGGCCGACGGCACGGTGCTGCGCGTGCCGCCGCTGTTCGAGTTCGGCTTCTGGCTGGCCATCGTGATCGGGGTGGTCTTCCTTGGCGCCTATGCCTGGCGGGTGGCGACCGAGATCCATTCGATGTCCGACGCGCTGCTGGCCACCCAGACCGCGCTGGCGCGCGAGCAGAAGCTGACCGACCTGGGCGGCGTGGTGGCGGCGGCGGCGCATGAACTGGGCACGCCGCTCGCCACGATCAAGCTGGTCAGCGCCGAACTGATCGAGGAACTGGACGACCCTGCCCAGCGCGCCGATGCGGAACTGATCCGCGATCAGGCCGACCGCTGCCGCGACATCCTGCGCTCGATGGGCCGGGCCGGAAAGGACGACCTGCACCTGCGCCACGCGCCGCTTTCCACCGTGCTGCGAGAGGCGGCGGAACCCCATGCCGAGCGGGGAAAGACCATCCTGTTCGACATTACCCCCGCCCCCGGCGGCGACGACCGGATACCGGCGATCCGCCGCCAGCCAGAGGTCATCCACGGCCTGCGCAACCTGATCCAGAACGCGGTGGACTTCTCGCGCACGACGGTCTGGATCGACGCCCGCTGGACGTCGTCGCAGATCACCGTCCGCATCGCAGACGACGGCCCCGGCTTCCCCGCGCAGGTGATCGGCCGGATCGGAGAGCCCTTCGTGCGCCGCCGCCGCGGGGCACAGGCACCAACCGCCCGCCCGGAGTATGAGGGGATGGGCCTGGGCCTCTTCATCGCAAAGACGCTGCTGGAACGCACCGGGGCCGACCTCAGCTTCGCCAACGGCGCCGATCCGCTGTTGCCCGCCACCGAACGCCCCGACCGCTGCGGCGCGATTGTCGAGGTGGTCTGGCCCCGCGCCCGGATCGAGGCCGAGGACGGCGCTGGGCTGGGCGAGAACCGCCCGATCACCGCCTGAACCGGCCCGCCGGTTGCAACCCCGCCGCGCGCTGCTAGGCTGCGCGCCAACCCGTCAACCGCAGGACACCCGATGAACCGCCCCGAGACGCCGACCGCCACCCCGATCGACCCCGCGATGCTGGACCGCCTTGCCGAATTGACCGTACGCGTGGGCCTGAACCTGCAGCCGGGGCAGGATCTGCTGCTGACCGCCCCGGCCGAGGCATTGCCGCTGGTCCGCCGCATCGCGGAATCGGCCTACCGCGCCGGTGCCGGGCTGGTGACGCCGCTGCTGTCCGACCCGCAGGTGACGCTGGCCCGCTACCGCCACGGCCATGACGACACCTTCGACCACGCCGCCGGCTGGCTTTATGACGGCATGGGCGCGGCCTTTGACGCCAACACCGCGCGGCTGGCCATCGTCGGCGACGACCCGATGCTGCTGGCCGATGAAGACCCCGAAAAGGTCGGCCGCGCCAACAAGGCCATGTCCATCGCCTATTCCCCGGCGCGCGAACGCATCACCCGGTTCGACATCAACTGGAACATCGTCGCCTGGCCCGGCACCGCCTGGGCGGGCCGGATGTTCCCCGACCTGCCCACCGATCAGGCCGTCGCGCGGCTGGCGCAGGCGATCTTCGCCGCCTCCCGCGTCGATCAGGGCGACCCGGTGGCGGCCTGGGCCGCGCATAACGCCGCGCTGCATTCCCGCTGCGACTGGCTGAACGGCCACGGCTTCCGCGCGCTGCACTTCACCGGACCCGGCACCGACCTGACCGTGGGCCTTGCCGACGGCCACGAATGGATGGGCGGCGCCTCGCTGGCCCGCAACGGCGTGATCTGCAACCCCAACATCCCCAGCGAGGAGGTGTTCACCACCCCCCACGCGCTGCGGGTGGACGGCCACGTCAGCTCCACCAAGCCGCTGTCGCACAACGGCAGCCTGATCGACGGCATCCGCGTGAAATTCGAAGACGGCCGCATCACCGAGGCCAGCGCCACGAAAGGCGAGGCGGTCTTGCTGAAGGTGCTGGACAGCGACGAGGGCGCGCGGCGCCTGGGCGAGGTCGCCCTCGTCCCCCACGGCTCGCCGATCTCGCAATCGGGGCTGCTGTTCTACAACACCCTTTTCGACGAAAACGCCGCCTGCCACATCGCGCTGGGCCAGTGCTATTCCAAGTGCTTCAAGGGCGGCGACACGCTGACCCCCGACCAGATCGCCGCCCAAGGCGGCAATTCCAGCGTCATCCACATCGACTGGATGATCGGCTCGGACCGGGTGGATATCGACGGCGTCAGCGCCGACGGCAGCCGCGTGCCGGTGATGCGCGGCGGGGAGTGGGCGTAGGGGGGTTCCGGCCTTATGTAGAAAACGCACTACGCTTGGCGGGCGCACGATCACGGGATGAACTTTGCCGGCGGAGTGAAAACGACTACTCGTCGCCTGGAGCCTTCGGTTTACCACCGAGCATTGATATGGCCGCTTTGACCAGCTGTCCAACCCACGTAGTTTCTGACCACTCGCCGGTGAGAAGAACGCGGACGAAGAATGCCAAACCGACCAACACAAACACCATGAGAAGTGAAAGAACTATGCCAAGCGTCACAAGGGCATACGTTATTGAAAACAATAACATAATCACAATGAAACATGCGGCTATGATACCAAGCCGCATGCTTGCATGTTCGCGCCGGTCAATCTCACCCTTCTGATCCACGACACTTTGCGCGAGGTCTGGGTTGACCTCTGCTAACCGGCGCAACGCATCAATGTCACTCGCGTGCAAGTGAACAGCGCCGATATTCAAGATTCGCGTTTCACCACTTGGCGACGACGTTCCGCCGCCATCTGGGTCTTCAGGAAGCTTTGCGGACACGCCATGCGCCGGTTGTTGCATCGCGAGATACCACCAAGTCCTTGCTGGTGGTGGGACTCGCACTCTGGGGTGCCGGGCGCTTGTGCTCCATAAGAGAGTTGGCCAGACGGCGGAGCGGCTTGAGCGTAAGGGTATCGTTCAGACCTTTGTCGAACGATGGACGGCTCAGAAAAACCCTTTCACCCATTTTCAGTGCTCCCGCTACATCTGTCCTTTATTTAGGACTACCTCGATCTTCTGCCAGAGTTGTGGCTAAGACGTGAAGATTCTCCGCAGCCCTTTCTTTTGAGAATGCCCAGTCGCGCGACGGTTTGCAACCATGGAAGCACGTACGGCAACGCCGCGCGCGACCAATAACCGTTGCATGCGCCGCTACTCCCTCATTCCTCCGGCACGAAGCTCACCGCCAGCCGGTAGCCGCTGACCTTGGCGATGCGGCGCAGGGTCGTCAGACGGGGCGAGACGCGCCCCGCCTCCAGCCGGGCGACGGCGGGCTGGGTGGACCCCAACCTTGCGGCAAGCTCCGCCTGGCTCAGCCCCGCCGCCTGCCGCGCCGCGACCATCGCCTCGATTACCGCCATCTCCTCGGCCCGGTCCTCGTGATAGGCGCGAAAGCGCGGGTCGGCCATCATCCGCGCCAGCTCCTCCAGGTTGTCCGGATCGCGTTCGCCGGTCATGCCATCCTCCATCATACCGTTTCAGGTATATACCCGATAAGGTATATACCCGAAAAGGTATGGGCCGGAAGCCCGAAAATCGCCAAGCCCCTGAAAACATTCATGGGGCCGCGCCGAGGCCTGACAATGTATGCACGTGATATGCACGCCGGATGCACGTGAATCATACGTGATGTGCACACCGGGTTTCGCTGTCTCACGCAGTCGTGACGGGCCCGTGCGCGGGCATCGGGCGGCGGGGGGCTATGGTCTGATCGTGGCATCACGAAGGGAGAAAACCATGGGACGCCTGACCGCCAGGGACTTCAGCCCTGAGCTTCTGCAGCTTTACGACTTCTACGCGCATGGCCAGATCACCAAGCGGCAATTCCTTGATCAGGCAGGGAAATATGCCATTGGCGGGCTGACGGCGGCGGCGATCCTGGACCTGATGAAACCGAACTACGCCTGGGCGCAGCAGGTCCAGTTCACAGACCCCGAGATCCGGCCGGAATACATCACCTACCCCTCGCCGAACGGACATGGGGAGGTGCGCGGCTATCTGGTCGCCCCCGCCACCGAAGGCCCCCACCCTGCGGTGGTCGTCGTCCACGAAAACCGCGGATTGAACCCATATATAGAGGATGTGGCCCGAAGACTCGCCAAATCCGGTTTCCTCGCGCTGGCACCGGACGGGTTGAGCAGCCTCGGCGGCTACCCCGGCAACGACGACGCCGGCCGCGAATTGCAGGCCCAGGTCGACCCCGAAAAGCTGATGAACGACTTCTTCGCGGCCTATGAATTCCTGGCCGGGCACGAGGGGTCCACCGGCCGCGTCGGCTGCGTCGGTTTCTGCTACGGCGGCGGCGTCTGCAACGCCATGGCCGTGGCCTACCCCGAACTCGGCGCGTCAGTCCCGTTCTACGGCCGCCAGGCCGACGCCGCTGACGTGCCCCGGATCGAGGCACCGCTGATGCTGCACTACGCCGAACTCGACACCCGCATCAACGACGGCTGGCCCGCGATGCAGGCCGCGCTGGACGAGCACGGCAAGAGTTACGAGGTGCATTTTTACGAAGGCACCAACCACGGCTTTCACAACGACTCCACGCCGCGCTACGACGAAGCGGCGGCGGAACTGGCCTGGGAGCGGACTGTCGGGTTCTTCGACACCCACCTGCGATAAGCCGCGCGCGTGGCAACGGCGGGGCTCGCCCCGCCCCCTTTCCTTCGCCGCCGTCCCCGCCTATAGACCCGCGCTGGAACCGGACCGGAGGCACCGATGCAGGGCAGCGCCAACCTCAACCTGATGATCAAGGCCGCGCGGAAGGCCGGGCGCAGCCTGGTCAAGGACTTCCGCGAGGTGGAGAACCTGCAGGTCACCGCCAAGGGCGCAGGCGATTTCGTCAGCCGCGCCGACATCGCGGCGGAGCGGATCATCCGCGAGGAACTGACCGGCGGCCGACCCACCTATGGCTGGGTGGGAGAGGAATCCGACGCCGTGGCGGGCGAGGATCCGACGCGTCGCTGGATCGTCGATCCGCTGGACGGCACCACGAACTTCCTGCACGGGCTGCCCCACTGGTGCATCTCCATCGCCTTGGAACACAAGGGAGAAATCGTGGCGGGCGTGATCTTTGACCCCGCCAAGGACGAGATCTTCTGGGCTGAGAAGGGACAGGGCGCCTGGCTCAACGACCGCCGGCAGCGGGTGTCGGGGCGCAAGGTGATGATCGAGTCGATCTTTGCCACCGGCATCCCCTTTGCCGGCAAGCCGAGCCTGCCTGCCACGATCCAGGACATCGCCCGCGTGGCGCCCACCTGTGCCGGGATCCGGCGCTGGGGCGCGGCGGCGCTGGACATGGCCTATGTCGCCGCCGGCCGGTTCGAGGGGTTCTGGGAACGCGGTCTGAACAGTTGGGACATGGCCGCCGGGCTGATCCTCGTGCGGGAGGCGGGCGGCATGGCAAGCGCGATCGAGGATGGCCGGAACCCGATGGACACCGGCAACGTCGTCGTCGCCAACGCCTTGATTCACGACGACTTCGTCGCCGCCCTCCGCGGCTGACGGCGCTACAGGTTCTCGACCTGCGCCATGCCCAGAACGTGATAGCCGCCGTCCACGCGCACGATCTCTCCGGTCGTGCAGGCGCCGTAGTCGCTGGCCAGCCAGACGGCGGTGCCGCCTACTGCCTCCAGCGTCGCATTGGCGCGGAGCGGCGCGTTCATCTCTGTCGTGCGATAGGTCTTGCGCGCCCCGCCGATGGCGGCCCCGGCCAGGGTCTTCATCGGCCCCGGGCTGATCGCGTTGACCCGGATGCCGTCGGGGCCAAGGTCGTTGGCCAGATAGCGCACGGCGGATTCCAGCGCCGCCTTGGCCACGCCCATGGCGTTGTAGAACGGCGTGACGCGGTTCGACCCCTGATAGGTCAGGGTCAGCAGCGTGCCGCCATCGGGCATCAGCGCCGCCGCCCGGCGGCCGACGTCGATGAAGGAATAGCAGGAGATGTTCAGCGAATTGAGGAAATTCGCCCGGCTGGTATCCTTGAACCGCCCGTGCAGTTCCGCCTTGTCGGAGAATGCGATGGCGTGGACCAGGAAATCCAGCCGCCCCCATTCCGCCGCCAGTTTGTCGAAACAGGCGTCGAGCGAGGCATCGTCGGCCACGTCCACATCGACCATCAGCGTCGATCCGACCGAGGCCGCCAGCGGCTCCACCCGCTTGCCAAAGGCCTCGCCCTGATAGCTGAAGGCCAGGTCCGCGCCCTCGGCCGCCATTGCTTTCGCGATGCCCCAGGCGATGGACCGTTCGTTGGCCACCCCCATGATCAGCCCGCGCTTGCCCTGCATGAGGTCGGCCATACCCCCGCCCCCCTAGTCGTGACGGCTGAAGACGAGCGTGGCGTTGGTGCCGCCGAAGCCAAAGGAGTTGGACAGCACCGAGTCCAGTTCCACCCCCTCGCGCAATTCCGTGGCAATCTCCTCTGGCCGGATCGCGGGGTCCAGCGTGGTGACATTGGCCGAGGCGGCGATGAACCCGCCCCGCATCATCAGAAGCGAATAGATCGCCTCGTGCACGCCCGTCGCACCAAGGGAATGCCCGGTCAGCGACTTGGTGGAGGAGATGGGCGGATGATCCTCGCCAAAGACGCGGCGCACCGCCTCTACCTCGGTCACGTCGCCCGCCGGGGTCGAGGTGCCGTGGGCGTTGATATAGTCGATCCGCCGCCCCTCGGGCAGGGTCGATACAGCCAGCCGCATCGACCGTTCGCCGCCCTCGCCGCTGGGGGCAACCATGTCGTAGCCGTCGGATGTGGCGCCATAGCCGGTCAGTTCGGCGTAGATCTTCGCGCCGCGCGCCCTGGCATGCTCCAGCTCCTCCATCACCAGCACGCCGCCGCCGCCGCCGATGACAAAGCCGTCGCGGGTGGCGTCGAACGCACGGCTCGCCGTCTCGGGCGTGTCATTGTATTTCGACGACATCGCGCCCATCGCGTCAAAGAGGCAGGACAGCGTCCAGTCCAGCTCCTCTCCGCCGCCGGCAAAGATCACGTCCTGCTTGCCCATCTGGATCAGTTCCGCCGCATTGCCGATGCAATGGGCGGAGGTGGAGCAGGCCGAGGTGATCGAATAGTTCACCCCCTTGATCTTGAACGGCGTGGCCAGACAGGCCGAATTGGTGGACGACATCCCCTTGGTCACGCCGAACGGGCCGATCCGCTTGGGGCTGCCGGCCTCGCGCACGATGTTGTGCGCCTTGAAGAAGCTCTTGGTCGATGGCCCGCCGGAGCCGACGATGATGCCGGTGCGCTCGTTGGACACCTCGGCCTCGGTCAGGCCGCTGTCGGCCACCGCCTGCTCCATGGCGATGAAGTTATAGGCCGCGCCGTCGCCCATGAAGCGCAGGTTGCGCTTGTCGATGTGATCCTCCAGCACGATCTGCGGCTGGCCGTGGATCTGGCTGCGAAAGCCGCGCTCGGCATAGTCGGGGGCGAAGACGATGCCGGAGCGGCCGGCGCGCAACGACGCCTCGACCTCGGCCAGGGTGTTTCCGATGGGAGAGACGATCCCCATTCCGGTGACGACGACACGACGCATGGCGCGCTCCTGCTTTCCTCGGTCAGCTTGCGGACAAGGCGACCTTCATGTCCTTGACCAGATAGATCACCTCGCCGTCAGCCTCGACCCGGCCGTCGGCCACGCCCATTGTCAGGCGGCGGGTCTGCACGGCCTTGGTGAAATCGACGAAATAGCGGATCATCTTGCGGTCGGGGCGGACCATGCCGGTCAGCTTCACCTCGCCCACGCCCAGCGCATAGCCGCGCCCCTGCCAGCCGCGCCACCCAAGGTTGAAGCCGGTGAGCTGCCACAGCCCGTCCAGCCCCAGGCAGCCGGGCATGATCGGGTTGCCGGGAAAGTGGCATTCGAAAAACCACAGGTCGGGGGTGATGTCGAATTCGGCCACCACATGGCCCTTGCCGTGTTCCCCGCCGTCGCCCGAGATCTCGGTCACGCGGTCCATCATCAGCATCGGCGGCAGCGGAAGCTGGGCATTGCCGGGGCCGAACAGCTCTCCCCGCGCGCATTTCAACAGCCCCTCGCGGTCAAAGCTGGTCGGATAGTCCGGCATCTGGCGCGGTCCCTTGGTCGATCCCTGTTGCAGATCGTGTATCACCCGCGTCGGGAGAGTGGCAAGGCCACCGCCCCGTCAGTGCCGGTCCGCCGCCGTGACCTGATTTCATTTGAAAACCCCCGCCCCCACGCTCTATATTATGGGCATGAGCGACGCACTTGCAAAACCCGGTCCGCAGGCGGCCCAGCGCGGGGCGCAGTGGCTGGCGCGCGCCGGCCTGCGCCCGACGCGGCAGCGGCTGTCGCTTGCCACGCTTCTGATCGGCGACGGGCACAACCGGCATGTCACCGCCGAAAGCCTGTACGCCGCCGCGCAGGGCGGCGCGGGCGTGTCGCTGGCCACGGTCTACAACACGCTGCGCGCCTTTTGCGATGCCGGCCTGATGCAGGAGGTGACGGTCGACGGGACGAAAAGCTATTTCGACACCCGGATGGACGATCACCCGCATTTCTACTGGGAAGACACCGCCGAGCTGACCGACGCCCCGGCGGACCAGCTGGAGATCTCGCGCCTGCCCCGTGCCCCCCGCGGGGCCGAGGTCACGCGCGTCGACGTGGTGATCCGCCTGCGCCGGACCTGACGCACGGCGCTGAACTACCGGAACCCCTTGCAGGACGACTGACCCGAACGACCAGCGCGCCGCGCCATCGGCTGCGCGGCGTTGCGCGATCCGCCAACCTGCCGCGCGCAACGTATGCATGTGATATGCACGTCGGATGCATGTGAATCATACGTGGATGCACACCCGGTTCCCGGCGGCACTGTTGCATCATCCGGGCAGGCTGCGGCCGCAACGTATGCACGCGGTATGCACACCGGATGCACGCCGGATGCACGCAGATCATACGTAGGTATGCAGGGCTTCCAGCCCTGCCCGTTGCGGCACTGGCCGGTTTCCGCTAGACCCGCCGCGCAACCCCGGAGACCGCAATGACCGCGCCCAGAAAGCTGTTCATCAAGACCTACGGCTGCCAGATGAACGTCTATGACAGCGAGCGCATGGCCGAGGCGATGGGCGGGCAGGGCTATGTCACCACCGACCGCGCCGACGAGGCCGACATGATCCTGCTGAACACCTGCCACATAAGGGAAAAGGCATCCGAAAAGGTCTATTCCGAGATCGGGCGCCTGAAGCCGCTGAAGGCCGCGAACCCGGATCTGAAGATCGGCGTGGCGGGCTGCGTCGCCCAGGCCGAGGGCGAGGAGATTCTGCGCCGCGCGCCGCTGGTCGATCTGGTGGTGGGGCCGCAGGCCTATCATCGCCTGCCCGATCTGGCCGCCCGCGCGGTGGGCGGCGCGCGCCCGCTCGACACCGATTTCCCGGTCGAGGACAAGTTCGACCATCTGCCGAAAACCCGCGCGAAATCAGCACCCTCCGCCTTCCTGACGGTGCAGGAAGGCTGCGACAAGTTCTGCGCCTTCTGCGTCGTGCCCTATACCCGGGGGGCCGAGGTCAGCCGCCCCGCGACCCGCATCCTGGCCGAGGCGCAGGCGCTGGTGGACCGCGGCGCGCGCGAGATCACCCTGCTCGGCCAGAACGTCAACGCCTATCATGGTGCGGGCGACGGCGGCACCTGGGGCCTTGCGCGGCTGATCCGCGAACTGGCGCGGATCGACGGTCTGGCCCGCATCCGCTACACCACCAGCCACCCGAACGACATGGAGGATGACCTGATCGCGGCGCATGGCAACGAGCCGAAGCTGATGCCCTATCTGCATCTGCCGGTGCAGTCGGGCAGCGACCGGATCCTGAAGGCGATGAACCGCAAGCATACGGCCGATCACTACATCCGCCTGATCGAACGCCTGCGCGCCGCGCGCCCCGATCTGCTGCTGTCGGGCGATTTCATCGTCGGGTTTCCGGGCGAGTCCGATGCCGATTTCGAGGCGACGATGGATCTGGTCCGCACCGTCGGCTACGGGCAGGCCTATTCCTTCAAGTATTCCGCCCGCCCCGGCACCCCGGCGGCCGAGCGTGCGCCGGTCGATCCGCAGGTGGCCGATGACCGGCTGCAGCGGTTGCAGGCCCTGCTGACCGACCAGCAGCGCGCCGCCCAGCAGGCGATGGTGGGCCGCACCGTCGATGTGCTGTTCGAAAAGGCAGGTCGCCTGCCCGGGCAGATGGTGGGCAAGTCCGGCCAGTTGCAGGCCGTCCATGTGACCGATGCTGCGCTGGTTCCCGGCGACCTGCGGGCGGTGCGGATCACCGGCAGCGGGGCGAATTCGCTGGCTGGTGAAATTGCGGGCAGTTGACGGGCGACCGCGACCAATCGGCAACGCCCCGCAACCATGCGCGCAGAAAACGCCTTACAGCGCAGCGATGATTTGCTAGGCTTGGGCCACGGGCGCCGTCGCGCCCGCTTGTCGGAGGGGCATGGCCGCAGGTAGGCGCATCGGCAGGAACGGCACCGCATCCGCGGTCCCTTGCCCTGTCACAATCCTTTCGCTTGCCAAATCCCGCGGCCGTCCCCACCTTTCCCCTGCACAACTTTGTCAAAGGAGCCCCGCTTGGGCATCAGCGCGCTGACCCCCCCGCCCCGGTCCGAAGACGTTCTGGAAACGCGTCTTGAATTTCCCGACAACCGATTGCTCATCGACCTGTGCGGCGAATTCGACCGCAATCTGGCGCGGATCGAACAGTCGCTGGGGGTCCAGATCCTGCGCAAGGGCAATCAACTGGCCGTGATGGGCGAGGCCGGGCCGCGCGAACAGGCCGTCGACGTGCTGAAGGCCGTCTACGCCCGGCTGGAAGACGGCCGCGGGCTGGACGCGGGCGATCTTGATGCGACCATCCGCATGGGACGGCCCGCCCCCGATCCAGGCGAGCAGCTGGAGATGTTCCAGGGCGGACGGGTCGAGTTGCGCACCCGCAAGAAGGTGATCGAGCCGCGCACCGAGGCACAGAAAACCTACGTCCGCCAGCTTTTCGCGAACGAACTCGCCTTCGGCATCGGTCCCGCGGGCACCGGCAAGACTTATCTGGCCGTGGCGGTTGGGGTCACCATGTTCCTTGGCGGGCAGGTGGACAAGATCATCCTGTCACGCCCGGCGGTAGAAGCCGGCGAGCGGCTGGGTTTCCTGCCCGGAGACATGAAGGAAAAGGTCGATCCCTACATGCAGCCGCTCTACGACGCGCTGAACGATTTCATCCCGGCCAAGCAGTTGCAGCGCCTGTTCGAGGAGAAGCGGATCGAGATCGCGCCGCTGGCCTTCATGCGCGGTCGCACGCTGGCCAATGCCTTCGTGGTGCTGGATGAGGCGCAGAACGCGACATCCATGCAGATGAAGATGTTCCTGACCCGGCTGGGCGAGGGGTCGCGCATGGTCATCACCGGCGACCGCACCCAGATCGACCTGCCGCGCGGCGTTTCCTCGGGGCTGGCCGATGCAGAGCGCATCCTCGACGGCGTGAAGGGCGTGGCCTTCAGCTACTTCACGTCAAAGGACGTGGTGCGCCACCCGCTGGTCGCCCGCATCATCGAGGCCTATGAACGCGACGATGCCCGGCCCGTGTGACACACTGATCGAGGATGGCCGCTGGCAGGCAATCGACCTGCCGGCGCTGGCCGACGCGGCGGCGGGCGCGACGCTGGCGCATCTTGGTCTCGACCCTGCCGGGTTCGAGATCAGCCTTCTGGCCTGCGACGACGACCGGATCGCCGGGCTCAACGCCGATTTTCGCGACAAGGCGCAGCCGACGAACGTGCTTTCGTGGCCATCGGTCGACAGGGCCGCAGCCGCGCCGGGTCTGTCGCCGGCCCTGCCATCCGGCGATCCGGACATGCCGACTGAACTCGGCGATATAGCGATCTCGTATGATACCTGCGCGGCCGAGGCGGCGGCGCAGGACAAGCGGCTTTCCGATCACGCCACGCATCTGATCGTTCATGCCACGTTGCATTTGCTGGGGTATGATCATATCGCCGACGTCGATGCGGCCCTGATGGAGGGGCTGGAGGCGCGGATACTTGCGGGCCTCGGGGTCGACGACCCATATCTGGTCACGGAAGAATAGCATCAGGTCAATTGGAAAGGACCAATGAGCGACACTGGCGACGGGTCTAGGGCAGCGCAAGGCGCGCTGGAACTGGACGAAAGCGGGCAACGCGGGCTGTTTGGACGCCTGCTCGATGCCCTGAACCCCTCCGAAGATGATGACGAGGACGAGTCAGCCGCAAGCAGGCCGCTGGTTGCGCTGAGCAACCTGCGCCGGCTGCGGGTCGAGGATGTGTCGGTGCCAAAGGCCGATGTGGTCGCGGTTCCCGTCGATATCGGCAAGGCGGAACTGGTAGAGGTGTTTCGCGCAAGCGGGTTCTCGCGCGTCCCGGTCTACAAGGATACGCTGGACCATCCGCTGGGCCTTCTGCTGCTGAAGGACTTCGCGTTGGAATGCGGCTTCAACGGCGCAGGCAACCGGCTGTCGCTGCGCAAGCTGCTGCGGCCGATGCTCTTCGTGCCGCCGTCGATGCCGCTGTCGATCCTGCTGCAGAAGATGCAGGCCGAGCGGACGCATATGGCGCTGGTGATTGACGAATACGGCGGTGTCGACGGGCTGGTCACCATCGAGGATCTGATCGAACAGGTGATCGGCGACATTTCCGACGAGCACGACACGGCCGAGGACGGGCATTGGACGCTGGAAAAGCCGGGCGTCTATCTGGCGCTCTCCAAGGCCGATCTGGAGGAATTCGAGGCCGAGGTCGGTATCGACCTGTCCGAGCCGCTGGAGGATGAGGAGGCCGACACGCTGGGCGGCCTCGTCTTCGTTCTGGCCGGCCGGGTGCCCGCGCGGGGCGAGGTGATCCACCATCCCGCCGGCGTCGAGTTCGAGGTGGTGGACGCCGACCCCCGCCGGGTCAAGCGGCTGAGGGTGCGTCTGCCGGGCGCGGCCGCGCCCCTGTGAGCGCCGCGCAGCCCGCATGGCGGGCGCCGGTTCTGGCCGCTCTGGCGGGGGCCGGGGTGGCGCTGGGGCAGGCACCGCTGG
>JBJHCH010000020.1:0-39547 GCA_050485905.1 Paracoccaceae bacterium | reverse complement strand
TCCGCATCCGCCACCACCGCCTCGGGCAACGGCAGGTCGATCGTGAAGGTCGTGCCGCTGCCCGGCACGGACTCCACCGCCAGCGTGCCACCCATCATCGCAGTCAGCCGGCGCACGATCGGCATGCCCAGCCCGGTGCCACCATAGCGCCGGGTGATGCTGGCGTCGGCCTGAATGAACTCGTCAAAGACCCGCGCGATCTGATCCTCGCTCATGCCGATTCCGGTGTCGTGCAGGCGGATGCGCAGCCCGCCGTCGTCTGCGATGCCAGCCGTCAGTTCCACCGCGCCGGTTTCGGTGAACTTGATCGCGTTGCTCAGCAGGTTGTTCAAAATCTGGGTGATGCGATGCACGTCGCCGACCCGAGCGCGGGTCAGTTCGGGTGCGACATCCACCGCGAAGCGCAGCCCCTTCTCCCGCGCGCGCATCCGGTATAGCCGCTCCAGCCGACCGATCACCTCGGCGGGCACGAACGGGGCGCTTTCCAGCTCCATCTTGCCCGCCTCGATCTTCGAGATATCCAGTATGTCGTTCAGAATTCCCAGCAGGCTCTCGCCGCTGTCCTGGATCGTCTCAACCATCTGGCGCTGTTCCGGCTCGCTGATCTGGTCGCGCACGATCTGCGCCATCCCGAGGACGCCGTTCAGGGGGGTGCGGATCTCGTGGCTCATGTTCGCCAGGAACTGCGATTTCAGCCGGCTCGCCTCCTGCGCTTTGATCCGTTCGGCGTCCAGCCGCAGGTTGATCCTGACCGCGCGATAGGAGATCAGCGCGAAACACCATTGCAGCGCCGAAAACGCGAGCAGGAAGGTGATCGTCAGGGTGGCGATCAGCATGATCTGTTCGGGCAGGCCGAACGCGAGGATCGGAAGCCGCGCCAGATAGCTGACAGAGATCGCGATGAACGGCAGCGCCGCGAGCATCGCATATTCACGCCCGAGCGGCATGGCGAGCGGCCAGAGCAGACGGGCAATCACCAAACCCAGCGCGCCGTTGATCACGGAACTGGTCAGAACCAGCACCCCGACATCGCCGAAGATGACCGCAGCGGCCGCCTGCCCGCCGATGGAGACTGTCGCCAATCCCGCAAAGCGCGCCAGATGCGGCGTCCTGCCCAAGGCCCGGCAGAGCGCGAAGTAGCCGAAGATGATCCCCAGATGCGCGCCAAGGATCACCAGCCCGGCACTGATCCAGAACGGCAGGATCGGGCTAAGCAGCAGCGCGATCGTTCCGATCAGGAACACGCTGTTTGCGGCAAAGAGCCAGGCCATGCCGCCACGCGACGCCTGATCGCTGTTGTTGCGCATGGCAATGGCACTTAGGACGAGCGAAAACAGCACCAGCATCGCCGCGATGGACACGACAATGCTGATGTCCACGTCGCGCGGCATGGCAGTTCTGCTCCGAAGGCTCTGTGACCGGACAGTCTCAGCCGAGCGTGAATCGGGCGTTAACCGCCGGCCGGATAGGCATCGGCGCGCAACGCTTCGTGAAGTTTCAGCGCGAGTTCCTGGCGTCTATAGGGTTTTGACAGAAGTTGCACGCCCGGATCCAGACGGCCGTGATGCACGATCGCATTGTCAGTGTAGCCAGAGGTGAACAGAACCCGCAGCGCGGGAAATTCCCGCGCCGCCCTGCGGGCCAGCATCGGGCCGTTCAATTCTCCCGGCATCACCACATCCGTGAACAGCAGATCGACATCGCCACGCTCGCGCAGAAGTGTCAGGGCCTCGTCGGCATCTGCCGCCGCGCTGACGCGGTATCCCAGCCCGCCCACCAGATCGACGACATGGCGGCGCAGGGCATCGTTATCCTCGACCACCAGTATGTGCTCGCCCGCGCCCGACATCAGCGCACTGTCGCCATTCTGATCGGAGGGCGCGGCCCGACTATCGGCGCTGCGCGGCAGGTACAGCGCGACGGTGGTGCCGACGTCGGGCTCGGAATAGAGGCTCAGGTGACCGCCAGACTGGCGCACGAACCCGTGCACCATGCTCAGCCCGATGCCCGAGCCCGCGCCGGGCGGCTTTGTCGTGAAGAAAGGCTCCAACGAGCGGCCAAGAACGTCGGCCGCCATGCCACAGCCGGTGTCGCTGACCGAGATGCGCAGGAAGTCGCCCGCCGTCGCCTCGGGGTGGGCTGCGACATAGGCATCGTCCAGTCGGGCGTTGGCACATTCGATCGTCAGCTTGCCGCCGGTCGCCATCGCGTCGCGCGCGTTGACGGCAAGGTTCAGCAGCGCCGCGTTCATCTGCGTCGGATCTGCTTCGATCATCCAGACATCAGGATCCGCAATGACACGCAGATCGATGCTGGCGGGCAGGGTGCGTGCCAGCAGGCTGCGCAGTTCCTCCATCACATCGGCGGTGTCCAGCGCACGGGGCGCCAGCGGCTGCTTGCGCGCAAAGGCCAGAAGCGCCCCGGTCAGTTCCGCGCCGCGCTCGGCCGCGCCCAGGATGGCGCTGGCCATGCGGCGCCCCTCGGCATCCAGACCGCGCGAATCTGCCAGAAGCTCTGCATTGCCCAGAATGACGGTCAGAAGGTTGTTGAAATCATGGGCGACACCCCCCGTCAGCTTGCCGATGGCCTCGATCTTCTCGGATTGGCGTATGCGTTCTTCGACCTCGCGCTCCACGGTCACATCGTCGAGGCTGCCGATGAACCAGACCCCCTTTCCCGAATCGTCGCGCAGCGCCACCAGTTTCTCGCGCACATGGGCATAGGTGCCGTCGCCCCGCCGCATCCGGTATTCCATCCGGGTGCGGGTTTCCGCGCTGCGGCTGAAGTCGCGGAAGTCTTGCCTTACACGCTCCCGGTCCTCGGGGTGCAGCGCCTCGCGCCAGGGCGAGGGCACCGGCCGCTCGCCGACCCAGTCCTGCCCGAAGACCGTGCGGATGCCTTCGGAAAAGATCATCACCCGGCGGGCAGGATCGTATTCGAAGATCCCATCCGCCGCGACTTCGACGACCGCGCGCAGCCGGGCGTCCTCATGCCGGATCTCGGTCACGTCGAGGATACTGCCGACCACGCGCACGACGCGGCCCTGCGCATCGTGGACCGACATGCCGCGGCTGATCACATGGGCCACACTGCCATCCGCGCGCAGCAGGCGATATTCGTGCTGTTGCGGGGCGACCTCCCGCCCGGCCTCGCCGGCCTGCGCGATCGCCTCGACCATCATCGGGCGGTCTTCGGAATGCACACGATCCAGCCAGCCCTGAAGATTGCCGGGAAATACAGCCGGATCGTAGCCGAAGCGGTCGCGCACCGACTCACTCCAGACCAGCACATCCGCGGCGACATCCCAGTCGAAGATCACATCGCGCGCCGCCTGCATGGCGAGCCTGAAACGCTCCTCGCTTTGCCGCAACGCCTGTTCTGCAAGCACTCGCTTGGTCACGTTGCGGGCGTGCGCCGCGATGCCATCGGGCGTGGCAAAGGCATCTACGCGAAAGGTGCTGTTCCATTCGGCCAGATGCACCATCGTCGCCACCGGCGGCCCGCCCGACAGCAGATCGTCGAATCCGGGGCCAAGCTCGGCCTCGAGTTCCGGGAACACCGCCCAAAGCCTCTCGCCGACCGGATCGACCTCTCTGCCGCGCCCTTCTCGCAGCACCAGAAGACCGGCCTCGTTGACATAGAGCACGCGCAGATCGCGTCCGATCAGGAAGAACGGCGAGGGCATGCTGTCGATGACGCTTTGCACCCGCCTGGAAAGTTGCGCAGCGGCTTCGCGCAGGGTGATCATCTCTGTCACGTCCTCGATCAGGCTGCGCGGCACCTCGTCCTTGCCGGCGAGAGGGGTGCCGCTGATGACGCGAATATGCCGCAATGCGCCATCATCAGCGCGCCTGATCTGCACCGTGACGTCAAGCAGACGACCTGCCCGCGATGCCTGCTCTCGGGCGGACTCATAGATCTCCCGATCTCCCGGATGGAGCAGCGACAGGAACCCCTGGAAACCGATCTCAGGCCGGTCCTGTGACAGGCCGAGCAGTTCCAGCGCCTCGGGCGAGCAATGCAGGGCGCCGTTTGCCGGATCCCCCTCCATCACGCCGAACTGGCCCAGTTTCAGCGCGGCGGCCAGCATTTCGTCGCGCGTGGCGAGTTGTGCGGCGTTGACGCCGTCCGGTTGAACAGCCAGCGGTTCGGCCATCAGGAACCGCGCCGGACGGCCCCGCCACTCGCCAGCATGTTCCGCAAGCCTGACCTCGACGGCCGGGCAGCCGGGCGCACCGATGCGCACCCGCCCGCCATCGAGCGCATGAAGTCCGACCTCGGCCGGCGAAAGCGATGTCACTTGGTCGGCATCGATCCCCAGCAGTCGCTCGGCAGCGGAATTGCACGCGATGATGCCGTCACCTGCGACGGTGACGACCCAGATCGCGTGTGGGTGGTCCTGAAACAGGAACTCCGGAACCAAATCCGCCTCGCCTCGACGCCGCCTGCACTCGCCTTAAGGTGGAGTTGTCCGCGACGGAAAGATATAGAAATCTTTGCTTCTGGTAATCGTCGCGCTCAATCATGGCCGCGTTGCACACCTCAGGGCGCGACCAAAAGGAAACGCCCCTTGCGCTGCTTTCAGCATCCCATATCTGGAAAGAAGCGAAGGATGGAGGATCCATGCATATCCAGATCAACACCGACAGCAGCATCCAGGGCGACCAACGGCTGAAGGATGTCGCACGCGAGATCGTTGCCGGGCATATCGGCCATCACGCGGCGCGGATCAGCCGGGTAGAGGTGCATCTGACGGATGTGAACGCCGGCCGGGGTGGCAGCGACGACCATCGCTGCAACATAGAGGTTCGCCCCGAGGGGCTGCGTCCGCTGGCCGTCAGCGAGAATGCGCGGGATGTCGAAGCCTCGTTGCGCGGCGCGGGGAAGAAGTTGCGCAACCTGCTGGACAGCGAATTCGGCAAGCTGGATCGTCGGCCCAATCCGGGTCGTTGACCCACCCGGCCTGCGGCTTTGCGCCCCTTGATCAGCGATGCCGTGGGCCGCATAACGGCCCAGAACAGCCCGGAGTTGCCATGATCGGTCGTCTCAACCACGTTGCAATCGCAGTGCCCGACCTCGACGCCGCAGCCGCACAGTACCGCGACACGCTGGGTGCCAAGGTCGGCGCCCCGCAGGACGAACCCGATCACGGGGTGACGGTGGTGTTCATCGAACTGCCGAACACCAAGATCGAACTGCTGCACCCCTTGGGCGGCGACAGCCCGATCCGCGGCTTTCTGGACAAGAACCCCGCCGGCGGAATCCACCACATCTGCTACGAGGTGGAGGATATCGAGGCCGCCGCCGAACGGATGCGCCAGTCAGGCGCCCGCGTGCTGGGCGCACCGAAGATCGGCGCCCACGGCAAGCCGGTGATCTTCCTGCATCCCAAGGACTTCACCGGGACGCTGGTGGAACTGGAACAGATATGAGCATCACCTCGGCCCTCGTCCTGTTTGCGGTCATCTGGTTCATGACGCTGATGATCATCCTGCCCCTGCGCCTGACCACGCAGGGCGAGGCAGGGGACGTGGTGCCCGGCACGCCCTCCTCGGCCCCGTCCGATCCCCAGATGCGGCGAAAGCTGCGGTTGGCGACGATTATTTCCGTTGTGCTGTGGATCGTGATTGCAGGGGTGATCCTGTCGGGCGTGATCACGGTGCGCGATCTGGACTGGTTCGGGCGGTTGGGGCCTAACCCGACCGGCTGAGCCGGTGAAAGAAATGCGTGAAGGTTGCAGCACCCAGCACCGGCACGAACAGGTTGACGAAGGGCACCGTCAGCGGCGCCGCCATCAGCGTGCCCGCGGCCCAGACCGACAGCCAGTGCCGCTTGCGCAGATCCCGCGCGCCCTGCCGCCCCAGCCGCCGCATCGCCACCATGACGAAGTATTCCCGCCCCAGCAGATAGCCGTTCAGCGCCCAGAAGGTCAGGATCGCAAAGGGACCGGCAAAGGCATAGAGCGCCAGCGCCAGGATGTTCACCGTGATCAGCAGGAAGAAGTAATTGATCGAATCCACCACCGACTCGTAGAGCGTGACACCCGCGGCAGGCGGCAGTTCAGGGTAGTGCCGGTCCTCGACCGCCTGGGCCACATCGTCGAGGAAGAACCCGGTGAAGACCGATGCGACCGGCATCATCAGGAACACCGACAAGCCGATCATGAACAGCAGCGAGGCAAAGGACAGCAGCATGCCGAGGCCGTGCACCTCGCCCACAAAGGGCAGAACCAGCACCTCGGGCGTGACCCACTGGATCACACCAAGGAACAGCGCATAGACGCCGACCAGCAGCGCGACAGACAGCGCCAGACCAAGCCAGAGAACGCGGCGGAAGCGCGGGTCGCCGAGCTGACCCAGGGCGCGCAGGAAGTCGATCCAGATCAATCCGCGATCCAGGTGGTCAGCGCCGCCACATCGGGGCGCGGACGGTCCGGCGGGGCCATCGCCTCGGTGCCGATATGGACAAGCCCGGCAACAAACTCATGCGATGCAAGCCCAAGAGCAGACTCCCTGAAGGCGCGGTCGTGGACATGCCAGCCGGTCAGCCAGCAGGCCCCCCAGCCGGACGCCAGCGCCGCATTCAGAAGGCCAAGGCAGACCGCGCCGACCGAGAGTACCTGCTCGATCTCGGGAATCTTCTCTGACGGTTTCGGGGATGCCACGACCACGACGGCAAGATCGGCCTGAGCGAACTGCGCCGCGCCCTTCTCGATGCGGTCCTGCTCCAACCCCATCTCGGCACCGCGCGCCGCAGCCTGCGCGGCCAGCCGCGCGAGGGCGGGCTTTTCCAGCACGATGAAGCGCCAGGGTTCCAGCTTGCCGTGGTCGGGGTTGCGCGCCGCCGCGGTCAGCAGCGTCGTCAACTCGTCCCGCGCTGGCACCGGGGCGCGCAGCATCTTTGCCGGGCGCGAGCGGCGCGTCAGCAGGAATTCCAGCGCGGCGGGGTTCGGCACAGGCATCGTCATCTCCCCAAGGCCGACCGGCGGCGGGCGGTCACTTCAACCCGGCGCAAAAGGTCTGAATCCGGCTGCAGGCTTCGCGCAGCACATCGTCGGACGTGGCATAGCTGACCCGGAAATGCGGCGACAGCCCGAAAGCCGCGCCGAACACCACGGCGACTCCAGCCTCTTCCAGCAGCGCGGTGGCAAAGGCTTCGTCATCGGTGATCTTCGCCCCGCCGGCGCTGGTCTTGCCGATGCAGCCGGCGATGGAGGGGTAGACGTAGAACGCCCCCTCCGGCATCGGGCACTCCACACCTTCGGCGTCGTTCAGCATGCCAACCACCAGATCGCGCCGGCGCTGGAACGCCACGCGGCTTTCCTTGATGTAGTCCTGCGGCCCGGTCAGCGCCTCGAACGCCGCCCACTGGCTGACCGAGCAGGGGTTCGATGTCGATTGCGACTGCACCTTGCCCATCGCCTTGATCAGCGCTTCAGGCCCCGCCGCATAGCCGATCCGCCAGCCGGTCATCGCATAGGCCTTGCTGACCCCGTTCACCGTCAGCGTGCGGTCGTAAAGCTGCGGCTCCACCTCGGCCGGGGTGCAGAAGGTGAAATCGCCATAGACCAGATGCTCGTACATGTCGTCGGTCAGCACCCAGACATGGGGATGGCGCAGCAGCACATCGGTCAGCGCCTTCAACTCGTCCCAGGTGTATCCCGCCCCCGTGGGGTTCGACGGAGAGTTGAAGATCAGCCACTTGGTCTTGTCAGTTATCGCGTCTTCCAGCGTCTTTGGCGTCAGCTTGAACCCGGTGTCGATGGGGCAATCCACCGCCACGGGCCGCCCGCCCGCCAGCAGCACCATGTCGGGATAGCTGACCCAGTAGGGCGCGGGCACGATCACCTCATCGCCCGGGTTCAGCGTGGCGACCAGCGCGTTGTAAAGCACCTGCTTGCCGCCCGTGCCGACGGTCACCTGCGACGGCGAGTAGCTCAGCCCGTTCTCGCGCAGGAACTTGTCGCAGATCGCCTGCTTCAGTTCCGGTATGCCATCGACGGCGGTATACTTGGTCTTGCCCTCGTCGATGGCGCGCTTGGCGGCCTCCTTGATGTTGTCCGGCGTGTCGAAATCCGGCTCACCTGCACCAAGGCCGATCACGTCCTTGCCGGCGGCCTTCAACTCGCGCGCCTTGTTGGTCACCGCGATCGTCGGGGACGGTTTCACACGCGCCAGCATGTCGGAGAGAAAGGCCATTGGGGGAACTCCGGTTTGAACTTGCCGGGGCCATGTCTTAGGGTGGGCACTGACGACGTTCAAGCGATATCGGGGAGAGAGGCATGACGCCGGATCTGGAATCCAGCTGGTATAGTGACGAGACCGCGACCTTCGGCGACCGGCTTGCCGGCGCGCGCGAGGCCGCGGGTATGGCGCGCGAAGAACTGGCGCAGCGGCTGGGGGTAAAACTGACCACTCTGGCCGCTTGGGAAGACGATGTGGCAGAGCCGCGCGGCAACAAGCTGCAGATGGTGGCGGGGATGCTGAACGTGTCGATCCGCTGGCTGCTGACCGGCCAGGGCGAAGGCGTCGAGCCACCCTCCGACGGCACGCTCGATCCCTCGGTCACCCAGCATGTCAGCGAGGCGCTGACCGAGGTGCAGAACCTGCGCATGGAACTCAGCGCCAGTGCCGACCGGCTGGGTGCGGTGGAGGCGCGGCTGCGTGCGCTGCTGAAGGCCGCCTGATGGCCGAGGATTCGGCAGCGCGGATCAAGCGGATGCGGATGCGCGCCTGGCGGCGCGGCACCAAGGAAATGGACCTGATCCTCGGCCCCTATGCGGACGAGCGGCTGTCGGCCATGACGCCAGAGATGCTGGCGGCCTTTGACGGATTGCTGGAGCAGAACGACCACGATCTCTACGCCTGGGTCACCGGCGCCGCCGCGTCGCCCGCCAGCTTCGCGCCGCTGGTGGCAGAGCTGTCGGACCATGCCCGGACGCGGCTTTCGCCCGAAAACTGACGGCGTGCGCGCATTTAACGAAAAATAGCGATATCGTTTAACCGAATGTTCGCCATTCCAACCGAATCTCTCCTTCCACGGCAAGACCATGGCGGAGTGACAGATGAGTGTGTTTTCCCCCGTACAGGTGCGTCCCGAGCCCACGGGGCTGACCACCTATCTCGAAACGCTGGCTCTGGTGGAACGTCTTCACCGGCTCTTGCTCGACGTCGTCAAGGACGAGTTCGAGCGGCTGGGCGTGCTGGAGATCAATGCGGTCCAGGCGCTTCTGCTGTTCAACATCGGCGACAACGAGGTAACGGCGGGCGAGTTGAAATCGCGCGGCTACTACCAGGGCTCGAATGTCAGCTACAACCTGAAGAAGCTGGTGGAGATGGGCTACATGCACCACCAGCGTTGCCACGTCGATCGCCGCTCGGTGCGCGTGAAGCTGACCGACAAGGGCCGCAAGCTGCGCCTGATGGTGGCGGAACTCTTCGACCGCCATGCCGATGCGCTGGAAAGCAAAGGCATGCTGGGCGCTGACGGTCTGGACGACGTGAACACCGCGCTGCGCCGGATGGAGCGCTTCTGGACCGAGCAGATCCGCTACATCTACTAGCGCGGTCTCGGGGCGGAACCGGCTTGCCCCGGCGTCCCCGCCGGGGTATGTTCTCAAAATGTTCCGATTGCCCCGGGGGTCAGAAGCACCCACTATGCCGCCCATGACCTCCGACCCCGCACAAGATCTGAGGGCCTTCCTGGGCGATGACCGGTTCGGCTGCGTGCTGGCCGACCCGCCGTGGCGCTTCGTCAACCGCACCGGCAAGGTCGCGCCGGAACACAAGCGGCTGTCGCGTTACCCCACACTTACGGTCGAGGAGATCTGCGCGCTGCCGGTGGCGGATCATCTGCAGGACCGCGCCCATTGCTACCTCTGGGTGCCGAACGCCCTGCTGCCGGATGGGCTGGCGGTGCTGGCCGCCTGGGGTTTCGACTACAAGTCGAACCTGATCTGGCACAAGGAACGCAAGGATGGCGGATCCGACGGCCGCGGCGTCGGCTTCTATTTCCGCAACGTGACCGAGGTGATCCTGTTCGGCACCCGCGGCAAGAACGCCCGCACCCTGCCCCCCGGCCGGCGGCAGGTGAATTTCCTGTCCACCCGCAAACGCGAACATTCCCGCAAGCCGGACGAGCAATACGACCTCATCGAAGCCTGCTCCTGGGGTCCGTATCTGGAGCTTTTCGGCCGCGGCGTGCGGCAGGGCTGGACGGTCTGGGGCAACCAGGCCGATGCGGATTACAAGCCCGACTGGAAGACCTACGCCTACAACTCGGGGCTGGCGGCGGAATAATCGCCGACCGCACCCAGCGGCAGGCCGATCAGCAGCAGCGGACAGGGATTGCCCACGCCCCGCGCGGTGCGTTCGGCCAGTTTCGCCCAATGCGTCGTCGCCGCGCCATACTTGTCGGCCACAAAGCCGCGGGCGAATGCCCCGGCAAACCCCTCGCCCCGCGCCATCGCCCGCGCCACCTGCTCGCGCTGCCGCGCGGTGCGGTCCTTCACCCCCAGCGCGGCCAACCCGCCCTCGTCGCGCACGCCGGCGCGGCGCAGCTCCTCCGCCGCGATCTCGGGCATCGCCGCCTGCAGCCGCGCGCCTCGGGTCACGATGATGCCCAGGCTGATCACCGATTGCGCGTGCAGGTGCTGGAAATTCTCCAGATCCCGGTCAAAGAACGGATCCTTGTTGTTCCACTCGATCTCCAGCGCCAGCGTGCCGGCGGGGGTGCGGCGGATGTGGTCGATCTCGTGGCTGGTCGCCCGCCCGCGCGGGCGGCCGTCGATCAGCGTCTCGATGCGGAAATTGTGCTTCAGCCAGCCCGCCGCCGCCAGCACCTCGCGCAGGCGGCGGGTCGATGGCGCCTCGCCCCCGCCCGACCCCACGATCTCGCGGCTCTCGATGCGGAACGCGCATAACGCGCCGACCAGATCGGCCAGCGGCGCGGCAAAGTCGTGGGTCAGGATCGCCTCGGCGTGGTTGCGGGTCTCGATGTCGAACCCGGCGGCGCGCAGGCGATCCAGCATCACGTCTCCTTCGGCAGCACCCTCAGGCCCAGTTCGCGCAGCTGCGTGGGCGTCGGATCGCTGGGCGCACCCATCATCAGATCCTCGGCCCGCTGGTTCATCGGGAACAGGATCACCTGGCGGATATTCGCCTCGTCGGCCAGCAGCATGACGATCCGGTCGATGCCCGCCGCGCAGCCCCCGTGCGGCGGCGCGCCATAGCGGAACGCCTTGACCATGCCGCCAAAGCGTTTCTCCACCTCGTCCCGGCCATAGCCCGCGAGTTCAAAGGCCTTGAACATGATCTCGGGCTTGTGGTTGCGGATCGCGCCCGACACCAGCTCATAGCCGTTGCAGGCCAGATCGTACTGATAGCCCAGCACATTCAGCGGGTCGCCCGACAGCGCGTCAAGCCCGCCCTGCGGCATCGAGAACGGGTTGTGCGAGAAGTCGACCTTGCCCTCGTCGTCCGTCTCGTACATCGGGAAATCGACGATCCAGGCAAAGCGGAAGCTGTCGGTTTCCGACAGCCCCAGTTCGCGCCCGATCTCCACCCGCGCCTTGGCCGCCACCGCCTCGAAGGTCGCGGGCTTGCCGGCGAGGAAGAACGCGGCATCGCCCGCCGCCAGCCCAAGCTGCTGGCGGATCGCCTCGGTCCGCTCAGGCCCGATATTCTTGGCGATCGGGCCGGCACCAACGGTCTCGCCGCCCTCGTCGCGCCACATGATGTAGCCCATCCCCGGCAGCCCCTGCTGCTGCGCAAAGGCGTTCATCCGGTCGCAAAAGGCGCGGGAACCACCCGTGGGCGCGGGGATCGCGCGGATCTGGTTGCCCTCGGTCTCCAGCAGTTTCGCGAACAGGCCAAAGCCGCCGCCGACGAAATGCTCGCTCACCACCTGCATCTCCAGCGGGCAGCGCAGGTCGGGCTTGTCGGTGCCGTATTTCAGCAAGGCGTCCGCATAGGGAATGCGCGGCCAGTCGGCATCGACCCGGCGGCCGCCGCCGAACTCCTCAAACAGGCCCTGGATCACCGGCTGGATCGCTGCGAACACATCCTCCTGCTCGACAAAGCTCATCTCCATGTCGAGCTGGTAGAAATCGGTCGGGCTGCGGTCGGCGCGCGGATCCTCGTCACGGAAACAGGGCGCGATCTGGAAATAGCGGTCAAAGCCCGCGACCATCAGCAATTGCTTGAACTGCTGCGGTGCCTGCGGCAGCGCATAGAACTTGCCGGGGTGCAGGCGGCTCGGCACCAGAAAGTCCCGCGCGCCCTCGGGGCTGCTGGCGGTGATGATCGGCGTCTGATGCTCGGTAAAGCCCGCATCCCACATCCGGCCCCGGATCGACCGCACCACGGCGGACCGCAGCATCATGTTCCGGTGCAGCGTCTCGCGCCGCAGGTCAAGGAAGCGATAGGTCAGCCGCGTCTCCTCGGGATATTCCGGCTCTCCGAACACAGGCAGCGGCAGATCCTCGGCGGGGCCGAGGACCGTGACCTCATGCACATAGACCTCGATCTCTCCGGTCGGGATCTTGGGGTTCACCAGATCGGCGGCGCGGGCCTTCACCACGCCGTCGATCCGCACGCAGGTCTCGGCCCGCAACCGTTCCAGCGCCGGCAGCGCCGGGCTGTCGCCATCGGCCAGCACCTGGGTGATGCCGTAATGATCGCGCAGGTCGATGAACAGCACCCCGCCGTGGTCGCGCATCCGGTGAACCCAGCCCGACAGGCGGACGGTCTGGCCCACATGGGCGGCGGTCAGGTCAGCGCAGGTATGGCTGCGATAGGCGTGCATCATGGCCCCCTTCAGGATCAGGCGCCGATACACCGTGCGGGGGCGGTGAAGTCAAGGGCGGCGCCCCCGGTTCGGCTCAGAACGGGCGGGTGATGTTGCCGGTGTAGAAGAACATCCCCAGCCCGGCGGTGAAGACGATGTTGCCGGCGATGGCGTGCAGGATCACCGCCATCGGGAACGACCGCCGCGCCTCATA
Source organism: Paracoccaceae bacterium (assembly GCA_050485905.1). Classification (GTDB taxonomy): domain Bacteria; phylum Pseudomonadota; class Alphaproteobacteria; order Rhodobacterales; family Rhodobacteraceae; genus JAWLCA01. Next base: position 26,547 of record JBJHCH010000020.1, on the reverse strand, counting down.
GGCCCAGGCAAAGACCAGCCCGCCGACAAAGGTCATCACCGCCACCACCCAGCTCCAGTAGAGCAGATGCGCCAGCGAGAAGATCGCGGCGTTCAATACCAGCGCCGCGCGTAGCGGCGGCAGGATCGGGCCATAGCGGCGAAAGAACAGCGGGCGGAACACGATCTCCTGCGGCAGGGCCGACAGCAGCGGATACAGCGCCATGATCGTCAGCCACAGTTCCGGGTTGAAGCGGTAGAGGCCCAGGAAAGCCCCCGGCCGCGTCGCCATCACCACCGCCCAGGCCGCCCCCGCCGTCACCAGCGTGAACCCCGCCACCAGCCGCCAGTCGATCCGCCGCCAGCCCCGCGTCAGGTCGTGCCAGTGAAAGCCGGGGGTGAAATGCAGCAGCACCAGCCCCACCCCGGTAAACACGAAGAGCGCCGTGAACATCACGCTTGCCGGCAGGAACACCGCCAGCGCCACCGGCGCCACGACGAAGAACCCCGCGAACTCTGCCCAGAGCCGCAGCCGCCGTCCGTCGATCCGTTGCAGGGTGTCGCTGTCCATCCGCCCCATATAGTCCGAATTCGTAACGGAACAGCCACCCCGGATTGGCCTTGCGCGCAGGATCCCCGCAGCTATAACCCCGGCGGATTTGCAGGAACGGGGCGGGCCATGCCGAAGCGGACAGATATCCAGTCGATCCTGATCATCGGCGCCGGCCCCATCATCATCGGCCAGGCCTGCGAGTTCGACTATTCCGGCGCCCAGGCCTGCAAGGCCCTGCGCGAGGAAGGCTACCGCGTCATCCTGGTGAACTCCAACCCCGCCACGATCATGACCGACCCCGGCCTGGCCGATGCCACCTATATCGAACCGATCACCCCCGGCATCGTCGAAAAGATCATCGCCATCGAAAAGCCCGACGCCATCCTGCCCACGATGGGCGGGCAGACCGGGCTGAACACCGCGCTGGCGCTGGCCGACATGGGCGTGCTGGAGAAATACGGCGTCGAACTGATCGGCGCCAACCGGCAGGCGATCGAGATGGCCGAGGACCGCAAACTGTTCCGCGAGGCGATGGACCGGATCGGGCTGGAAAACCCCCGCGCCACCATCGTTGCCGCCCCGAAACTGCCCAACGGGCGCTACGACATCAACGAAGGCGTGGCCGAGGCGATGCGCGCCATCGAAGACGTCGGCCTGCCCGCGATCATCCGCCCCGCCTTCACCCTTGGCGGCACCGGCGGCGGCGTCGCCTACAACCGCGACGATTTCGAACGCATCGTCCGCTCCGGCCTCGATGCCAGCCCCGTCGCGCAGGTGCTGATCGACGAATCCCTGCTCGGCTGGAAGGAGTTCGAGATGGAGGTGGTGCGCGACACCGCCGACAACGCGATCATCGTCTGCGCCATCGAGAATGTGGATCCGATGGGCGTCCACACCGGCGATTCGATCACCGTCGCCCCGGCGCTGACGCTGACCGACAAGGAATACCAGATCATGCGCAACGGCAGTATCGCCGTGCTGCGAGAGATCGGGGTCGAAACCGGCGGATCGAACGTGCAATGGGCCGTCAACCCCGCCGACGGCCGCATGGTGGTGATCGAAATGAACCCCCGCGTCAGCCGGTCATCGGCGCTGGCGTCAAAGGCCACGGGCTTTCCCATCGCCAAGATCGCCGCGAAACTCGCCGTGGGCTACACGCTGGATGAACTCGACAACGACATCACCAAGGTCACGCCGGCCAGTTTTGAGCCCTCCATCGACTATGTCGTCACAAAAATCCCCCGCTTCGCCTTCGAGAAATTCCCCGGCTCCAAGCCCGAACTCACCACCGCGATGAAATCGGTGGGCGAGGCGATGGCCATCGGGCGGTCGTTCCACGAATCCATGCAAAAGGCGCTGGCCAGCATGGAAACCGGCCTGACCGGGTTCGACGAGATCGAGATCCCCGGCGCGCCCGACAAGGCATCCGTCATCAAGGCGCTCAGCGCGCAAACCCCCGACCGCATCCGCGTCATCGCCCAGGCCATGCGCCACGGCCTCAGCGACGACGAGATCAACCACGCCACCGCCTACGACCCCTGGTTCCTCGCCCGGATCCGGGAAATCGTGGAGATGGAGGCAGAGATCCGCCACGGCGGCCTGCCCGTCACCGCCGACGGCCTGCGCCGGCTGAAGATGTTCGGCTTCACCGACGCAAGGCTGGCAAAACTGACGGGCCGGGATGAGGGGCAGGTGCGCCGCGCCCGCACCCGCCTCGGCGTCACCGCCGTCTTCAAGCGCATCGACACCTGCGCCGCCGAATTCGAGGCGCAGACCCCCTACATGTATTCCACCTACGAACACCCCGTGATGGGCGATGTGGAATGCGAGGCGCGGCCCTCCGACCGCAAGAAGGTGGTGATCCTCGGCGGCGGGCCCAACCGCATCGGGCAGGGCATCGAATTCGACTATTGCTGCTGCCACGCCTGTTTCGCGCTGACCGACGCGGGGTTCGAAACCATCATGGTCAACTGCAACCCCGAAACCGTCAGCACCGATTACGACACCTCCGACCGGCTGTATTTCGAGCCGCTGACATTGGAGCATGTCCTCGAAATTCTTCGCGTGGAACGGGACAACGGCACCCTGCACGGCGTCATCGTGCAGTTCGGCGGCCAGACGCCCCTGAAGCTTGCCAACGCGCTGCAGGACGAAGGCATCCCGATCCTCGGCACCACGCCCGACGCCATCGACCTGGCCGAGGATCGCGAACGCTTCCAGCAGCTTCTGCACAAGCTGGGCCTGAAGCAGCCGGTGAACGGCATGGCCCGGTCGCGCGACGAGGCTTTCGCCATCGCCGCGACGGTCGGCTACCCGCTGGTGATCCGCCCCTCCTATGTCCTCGGCGGCCGCGCGATGGAGATCGTGCGCGACGACGCCCAGCTGGAACGCTACATCCGAGAGGCGGTGCAGGTCTCGGGCAACAACCCGGTGCTGCTCGACAGCTATCTTTCGGGCGCGGTAGAGGTCGATGTGGATGCCATCTCCGATGGCACGCAGGTCCATGTCGCCGGCGTCATGCAGCATATCGAGGAGGCTGGCGTGCATTCCGGCGACAGCGCCTGCTCGCTGCCGCCCTACACGCTGGACCAGCCCACCATCGACGCGCTGAAGGCGCAGACCGAAAAGCTGGCCCTCGGCCTGAATGTCGTCGGGCTGATGAACGTGCAGTTCGCGATCAAGGATGGCGATATCTACGTGCTGGAGGTGAACCCCCGCGCCAGCCGCACCGTGCCTTTCGTGGCCAAGGCCACCGACAGCGCCATCGCCTCCATCGCCGCCCGCGTGATGGCGGGCGAACCGCTGTCGAACTTCCCGCACCGCGCGCCCTATCCTGCCGGTGTCGGCCCCGATACGCCGCTGCCCTATGCCGACCCGCTGACGCTGGCCGACCCGCAGACGCCGTGGTTCAGCGTGAAAGAGGCCGTCCTGCCCTTCGCCCGCTTCCCCGGCGTCGATCCGCTGCTCGGCCCCGAAATGCGCTCGACGGGCGAAGTGATGGGCTGGGACCGCACCTTCCCCCATGCCTTCCTGAAGGCGCAGATGGGCGCGGGCACCGACCTGCCCGAGGGCGGGCGCGTCTTCATCTCGATCAAGGATGCCGACAAGACCGACGACCTGCGCGCCGCCGCCGCCGACCTGCCCGCCCTGGGGTTCGAGATCGTGGCGACCCGCGGCACCGCAAGGTGGCTGCAAGAAGCCGGCATCCCCTGCACGCCGGTGAACAAGGTCTACGAGGGGCGCCCGAACATCGTGGACCGGCTGAAGAACGACGAGATCGCGCTGGTGATGAACACGACCGAGGGCACGCAGGCGATCAGCGACAGCCGCGACATCCGCGCCGTGGCCCTGATGGACCGCATCCCCTATTTCACGACGGCTGCGGCCAGTATCGCCGCCGTCGCCGCGATGAAGGTCCGCACCGAGGGCGAGATCGGCGTGCGCACGCTGCAGGGGTGAACCGGCGGGGTGGCGGCCGAAAGGGCCACCACCCATGCGCCGGGCGCAACCCTTTCGGCGTCAGAACCCTGCCGGGCGCGTGTCAGGCGCGCGCAGGCCACCAAAGGGGCCGGTCTGCGCGGATTTTTCCGCCCAGCCAGTCACGGCATGCATGACACCTTGCCATCGGGTAAACAAAAAATGGAATATGTAGCGATTTCAGTCGCTTGACATTTTGAGCACGCGTGCCCAACCCGTGCACACCCCCCTCAAAGCCCCGCCATCAGGGCCGCATGCCGCTCCAGATAGGCCGCCCGAACCTCCACCGGCGGCCGCAGCGCGACCCTCAACCGCCCCATCTCGGCCCGGTCCTGCCGGCCAAAGAAACGGTCCGCCTCCGCCTCGGTGAACCCCGCGATCCTGACCGCCTCCAGCCAGGCCGAAACCCGGTCCGCCGCCTTGATCGCCTTCTTTATCGGCCCCGGCAACGTGGCCGGCAGCCCGAACCGCAGATGGATCGCCGCCGCCAACCGGTCGTCCAGCGCCTCATACCCCGGCCCCACCGCCGCCTTCACCGGGCTGATCATGTCCCCGATGACATATTCCGGCGCATCATGCAGCAGCGCCGCCAGCCGCCAGCGGACAGGCTGGCCGGGATTGGCGCGGGCGAATATCTCCTCGACCAGCAGCGAATGTTCCGCCACCGAATAGGGCCAGTCCCCCAGCGTCTGCCCGTTCCACCGCGCGACAAAGGCCAGCCCGTGGGCGATATCCTCGATCTCGATATCCACCGGGGTGGGGTCGAGCAGGTCGAGCCGGCGACCCGAGAGCATGCGTTGCCAGGCGCGGGTGGGTTTGGGCATCGGTTTCTTCCTGCTTCCGGCCGGATCACGGGCCGAACGTTGGCACGGGCAGCGCCCGACCGAGGGGGGCGCGAAAGCGCCCGACCGCTTTAGGTCTGCCCCGCTGGTCCTTCAAGCCCCCTGCCGCATTGCCGGGCGCCCCCCCCGGTGCTATCTGCCCGCTCGACCGGAACATGAAAGGGGCACGCGCCGCATGGCCAAGGATTTTGTCATCAAAGATATTTCGCTGGCCGAGTATGGCCGCAAGGAACTGACCATCGCCGAGACCGAGATGCCCGGCCTGATGGCGCTGCGCGAGGAATTCGGGCCGAGCCAGCCGCTGAAGGGCGCGCGGATCGCGGGCAGCCTGCACATGACGATCCAGACCGGTGTGCTGATCGAGACGCTGGTGGCGCTGGGCGCGGACGTGCGCTGGGCCTCGTGCAACATCTTTTCCACCCAGGACCACGCGGCGGCGGCGATTGCCGAGGCCGGTGTGCCGGTCTTTGCCATCAAGGGCGAGACGCTGGAGGATTACTGGGCCTATACCGACCAGATCTTCCAGTTCGGGGCCGAGGGCACGGCGAACATGATCCTGGACGACGGCGGCGACGCCACGCTCTACATCCTGCTGGGCGCGCGGGTCGAGGCGGGCGAGACGGACCTGATCGCCACGCCGACCAGCGAGGAAGAGGAATACCTGTTCGCGCAGATCCGCAGCCGGCTGGCCGAAAGCCCCGGCTGGTTCACGAAACAGCGCAACGCGATCAAGGGCGTTTCCGAGGAAACCACCACCGGCGTTCACCGGCTGTACGAGTTGCACAAGAAGGGGATGCTGCCCTTCCCGGCGATCAACGTGAACGACTCCGTCACCAAGTCGAAATTCGACAACAAGTATGGCTGCAAGGAATCGCTGGTGGATGGCATCCGCCGCGCGACCGACACGATGATGGCCGGCAAGGTGGCGGTGGTCTGCGGATATGGCGACGTGGGCAAAGGCTCTGCTGCGTCCCTGCGCGGCGCAGGTGCGCGGGTGAAGGTGACCGAGATCGACCCGATCTGCGCGCTGCAGGCGGCGATGGACGGGTTCGAGGTGACGGTGCTGGAAGACGTGGTGAAGGATGCCGACATCTTCATCACCACCACCGGCAACAAGGACGTCATCCGCATCGAACACATGCGCGAGATGAAGGACATGGCGATCGTCGGCAACATCGGCCATTTCGACAACGAGATTCAGGTGGCCGCCCTGAAGAACCACAAGTGGACCAACATCAAGGACCAGGTGGACATGATCGAGATGCCAGCCGGCAACCGGATCATCCTGCTGTCCGAGGGTCGTCTGCTGAACCTCGGCAATGCGACGGGGCACCCCAGCTTCGTGATGTCGGCCAGCTTCACCAATCAGGTGCTGGCGCAGATCGAGCTGTGGGCCAAGGGTGACGAGTATGCGCCGGGCGTCTACATCCTGCCCAAACACCTGGACGAGAAGGTGGCTCGGCTGCATCTGGCGAAGATCGGCGTGAAGCTGACCGAGCTGAAGCCCGAGCAGGCCGACTATATCGGCGTGCCGGTCGCGGGGCCGTTCAAGTCGGAACACTACCGCTACTGACGCCGCCCACCTTGGCGGATCGACGCCCGCGCGGCCGCGCGGGCGTTTTTTCGTTTGGCGGATCGCCCGGTGCAGGCCATGCTGCCCGTCCGCGATTTCGCGGGATTTGCAGTCAACCTATTTGGGAGCCGAAGATGAGCCGACGTGCCGACCTGATTGCCCGCTACGCCGATGACCTGAAGACGAAATGCGGCGTGGCGCCCGACATCGATCTGCTGACCAAGGTGACCATCGGCTGCGGGCCGACGATCTATGACGCCGACGCCTGCACCGTGGCGGGCACCGACCCGGCGGAACTGGAAACGGTGAAGAAGAACTTCCTGATAAAGAAGCTGGGGCTGAAGGACGGGCCGGAGCTGATGGGCGCCATCGAGTCGGTGATGGAAACCTATGGCCGGTCAGAGCGGAACAAGTATCGCGCGGTGGTCTACTACCTGCTGGTGAAGCAGTTCGGCAAGGAGGCGGTCTACGGCTGAGCGCCGCGGATTTTGCTATAATTTTCGGCAAGGAAACGTTGCGCCGAATCGGCCGCGCGCCATATCAGATTGGTGACGGGCCAGTAGGCCGGGACCAGATCAGATACACGTGGTGCGAAGGGTGCACGTGGGAAGATGGGGGGTTCCGGTGGGGGTCGGAACCCCCCATTGCTTTGGTGTCCGCCCGGCCGTCGCATCAGCCATTCCCCGGAACAGCGCCGCAACCATCGGCGCAGCCACGGCCGGACCAGCACAACCCAAAGGATAAGATTGACTCATGCATCGACCCCGCGCCACAGTCGCGCGGGTCGGGATCGCACGGCATGGAGGAAGGTCATGGGTCTTCGCGAACTCCTCGGGCTGCCGCCGAAGAAGCCCAAGGGAAGCACGCCGCCGCCGGCCCAGACGCCACCGCTCGTGGACCCCGGCGCCTGGGACAAGGTGAAGGGCCAGCGCGACACGGTGCTGGCGCATCCCCGCTACCCCGCCCTGTCTGACGCCGAGCGCAAGGCATTCGACGTGGCCTGGACCAATGCCGCGGCGCTGGCCGCGGGGGGCGATCCGGGGCAGGCGGTGCAGATCCTGCGCGATGCGGTGTCGGTGGCCGCGCGCAGCCTGAGCACGCTGGTCGCGGCGGAAAAGGCGCTGGCCGAGGCCGCGCAGACCGCCAGCGGGCTGGTGGACGGGGCGCGGCTGACCGGCGTGGCCGACGGGCATCTGGGCGGCTATCGCACCCGCATCGACCAGGCCAACACCAAGGCCGCGACCGACCTGCGGGGCGCGGCGGCGGATATGGAACGTATCGTCGCCGACCTGAAGGCCGACCCGGTATTGAAGGCGGCAAAGGCGGCGCAGGCCCGGGTGCTGGCCGAACGCGACGCGCTGGACAAGGATGTGGCGCGCGCCATGGCGGTGCCGCCGGAAACCGCCACCGTCGCGCGCGCGCAGCGGCAACTGAGGAAGGCGGCGGACGATGTCGGCCGGCTGGCCGGCAAGCTGGATTTCGTGGGTGCCGCAGCGAAGATGGACGCCTGCACCCCGCTGGTGGCCGAGATCGACGCCGAGGCCGGCGCCATCGCCGCCAATATCGCGCTGCGCGACAAGGTGAAGGCCGCGCGCGCCAAGATCGACGCCGACGTGCTGAAGGCGCGGCTGGTCTTTGGCGTCGATGACGAGGGCAAGGCGGTGATCGTGGCGTTCAAGGCGCTCGATTCCGAGTTCGAGGGCGCGATGCGCGACCGCCAGTACAAGCGCGCCGCCGGCGTGGTGGCGCAGCTGGGCCTGGCCGCCAAGCGGGCGATAGAGCTTGCCCCGGCGGCGGAGGCGGCGCTGCGCAAGGCGGCGCAATTCAAGCAGGTCGCCGCCGAGATAAAGCGGCGATACACGCTGGTCGACGCAAACCCGCCGGTCACGCCCGAGATGGGCGCGTTGAGCGACAGGATCGATGCAACGCTCGAACGCATCGACGACGCCAGCGACAAGGACGACTACGACACCGCCATCGCCATCAGCGCCGAATTGACCGGGCAGTTCGACGAATACGACCGGCTGGTGGCGGCATCGAACGAGGTGGTCGCGAAGCGCGACGCCTTTATCGACGAGTGGACGAAGACCCTGCAGCCGCGGCTCACGGGCGCTGTCAATGCCACGCCGGCGTCGCGCACGGTGAAGAACGCGGTTCTGGCCGTCACGCAACTGGAAAACCGGATCCGCGCCGCCTTTAGCGCCAAGGACATCGCCGGGGCGATCGCGCTGAAGCCCGATCTTGTCGCCGCGCTGGATACGTTCGACCGGCTGATGGCCGACGATGCCAAGCTGGCCGCCGACCGCAGGGCGGCGTTCATGGCCTACAACAAGATCAGGGTGCGGCTCGGCGTCATCCTGTCGGCCAAGGTCGCCACGCCAGAGTTCCGGTCGGCCCGCGATGCGGTAGTGGCCGCAAACACCCGCTATGAAGAACTGACCGACCAGGCCGACCCCAAATCGCTGGAGCAGGTTGCCGAACTGACCAAGGCCATCGAGGCGGCGGAGAAGCTGAAAGCGGCCAGCGATGCGAATGTCGACAAGGCGCGCGAAGCGGCGGACAAGGAACTGGCCAAGGGCCTGGCCGCGTTCAGGGAGGCGATGGCATCGGCCCAGGCGCATCTGCCCTACAGCAAGGCGCATCTCGACCGTCTGAAGGAAGGCGGCGTGATGCTCGACAGCCTGTTCAAGGCCGGTCGCTTCGACGAGGCGGTGGAACAGCGCACCGCGCTGGACCCGGTGATCGCCGAGATCAAGGCCAAGGCGCCCGATTGGAAGAAGGCCGGCACCGACGACAAGGCCACGGTGATCCAGCGCGAGACGGCGCTGACGGCCGATTTCAATACCGTCGTCGCGTTCGACCGGATCACGCCGCAGTTCGACGCCCTGAAGACGGCGCTGCGCTCCGCCAGGGCGGCCTTTGACAAGCCTCGCAAGAAGGACGACTGGGCCGCGGCGCTTCCACTGCTGGACCCGCTGGAACAGGCCATCGCCGCGATGAAGGCGGTGGAGGCCGACTATACGAAGCAGAAGGCCGATCTGGACTGGATCAAGCAGGAGCGCACGCGGATCGGCACCGATGTCGATGACGCACTGGCGGCCGTGGCCATCGTGGTGGAGCGGCAGGACGTTCAGGCCCGGATGAAGACCCAGAAGGCGATTGCCGACAGGGCGCTGGCCGCGCACAAGTTCGATGCGGCGCGCGCTGCCTGGGCGCAGCTTGGCACGCTACTGACGCAATGGGCGGGGCTGGCAGCGCAGGATCAGGCTGCCTGGAACGCCGACGGCATAGCCGTCAACGCCCGCTACACGGCCATCAAGGCGGATTGCAACACGGCCTTTACCGTGACGCCGATGCCCCCCGATCTGAAGCCCGCGCTGGACCGCTTCACGGCCGCCTATCGAAGCTTCTGGTCGGTGTTCCAGTCGCGCGACTGGGCGCTGGCGGATGAGGCGGTGGGCGAGCTGGAGGTGGCGGTTGCCGCGGTGCTGGCCCGCAAGGCGGAACACGACCAGGCGCTGGTCGCCGCGCAGCAGAAGGCCGCGACCGCGCTGGCGGAACTGAAGACGCTGGACGACACCGCGCTGAAGGCCAAGCCGACCAAGGAAAAGCTGGACCTGCTGGAGCAGATGCGCGGCGAGGGCCGCAAGCTGACGCCCGAGGAGCGCAAGATCCAGCGCGCGATCTACAACAGCATCGACTACGACCCGGATTTCAAGCGCGGCGACGAAAGCCGCCGGGACGCGCTGATCGAGGAACTGGGCAAGGACCCGGAGGTGATGGAAGCGCGCAAGGGCTGGGCGGCCAAGTCGACCGAACAGCGGCTGGCGGTGCTGATGCGCATCCTGAAGGCCGAGTGCCGCATCTACGGCATGCCGGAACCCGTGGTGCGGCTGTTCAACGAACCGCCCGGCGACGAGGGGTTCTTCAGCAATTCCTCGGGCACGCTGAACCTGAACACCCACCCCGACAGCGGCTTTTCCGACTTCAAGGAAGCGGTGGACACGGTGGTGCACGAGAACATGCACAACCTGCAATACGTGATGATCCAGCGTCTGGAAGAGGGCATCCTGACGCCCGGCGACCCGGATTACGAGCAGGCGCGCACCTTTGCGCTGAACCTCGGCCCCTTTGGCTATGTGCCGCCCGCCGAGAAGCCGGATGACGACGAAGCCGAAAAACGCCCCTACATGACCCAGCCGGCCGAGGTTCACGCCTGGGATACCGGCGACGGCGTGGCCAAGGGCCTGCTCGCGCTGGGCGAGGAACCGAAGCGCGGCGTGAAGCTCTGAACAGGAAAGGACGACCCGCATGGCAACGGCAGAGCTGAGGATCGTGCACATCTTTGACGACGGCGGCGAATCAGACCTTGCGGTGGGCACGATCGACCACGCCGGAACAATCGCCGTGGACCGCATCGCACCGGGGCAAGAGGCGCGGGTCGGCACCATCGTCGAGGAGTTGAACGGATCGGAACGGCTGTTCGACAAGCGGGGCTCCGACGATCCCGACGCCCCGCGCCATGCGCTGGTCAAGCGGGCGGTGGAACGCGGGATGCCGGGTTTCCTCGATCTGCTGGTGACGACCGCGCGGCGGTTCTACGGCGTCGATCTGCGGTTCGATGCGGCCGTTCTGGCGGGCGGGCTGCCCGCCAGCGGCCCGGCGGCCGGCCCCGTCCCCGACGACCCCGACGAGACGGTGGTGCAGGACGTTCTGCCGGAACCCGACGACCAGACCGACACCTGACCCCGCCCGCCGGGGCGGTCAGCTCAGCGCCTTGTTGATCTGCGCCAGCCGGCTGACCAGCGGGCCGGTGATGGCGACATCGGGCAGGATGTCATTGCCGTCGAGTTCCTTGAAGATCGGATCGGATTTCACCAGCTTGGCGAAATCGGCCATGGTCGCGCGCGCCTTGGCGGCCTTGGCCGGGCGGTTCGCGGGCTCGGCGTTCAGCACCTCGTCCAGCTCGTCGTGCAGCGCCATATTCAGGTCGGCGATCAGCCGGTCCAGCCGCGACAGCGCCCCGTTCACCGCATCGGCGGCTTCCGGCATGTCGGCATAATCCGCCTCGATCTGCCGCTTCATCCGGCCAAGATCGGCAAAGACCTTTTCCCGCGTGGCGATCCATTCGTGCCGCGCCTTGCCCAGTTCGACGATGGATATGGGCGCGGCCGCCGCCTCTCCCGCGGGGGGCAGCACCTTGGAAATGACCGCGACGATCTGTTCCAGCCGCTGCTTCAGCGCGCCGCCGTCGCCGGCTTCGCCCGCCGCGCGCAGGTCTGCGATCAGCTTGTCCAGCACCGGCCCGGCCTTTTCATTCGCCTCGCGCGCCGCCGCGATCCGGGGTTTCAGCCTGTCCAGCGCCGCCTGAACCCTTGCCGTCAGGTCGGTGTCGGCCGCGCCGGGCTCCGACGCCGTGTCGGGCTCTGCCTCTGCCTCGGCGACCTCTGCCTCCGCGCCCTCGTCGCCCGCGTCGGCCAGCAGATCCTCTTCCTCGACATCCTCGTCCAGCACGTTGCCAGAGGCGTCGACCAGCCGCACCGCCAGCTTCATCTTGACCACGTTGGCCAGAAACTTCTTCAGCCGCTTAGCGGTGCCGGCGGGCGGTTCCTCGGCGCAGGACAGATGCGCCACCTTGCCCTGCACATCGACCACGCCCAGCGCGATCTTGTTGGTGCTGCCCTCCTTCTTGGCCTGCCGGGCCAGGATCTCGGGCGATTTCATCCGGTGCAGCACCAGAACCGTATCCTCGGGGTCCGACCCCAGGCACAGGCCAAAGTTGACGGGCCGCTTTCGCGCCACGGCCAGCAGCGCCTTCACCTCTTCGATCGCCTCGCTCTCCACCGGAATTTCCCCTTTGCTGAGCACACCTCATGGTTGCGCCGAATCGCCGATTCGACAACAGGGATGACAGGGCGCCGGGGGCGGAAGAAAAGGGCAGGCATGGATGCGCTGGTGATCGGGGCAGGCCCCGCCGGGCTGATGGCGGCCGAGGTGCTGGCGGGCGCGGGCCGGGCCGTTGTGGTGGCAGAGGCGAAGCCCAGCGTGGGCCGCAAGCTGCTGATGGCCGGAAAATCGGGCCTGAACCTGACCAAGGACGAGCCGCCCGACCTCTTCGCCACGCGCTTCGATGCCGGCTGGCTGGCGCCGATGCTGCGGGACTTCGGCCCCGATCAGGTGCAGGATTGGGCGCGCGGGCTGGGGCAGGATGTCTTTAGCGGCTCATCGGGCCGGGTGTTTCCGGTGGCGATGAAGGCGTCCCCGCTGCTGCGGGCCTGGCTCGCGCGGCTGGCAAGCAACGGCGTCACCCTGCGCACCCGCTGGCGTTGGCAGGGGTTCGACGGCGATGCGCTGGCCTTTGACACGCCAGACGGCGCGCAGCGGCTCACCCCCGCCGTGACCGTCCTCGCCCTCGGCGGGGCAAGCTGGGCGCGGCTCGGCTCCGACGCCGCCTGGGTGCCGTGGCTGGCAGACCGCGGGGTGCAGATCGCCCCCTTCCGCCCTGCCAACATGGGCTTTTCCGTCGCCTGGTCGGATCACATGGCCCGGCATTTCGGCCAGCCGGTAAAGGGCGTCGTGCTGATCGCGGGCGACAGGCGCGTGCGCGGCGAATTCGTGATCTCTGCCCGCGGGGTAGAGGGCGGCGGCATCTATGCCGTCTCGGCCGCGGTGCGCGACGGTGCGGCGCTGGCGCTCGACCTCGCGCCCGACCGCACGGTGGGTGACATCGCGCGCCGGATCTCGGCCCGTGGCGGCGACAGCCTGCCGAACCGGCTGCGCAAGGGGCTGCGGTTCGACCCGGTGCGGATTGCACTTTTGCAGGAATTCGGGCGACCCCTGCCCGTCGATTCCCCGACACTGGCAGCACTTATCAAACATCTGCCGATCCGCCACGACGGCCCCCGCCCGCTGGACGAGGCGATCAGCACCGCCGGCGGCATCGCCCGCGCCGCACTGACCGACGACCTCGAACTCCGCGCCCTGCCCGGCATTTTCGCGGCGGGCGAGATGCTGGACTGGGAGGCACCGACCGGCGGCTACCTGCTCACCGCCTGTCTGGCAACCGGGCTGCACGCTGGGCGCGCCGCAGCGGCCCATATGGCCCGAAAATCCTTTCGGGCAGGTTAACAAAAAATGCGAAATCGTTTGATTTCAGAGGTTTGACTTTTTGGGCACGCGTGCCCAACTACAGCGCCGCCACCCTCTGATGCGCCGGGCGGGTCCGCATCCGGACCAGATAATCCTTCAGTTTCGGCTCGGAAACCGGAAACCCGGCCTTGTCGGCCCAGTTGCCGCAATGGGTCAGGATGATGTCGGGCACCGTCATCGTGGCCCCCATCAGAAACGGCCCCTCGCCCATCCGGTTGACCAGGGTTTTCTGGCTGCGCAGAACCTCCCATTTCAGGCTGTCCTTGATCGCGCTCAGCCGCAATTCCTCGGGCAGGATAAAGCTGTGCCGCGCCGCCATCCAAAGCGCCGCGTCGAACTCGTCCAGCAGGAACTGGGTCAGGCTGTCCTGCCGGGCGCGGTCCAGCGTACCGGCCGGATGGGTGAGCGCCCCATGCCGGTCGGCCAGATACTGGATGATCGCCGTCGAATCCGTCACCGGCACGCCATCGTCGATCAGCACCGGCACCTTGCCCGCCGGGTTGAACCCCACCACCCCGTCAGACCGCGGCGCGGCGGGCACATGGGTATAGGGCTGGCCCAGCTCCTCCAGCATCCACAGCACCCGGAACGCCCGCGTCCGCACCCCGCCGATCACCGTATACACCGCCGCCTCTCCCTACCGCCGCTGCCCGAGCATCGCCAGCCGGATCAACGCCCGCTCCATCACCGCCATCGCGGGTGCCTTGGCGGTGGACCGCAGCGCCAGATCCGTCTCCAGCAGCAGCATGAGCCCTTCTTCCAGCTTCGCAAGCCCCCAGGACTGCGCCTGCCGCAGCATCCGGTCGCGGCGCGGGCCAAAGACCGGCGGGCGCACCCGCGCGATCCCCGCCCCCGGCCCGCCAGGATCGGCCGCCGCCGCGTGGAGCGTGCGGAAATGCCGCGTCGCCTGAATGCAGATCGTCACCGGCGCCACCCCCTGCCCCTGCAGCCGCCTGAGCACCGGGCCGACCTGATCGGTCCGCGCCTCAGCCGCCGCATGCAGCAGGTCGTCCACCCCGGCCTCCACCGTCGCCGGGGCGCAGGCGGCGACCTCGGCCACCGTCAGGGGTGCCGCGTCGCCCAGCTTGTAAAGCGCCACCTTCTCCACCGTCTGGCGGAAATCGCCGGGGTCGAGCGTGCGGGAGAGATCAAGAAGTGCCGCCATCGCCTCGCCGTCGATGCTGCCCATACCTGCGGCCTTCAGCACCCCCTCCACCTCGTCCCGCCCCGGCGGGTCGTCGTAGATGCCGATGGCGACTGTCGCCGGATGGCCCTCGAAGACCTTGCGCAGCGCCGATTTCGCGGCCAGCGACCCGGCAGTGACGACCAGCACCGCATCCCCCGCGCGCCAGTCGGCCAGCGCGGCGGCCGCCTGTTCGGCGATACCGTCGCCCGCCTCCTCGACAAAGACCACGCGCGGGCCGGCAAAGAAGCCCTGCGCCCGGATCGCGTCGCCCAGCGCGGTGGGGTCGCGGCGCAGATCCGCGCCCGACATGCGGGTGAGCCGCATCTCCGCCTCGCCTTCGGGCCCGATCAGCGCCGCGATGGCTTGTTGCCGGCGCAGCGCCACGCGCATCGCATCGGCGCCGTAGATCAGAAGCCCCGCCTTGCCCGGATCGGGCTTCGCGCAATAGCGCGCCGCCGCCTCTCCGGCCAGTTTCATGCCGACCAGTCGGTCGAGGTGGCGATCAGCCGCGTCACGATCTGGTCGGCCAGCAGACGCATCAGCCGCCGGCGCGCATCCGCCTCGGCCGATTCGGTGGCAAGGCTGCTGGCGGTGGTGGACCAGGAGGTGAAGTTTTCCACCCGGCCTGCGGTCAGTGCCTGTCCCGTTCCCTGCTCGCTGAGCGCGAAGTCCACCGCACCCATCAGGTTGTAACGGTTGATCGCCCCGCCGGCCGACACGGCCACGCCAATCCGCCGCGTCTCGATCCGGTAGCCAAGCGCGTAGCGCGCGACGCCGCCCCGGCCCAGCCGCTCCTCCAGGCGCTCGACCAGGTCAAAGGCGTCCTTGCCATCGGGGTCGTCGATCCTGACCGCGCCCAGCAGCCCCTCGGCCGGGCCGTTGGTGCCAAAGGCCGGCGCAAAGCCGCAGCCCGCCAGCGGCAGCGCCGCCAGTGCGAACAGAACGGCCCTGCGGTCAGATGACGACATTGACGATGCGCCCCGGCACGACAATCAGTTTCTTCGGCGCGCTGCCCGCCAGCACCCGGATCACGGTGTCGTCGGCCAGCACCAGCCGTTCGACCTCTGCCGCGGCCATGTCGCGCGGCACGGCGATTTCCGACCTCCGCTTGCCGTTGATCTGGATCGGCAGCACCACCTCATCCTCGACCAGCAGCGCCGGGTCGGCCTTGGGCCAGGCGGCCTGCGCCACCAGCCCCTGCCCGCCCAGCATCGCCCAGACCTCTTCCGCCAGATGCGGCACCATCGGCGTCATCAGCTGCGCGAGCGTGCGCATCGCCTGCCGCTTCGCCCCGGCGCCCGCGTCGGATTTCGACAGCGCGTTGGTCAGTTCGTATAGCTTGGCGATGGCCTTGTTGAAGGCGAAACCGTCGATGCTGGCCGTCACCTCATGGATCGCGCGATGCGTGGCCTTCAGCAGCGCAGCGTCGCCCGGCCCGGCGGGCGCATCGCTGCCAGCGATCTCGGAGGCCAGACGCCAGACGCGGGTCAGATGCTTGAACGCGGCCTCGGCCCCGGCGGCGGTCCATTCCACGTCACGCTCGGGCGGGCTGTCGGACAGGATGAACCAGCGCGCGGTATCGGCGCCGAAATCGCGGATGATGTTGACCGGATCGACGACGTTTTTCTTCGACTTCGACATCTTGGCCGAGGGGATGACCTCGACAGAAAAAACAAGCGGCTCACCATCGAACGTCAGTGGCTCGCCGTCAAAGGCTATCTGCTCTTGGATATATGCCTTGCCGTCGCGCCAGGTTATATCCTCGGGCAGGTGATAGACCGGCCGCCCCTGCCCATCGCGGGTCATGTAGATCTCGTGCGTCACCATCCCTTGTGTGAACAGCGCGTCGAACGGCTCGATCGCCTTGGCCGGCAGGTGGCCCGTCTTGTGCATCGCGCGGGCGAAGAAGCGGGAATAGAGCAGGTGCAGGATCGCGTGTTCGATCCCGCCGATATACTGGTCCACGTTCATCCAGTAGTCGGCCTCGGCCGCGTCGGTCGGCGTTGCCGCGTGCGGGCTGGTGAAGCGGGCGAAATACCACGAGGAATCGACGAAGGTGTCCATCGTGTCGGTCTCGCGACGCGCCGGCTGGCCACATTTCGGGCAGGCGCAGTTGCGCCAGGTCGGGTGCCGATCCAGCGGGTTACCGGGCACGTCAAAGCCGACGTCATAGGGCAGTTCGATCGGCAGGTTCTCTTTCTTCTCGGGCACCACGCCGCAGGTGTCGCAATGCACAACCGGGATCGGGCAGCCCCAGTAGCGTTGGCGGCTGATCCCCCAGTCGCGCAGGCGAAAGTTCGTCACCCCCTGCCCGACGCCGTTTTCCTCGCAGAAGGCAATCGCGGCCTCTACCGCCGCCTCGCCGGTCTGCACCTCGTCGCCCGCAAAGCCGCGGACGTAGCGCACCACTTCGGTCTTGGGCGGCACGAAGGCGGCGCTGTCGTCGTAGGGCTCGTTGTTCGGCTCGAACACCGGCGGAATCGGCAGGTCGTATTTCGTGGCGAAGTCGAAATCCCGCTGGTCATGGGCCGGGCAGCCAAAGATCGCGCCGGTGCCGTAATCCATCAGGATGAAGTTTGCGATATAGACCGGCAGTTCCCAGGCGTTGTCGAACGGATGGCGCACCCGGATGCCGGTATCGAGGCCCTTCTTCTCGGCCTTCTCCATGGCTTCCTCGCTGGTGCCGATGCGGCGGCATTCGGCGACGAAGGCGGCCACCGTCTCGTCATGCCGCTCCAGATGCTTGGCCAGCGGGTGATCGGGGCTGATCGCGGCGAACGACGCCCCCATCAGCGTGTCGGGCCGCGTCGTGTAGACCTCCAGCCGGTCGAATCCCTCGGGCGCATCGACGGTTGAAAACGCGAACTGCAAGCCCCGGCTGCGGCCGATCCAGTTGGCCTGCATCAACCGCACCTTCTCGGGCCAGTTCTCCAGCCCGTCCAGCGCCGCCAGCAGTTCCGCCGAATAGTCCGAGATGCGGAAGAACCACTGCGTCAGCTCGCGCCGCTCCACCTCGGCGCCGGATCGCCAGCCCTTGCCGTCGATCACCTGCTCGTTGGCCAGCACGGTCATATCCACCGGATCCCAGTTGACCACTGCATTCTTGCGATAGACCAGCCCGGCCTCCAGGAAATCCAGGAACATCGCCTGCTGCTGGCCGTAATATTCCGGGTCACAGGTGGCGAATTCGCGCGACCAGTCGATCGACAGCCCCAGCGGCTTCATCTGCGCGCGCATGTCGGCGATGTTCTGATAGGTCCAGTCGCGCGGGTTGGCGCCCTTTTCAATCGCCGCGTTTTCGGCCGGCAGGCCGAAGGCGTCCCAGCCCATCGGATGCAGCACGCTGAATCCCTGCGCCGCCTTGTAGCGCGCCACCACGTCGCCCATCGTGTAGTTGCGCACGTGCCCCATGTGGATCCGCCCCGACGGATAGGGGAACATCTCCAGCACGTAATATTTCGGCTTTGCCGGGTCTCGGCGCGCGGCAAAGACCTGCCCGGCCTCCCACGCCGCCTGCCACTTCGCTTCTATCCCGGCGGGGTCGAACCGCTGCATCGTCACCGTCCTGCTTGCAAAGACGGCCCCTGATAGCGCCCCCGCCCCGCAGGGTCCAGCGGGCGGATCAGAGCCGGGCGTCGCGGGCGCGCAACTGCCGGGCGCGGGTCAGGATCGCATCCTCTACCGCGCGCACGGTTTCGTTCGCCACCGGCGCACCGCCCGCGCCCTGCAGCGCCACGGTCAGGGACCGCGCGTCCAGCGCCGGGTCACGCACATAGACGGTCGCGCGATAGGCCCGCCCGCCGCCGGGCGGCGTGCCGAATCCCGTGACGATCACGCCAGAGAAGGGATCGACCGACTGCACCGGCAGGAAGTTCAGAACCTCCAGCGAGGCGTTCCAGATATAGCGGTTCACGCCCACGGTGGTGTTCGCATCCGCACCGCCGCTGAACAGCGACCAGATCGTGTTGGGGCGGCGGCCATCGGCGCGCTGGCCCATCTCGGCCATCTCTCGCGTGGCGGGTGCCGCGCTGCCTGGGTCGTTGTCCGCGAACCAGCCGCCGACCGTGCCGCAGCCGGCCACCGACAGCATCAGCCCGCCCAGCGCCACCGCGCGCGTGCATGCGACAAAGGTCATCCGGCACCGTCCCCCGTTATCCTTTCCCGGTGTCTAGCCCAGCCGACAAGTGGTGCCAAGGGTCTTTGACCGCGTCACCCCCGCCACGGGGCGGGTCCGGCGGGGGTCACTGTGGCAAACCTGCACCATGCCCACCCCCATCGGCTCGGCCCGCCCGACTTCGCCTTGCAATGATGCGCCACTGGACGGAAATAGGCGCATACCCAATTCGGATTCCCCTGAGTTGGGCTGCACCTTTAGAACTCACGAGGGAAGACATGAAAAAACTCCTTATCGCTACGACGGCGCTCGTTGCGACCACCGGCGTCGCCGTGGCCGACGTGACCCTGTCGGGCCTGGGCCGCTTCGGCCTGGACTACCACAGCACCCGCTACGCTGGCGGCGTCGAAGACCCGGATCTGAACAAAGCCCAGGTCGTCGGCCGTCTGCGCTTCAACGTCGACGCCTCGACCACGACCGACGCCGGTGTGACCTTCGGTGGTCGTATCCGCGTGCAGTGGGATCAGGGCGTTTCCGGCGGCACCTCGCGTCTCAGCCCGGCGATGCTCTACGCATCGGCCAACGGCTTCCGCATGGAAGTGGGTAACGCGAACACCGCCATCGACTCGGTCGCGCTGATGTACAACTCGGAAATCGGTGCCTTCAACCGCTCGCTCGGTGGCCCGCTGGGTACGTTCGCTGCCTTCTCGACCGGTCCCTTCAACACGACCGTCGGTGAAAGCCAGCAGAACCGCATGGGCGTGTTCGGCAGCTACTCGATTGATGGCCTGAACATCCGTGCGTCGATCATCGACCCGGATCAGACCGGCAATGATCCGAACGCCGATCCGGATGCGAAGCGCGAGGCCTCGATCTCGGCCGACTACAACTTCGGTGACTTCACCGTGGCTGCTGCCTACGCCTCGAACTCCGGCTTCGACGCTGATGTGGACGAGTGGTTCCTGGGCGGTCAGTACCAGGTGGCACCGGGCCTCAACGTCGGCCTGCTGCACTCGGCCGTTCGCGTCAGCGGTGGCGACAATGGTCGTCTGACCACGCTCTACGGTAACTACCGCGTGGATGCGATCACCTACCGCGGCTACATCGCCCGCGCTAACACCGCGGCTGCTGATGCCCGGGCCAGCGACGCTGGTGGTGCAACGACCCGCACCGTGTTCGGCCTCGGCGTGGACTACGACCTCGGCGGCGCACGCCTGGGTGCGGACATCCACCGCACCCACAACAAAGACACCATCGCCGGTCTCGGCGTTCGGTTCGACTTCTGATCCTACCCGGATCGGTTGACGGAAAGAGCGGGCCTTGCGCCCGCTCTTTTCTTTGTGCGCCACCCCGCCGATGGCCCACCGATGCGGCCCTGCATCACCTTCTGCGCAATTGGCAGCCGATTGCCCCTTTACCTTGCATTAACACCCCGCCTGCGGGACATACCCCTCAGATGACACGGGCGTGACATGCCGCCCCCATGCAGGTTGACGAGGGTCCGATGAACAAGATGCTGATTGCCGCCGGCGCGCTGCTCGCCACCACCGGCGTCGCTGCTGCGGATGTGACGATTTCCGGCGATGGCCGCTTTGGCCTCGTCTACGATCAGGCCCGCCCCGCGGGCGATGCGCGGACCCAGGTGGGCGCGCGTCTGCGCTTCAACATCGACGCCTTCACCACCACCAGCGGCGGCGTCACGTTTGGCGGGCGCATCCGCATGCAGTGGGACGACGGCGATGCCGCCTCCTCGGTCTCGCCCGCCAAGCTGTGGGTCGCGAGCGAGGGGCTGCGCGTCGAGGTCGGCAATGTCGATACCTCCTACGACTCGATGGACCTGATCTACGCGTCAGAGATCGGCTACACGCAAACCTCCTTCGGCGATCCGCTCGGCGCCTTCTACGGCTTCGCGTCCAAGACCTTCGGCGCCGACGAAAACCGGATGGGCGTCGCCGCCTTCTACACGATGGACGACCTGACCGTCCGCGCCTCCTATGTCACTCCGGATCAGACGGTTAGATCGCTGCCCGCCGGGACGAAGGCCGAGTTGGGCGTTTCGGTTGATTACACCACCGGCCGCTTCGCGCTCGGCGCGGGCTACACCGCCAATGGCGCCGGGGTCGACGGCAACAACGTCTGGGCACTGACCGGCCAGTATCAGGTCAACCTGGATACCCAGGTGGGCCTGCTGATCCTGAACAACGGCAATGCCTTCGACCCGGTGCGCGATCGCACGATCACGCTTTACGGCAACACCGCCTTTGGCGACATCGGCATCGCGGGCTACATCGCGCATAACAACGCGCCGTCGAACCAGCGCAGCGCCGCTGCCGGCGTCGGCTTCAGCTACGATCTGGGCGGTGCCTTCCTCCGCGGCGCCGTGCATCGCGGCTTTGGCCGCGGCGGCTCCAGCGACAACTACGCCGATCTGGGCGTGAACTTCAGCTTCTGATCCCCGCCTTTCGGCCGGGCAAAGGGGGTGGGCCTTGCGCCCGCCCCCTACTCTTTTGGAACACCGGGCGGGCCTTGCGCCCGCCCCTGTCTTTTGGGACACCGGACGGGCCAACCGCGCCAGAGGTTCCCATGTCCCTTGCCGCCATCACCGCCCGCCTGCGCGCCGCCGAATCCGCGGCCCAACGCGCCGCGGGATCGGTGAAGCTGATCGCCGTCTCCAAGGTCCAGCCAGAGGATCGCGTCCGCGCCGTGCTCGACGAAGGCCATCGCCTGTTCGGTGAAAACCGCGTGCAAGAGGCCGCGACCCGCTGGCCCCCGTTTCAGGCGGACTATTCCGATATCGAACTGCACCTGATCGGCCCCCTGCAGACCAACAAGGCCCGGCAGGCGGCAGAGATGTTCGCCGCCATCCATTCGCTCGACCGCCCGAAGCTCGCCAACACGCTGGCCCGTCTGGCGGATGAGCGCGGCGCCTGCCCCGACCTGTTCATCCAGGTCAACACCGGGGCAGAACCGCAAAAGGCCGGCGTCCTGCCCGCCGACGCCGACGCCTTCATCGAAAGCACCCGCGCCCTGTCGCTGCCCGTCGTCGGCCTGATGTGCATCCCCCCGGTCGAGGACGACCCGAAACCGCATTTCACCGAACTGGCCAGCATCGCCGCGCGCAACGACCTGCCCGGCCTGTCGATGGGCATGAGCGACGATTTCGAACTCGCGGTGAAACTCGGCGCCACCCACATCCGCGTCGGCTCCGCCATCTTCGGCGCCCGCGCCCACGACTGACGCCCAGGACTGCGGCGCACCTGTCACCCCGGCCTTGAGCCGGGGTCTCCAGCACCCCGCCATACCTTATTCGGTATATACCTTAAAAGGTATATACCCGAAAAGGTATACCACGCCGAAATCCCCCGAAACCCCTTGCAACAAAGGCGCCTCACGCCCACGCGCCCGCCAACGTATGCACGTTATATGCACGGCGGATGCACGTAAAACATACGTGGTGTGCATCACCCCAGGACGATCAGCCTCGACCGGTATTCCAGCCGCCGAACGATCCACAACAGATCCGCCCGGCGGAACGCCACACAGCCCGCCGTCGGCACCCGCGGCCCGCGCCAGACGTGAATGAAGATCGCCGATCCCCGCCCCCGATCCGCCCGCGGCCAGTTGAAATCCGTAATCAGAACAAGATCATACAGCGGGTCCGCCCGCCGCAGCCGCTCATGCGAGAACCCGTGCGGCGCCCGCACCATCAGGTTGTAGTCGGGGTCTTTCACATCGTCCGACCACAGATCTCCCGGCCCGATCGGCACCGCCCAGCGCGGCACCTGATCCCGCCCCAGCCGGTCCGCGCGATACAGCATCCCGACGATCCCATGCCCCCCGTCCGGCGTCCCCCCGTCCCCCTCGCGCTTTGATTCTGCTGGTAAAATTCCGCCCCGACCGATGGAGCAGGGGAACGAACACCCCTTGAATCGCGCCCCCCAGCGGGTCACCACCAGATCGCAGGCCCTCACAGAATATGCCCCGACTTCGCCGCCTTCGTCGCCAGATAGTCCGCGTTCTCGACGGTCTGCCCCACGCGCAGCGGCACCCGCTCCACCACCTCCAGCCCCTGCGCCTGCAGCATCGCCACCTTGGCCGGGTTGTTCGTCAGCAGCCGCACCCGCGAAAACCCCATCTCGCGCAAGATACTGGAACCAAGGCGAAAATCCCGCTCATCATCCTCGAATCCCAGGCGGTGATTGGCCTCGACCGTGTCGAACCCCTGATCCTGCAGCGAATAGGCGCGCATCTTGTTCGCCAGCCCGATCCCCCGCCCCTCCTGGTTCAGATAGAGCAGCACGCCGCCCCCCTCGGCCCCCATCCGCGCCAGTGCTGCGTGCAACTGCGCCCCGCAATCGCATTTCAGGCTGCCCAGCACATCGCCGGTGAAACAGGCCGAATGCAGCCGCGCCAGCACCGCGACCGCCCGGTCGGGCCGCCCGACCTCGATGGCGTAATGCTCCGCCCCGCCGTCCTCGGGCCGGAACACATGCACCCGCCCCGCCCCCGCCGCCGCCATCGGCAGCCGGGCGCTGACGACCGGGTGCAGATGGGTTTCGGCCAGCAGGTCGGCGGTCGCCACGTCCACCACGGCCAGCCCATTTTGCGCCGCAAGATCAATGCCATCCGCCACCGGCAGCACCACGGCCGCAGGCAGCAGGTGCGCCGTCTTTGCCAGTCCGATCGCCACCCGGTGCAGGCCCGCGTCGCCGCCGCGCAGGGCGCGCAGCGGCCCCTTCATCGGCGCGCGCAGGTCGTCGGCCGGGTCGGCCACCGCCCGCAGCCAGCCCAGCCCCACATCCCCCGGCACCGCCACCCGCGCCAGATCGCCGTCATAGGCGGCCACCCTCAGCGTCGCCGCCCGGTGCGCGGTGATCGCCAGCGCCAGTTCGCCGCCCATGCCCCGCAGATCCGCCAGCCGCCCCGCCGTCAGCGCCTCGGCCGCCACGGCCAGCGCCGCCTGCCCGCCCCCGGTCAGCGCCACCGGCACGCCCATGCGCAGGTCGGCACGGGCCCGGTTCAGATGTTCGACGGTGCTCGGGCCAAGGGCCATGGCTGCTTCCTGACTGACGACGCCCCTAGATACGCCTCGTTGCAGCAATTTGAAACATTCGCGCCGCCCGCCACACGTCCGCGTGAGATTTCTGTTGCAAACATTGTCTCCGCACCCCCGCTCACGCATCTGCGACCTAATCGAGAGGAGGCTAACCATGGCTAATCTGAAGAAAATCCTGCTGGTGGACGACGACGACGACCTGCGCGAGGCGCTGAGCGAACAATTGGTGATGACCGAGGATTTCGATGTTTTCGAAGCCGCCACCGGCGCCGAGTCGATGGAAAAGGTGAAGGCCCAGCACTTCGATCTGGCGATCCTTGACGTCGGCCTGCCCGACACAGACGGGCGCGAATTGTGCCGGCGGATGCGCAAGGGTGGCGTGAAATGCCCGATCCTGATGCTGACCGGCCACGACAGCGACAGCGACACCATCCTGGGTCTGGACGCGGGCGCGAACGACTATGTGACGAAGCCGTTCAAGTTCCCCGTCCTTCTGGCCCGCATCCGCGCGCAACTGCGCCAGCACGAACAGTCCGAGGATGCGATCTTCCAGCTTGGCCCCTACACGTTCAAGCCGGCGATGAAGATGCTGATCGACGAGAAGGAGCGGAAGATCCGCCTGACGGAAAAGGAAACCAACATCCTGAAGTTCCTTTACCGCGCCACCGACGGCGTGGTCCCGCGCGACGTCCTGCTGGCCGAAGTCTGGGGCTACAATGCCGGCGTCACCACCCATACTCTGGAAACGCACATCTACCGCCTGCGCCAGAAGATCGAGCCCGACCCGTCGAACGCACGACTGCTGGTCACCGAGTCGGGGGGCTACCGACTCGTGGCGTGAATGTCGCGCCCGAGCGGATCTTGTCACCCATAAGGGGAATCAGTTTGCGCTAGCGCAACCACAGGTTATGATTCCCCATACGACCCCTCCACGCCGGGGAAATGGTGTGGTTCCTCCCTGTTGGACTGCCCGGGCCTCGTGCCCGGGCTTCTTTTTTCCCCCGCCGGTTGCCTGCCGCGGCGATTTCGTGTCTGTCGGGCCATCAGCCGGAGGCCCCCATGACCCTGTCCCTCGTCACCTGGAACATCAACTCGGTCCGCCTGCGCGCGGGCCTCGTGGAACGGCTGCTCAGCGACGAAGCGCCCGACATCCTCTGCCTGCAGGAATGCAAGAGCCCGGTGGAGCTGATCCCGCTGGATACCTTCGCCGCCCTTGGCTACGGCCACATCGTCGCGCGCGGGCAAAAGGGTTACAACGGCGTCGCCATCCTGTCGAAACTGCCGCTGCAGGATGCAGGCTCGATGGACCTTGCCGCACTCGGCCACGCCCGCCACGTCGCGGCGCGGCTGGAGGATGGCACCCTGATCCACAACTTCTACGTCCCCGCCGGCGGCGACGTGCCCGACCGCACGGTGAACGTGAAGTTCGGCCAGAAGCTCGACTACCTGACCGAACTCCGCGACTGGTTCCGCGACAACCGCCCCGAACGCACGATCATGGTCGGCGACCTGAACATCGCCCCGCGCGAGGATGACGTCTGGAACCACAAGCAACTGCTTCGAATCGTCAGCCACACCCCCATCGAGGTCGATCACCTGTCGCAGGTGCAGGAGGTTGGAAACTGGGTGGACATCACCCGCCAGGACATCCCCCAGGGCCAGCTTTATAGCTGGTGGTCCTATCGCAGCCCCGACTGGGACGCCGCCGACAAGGGCCGGCGCCTCGATCATGTCTGGGCCAGCCGCGACATCGCCGCCGCGGGCCATTCCAGCCGCATCCTGCGCACCGCCCGCGGCTGGGACCAGCCATCGGACCACGCGCCGGTCTTCGCAAGCTTCGATCTCTAGGCTAGGCTCGGCCGATGGGCGGCCTGCTCGATCTCTTTGCCACCTATTCGCTGCCGGCGCTGGCGCTGGCGGCGCTGGTCGCGGGCGCGCTTTACGTCATCCGCGCCGCCGCCGACCGCAGCATCGCCGCCGCCTTCGACCGCCGCGCCCGCCAGATGACGCTGGCCCTCGAACGCCGCTCGCGGTTCGAGGAGACGATCCTGATCGAACGCTACCAGACCGTCAGCTCCTGCCTGATCCGGCTGGCCGAGATTGCCGCCGACATCAACCGCCACCGCGCCGGACAGCAGGTAGAGGGGCTGATGCGCGGCAGCGAAATCGCCCCGCTGACGGCGCTGATGGGAGAGATCGCCGCCAAGCGCCATGTGCTGACCGAACGCTTCCACACTCCGCTCGACCGGCTTGCGCAGGGCCTTCTGAACCTCGCCAATGCAGGCTCCGCCGAACAGGCCGCCGCCCATGCCCGCGACTTCGCGAAAGGTCGCAACGCGATTCAGGACGATATCGCCGCCGCCTTCGGGCTCGATTCCATCGCCGGTCCCGACCGGCCAGGGGCCAGCGGCGGCTGACAGCCCCTTGGCCTCGGCCTCGCGGCGGCACATATAGGATGAGAAAGGGCCGAGCAGGCCCGCCGGGACGTGAAAGGACGAAACATGCTGGAACTGGGCGGAAAGCCGCAGGCCGCGGGCGCCGGGGCAGCCGCGGGCGATCTGATCAAGGACACGACAGAGGCCACATTCATGGCCGACGTGATCGAGGCCAGCCAGACGG
>JBJHCH010000019.1:0-39639 GCA_050485905.1 Paracoccaceae bacterium | reverse complement strand
GCCGGTCTTACCCGACTTTGCCATCTGGGCTTTGAAATCGTCCTCGATCGTCGCCGGGGTCGGCTCCGGTTTCTCGATCACGCCCAGAAGCGGCAGGATGATCAGGAAATACGCGAACCAGTAGGCCGTCGCCAGCAGGGCGATGTTGGTATAGATCCCCTCGGCCGGCATGGCGCCGACCCACATCAGCACGAAGAAGTCGATCACCAGAAGCCAGAACCACCATTTGAACATCGGGCGATACCGGCCCGACCGCACCGACGAGGTGTCGAGCCAGGGCGCCAGCGCCATCACGAAGATCGCCGCGAACATCGCCAGCACGCCGAAGAAGGTGGCGTTGATGATGCCGAAGCTGAAGAAGCTGGCCAGCTGCACCACCCAGACATCGCCGGTAAAGGCACGCAGGATCGCGTAGAACGGCAGGAAGTACCATTCCGGCACGATATGCGACGGCGTCACCAGCGGGTTCGCCTCGATATAGTTGTCGGGGTGGCCCAGATAGTTCGGCATGAAGCCGACGATGGCGAAGAACACCACCATGATCACGGCCAGCGCGAAAAGGTCCTTCATCACGAAGTAGGGCCAGAAGGGCAGCGTGTCCTTCTCTGCCTCTTCCTTGGACGCGCGGCGCACTTCGACCCCGGTGGGGTTGTTGTTGCCGGTAGTGTGGAACGCCCAGATATGCACCGCGACCAGCGCCGCGATGACGAAGGGCAGCAGGTAATGCAGGCTGAAGAAGCGGTTCAGCGTGGCGTTGTCCACCGCCGGGCCGCCCAGCAGCCAGGTCTGCAGCGCGTCACCGATGCCGGGGATCGCACCGAACAGGCCGGTGATCACCGTGGCGCCCCAGAACGACATCTGACCCCAGGGCAGAACGTAGCCCATGAAGGCCGTGGCCATCATCAGCAGGTAGATCAGCATGCCGATGATCCACGTGATCTCACGCGGGGCCTTGTAGCTGCCGTAGTAGAGGCCGCGGAAGATATGCAGATAGACGGCGGCAAAGAACAGCATCGCGCCGTTCTGGTGCAGGTAGCGCAGCATGTGCCCGCCGTTCACGTTGCGCATGATGTGCTCGACGCTGGCAAAGGCCATGTCGACATGCGGCGTGTAGTGCATCGCAAGCACGATGCCCGTGACGATCTGAAGCACAAGGCAGAAGGTCAGCACGATGCCCCAGATCCACATCCAGTTCAGGTTCTTGGGCGTGGGGATCATCAGCGTGTCGTAAATCAGCGACACGATGGGAAGCCGGCTGTGCAGCCACTTCTCGGCGCCCGACTTGGGCTCGTAATGGTCGTGGGGAATTCCGGCCATCTTACTCTCCCTCAGCCAAGCTGGATCGTGGTTTCATCGACGAGCGTCACCTGCGGGATGTGCAGGTTCTCGGGCGCGGGTCCGCGGCGGATACGCCCCGCCGTGTCATAGTGCGAGCCGTGGCAGGGGCAGAACCAGCCGCCGAAATCGCCAGCCCCGTTGCCCAGCGGCACGCAGCCCAGATGGGTGCAGACGCCCTGCATCACCAGCCATTCGCCGGCCTCGTCCAGCGTGCGGTTCGTATCGTCGGCCGGCACCGCACCCAGGTTCGGGTTACGCGCGTCGCGGTCGACCAGTTCGCTGAGTTCCACGGCGCGCGCGGCCTCGATCTCGTCGAGCGTGCGGCGGCGGATGAACACGGGCTTGCCAAGGAAGTTGACGGTCAACTGGCTGCCAACCTCTACCCCGCTGATATCGACGAGGATGGTGGACAGGGCCTGCACGTCAGCCGAGGGGTTCATCTGGTTGACCAGCGGCCAGATCGCGGCCCCGGCGGTCACGGCCCCGGCCCCGGCGGTTGCGTAATACAGGAAATCCCTGCGTGTGCCTGCGTTCTCTTCAGCGTGGGACACGGCGTCGCTCCTCTTTTCGGCCTTGGGGGCCAAAATCACACCCGGGCGGCAAGGTTTCGCCACCTGATCGCCGCGTTATTTAGCGGGGTTGCCCAATGGCGTCCAGCGCCCTTTCAGGCAAAGGTGTCGCAGGCTGGCCGGTTTTTCGCCCCATCCCGCACGGCGGGGATGCCGCGGCGGGTGTCAGCCCTCGGGCCGGGTGGCGATCATGGAGTCGCGCCCGGCAAAGGCCGCGTGCCAGTCGGCCAGACTGTCGCGGCCCTGCCGCCAGTTGCGGGCGTCGTGGCGCAGGTCCAGATAGGACAGCGCGCAGGCCACCGCGATCTGGCCGATATCCAGCCGCCCCCGCAGATGGCTGAGCCAGCGGGCGTTCAGAACGTCAAGCGAGCGGTCGACCTTGGCCCACTGCGCCTCGACCCATTCGGGCAGGCGCCTGTCCTCGGGACGGACGCGCGATTCGTAGACCATCAGGATCGCCGCCTCCATCATGCCGTCGGCGGTCGCCTCCAGCGTCAGGCTGTCCCATAGCGCCGGCGCCGGGGGGTAAAGCCCCGCGCCCGCCCGGTCGTCCAGATAGCGGCAGATCACCCGGCTGTCGTAAAGCGCCGGGCCGTCGTCACGTTCCAGCGCGGGCACCTTGCCCAGCGGGTTCTGCGCCACCGGCAGGCTGGCGGGTGCGATCGGCGTCCCGGTCGAGGGGCTCAGCGTCACCGCATCGGCCTGCCCCGTTTCCAGCAGCACGACCATCACCTTGCGCACGAAGGGCGAGGTCTGATTGTGATAGAGCCGCATGATCTAGACGCGACGGAACCGGATGCGCCCCAGCGCGGCGGCGTCGATCTCGATACCCGGCCCGGCATGGCCCAGCCGGATCACCCGGCGGAACCGCGCGGTGCCGTTCATCTGCTCGCGGTCACGCGGGGCCTGGCCGGTCAGCCCCTCGGGCAGGTGGTCCATCGCATCCTCGGCACGCTGGTCGATGCGACCGGGCGAAATGGCGCGGGTCGCGGCATAGGCGGCCAGCGCCACGGCGCCATAGCGCAGCGCGATGCCGGCGATCGGGGCAAGCGGCAGGGCCATCGGTCTCTCCTTTGTCAGCTTGGCGGAAGACTAGGCGCGCGGCGCGGCGCTGTCCACTCACGACTCGGTCGGCACGCGGTCAAGGCGGATCAGGCGGTATTCGTAGCTCTCGCCAAACGTCGCCTCGCGCCGCGAAGGGCGGGTGAAGCGGTCCAGCCTGCGGCCGAGCGCCATCTCGACCAGCCGCGACACCACGGGGCGCGACCGGCGGAAGTCTGCCCGGAACCGGGTCAGGAAGGGGGCGACATGGGCGTTCTTCACATGGTCGAGCACGAAAAACGTGGGCAGGATGGCCTCGGTCGCATCCTCGTCCAGCACCACCTGCCAGCCGGGACGGGCCGCCAGCGCATCCAGAAAATCCGCATATGTGCCGCGCCGCCCCCCTGTACCCGCGCCGCGTCTGCGGAAATAGTCGAAGATGATCGCGTGGCGCCGGGCGTAACGGTCGATCCGGTCCAGCGCCGGGACCAGTTGTATATAGTGAAAGCTCTCGCCGAACAGGCAGAGGTCGAAGCGGCGCGGCAGATCCAGCGCCTCGAACGTGCTGGTATGGACCGGCACCGCCCCCGGCAGTTTCGCCCGCGCCATCGCGTTCAACTGCTCCGACGGGCAGACACATTCCACCTGATAGCCGCGCCGCGTAAGCGCCAGCGCATTGGCGCCGGTGCCCGAGCCGACATCGAGGATCGTCTGCACACCATCGGGGATCGTCGCCGCCATACGGTCGAACCACGCCTGCTGCGCCTCTCCCAGCGACCGTACCGAGGGCACCTCGGGCCGCCCATCTGGCCAGTAGCCGTAGTGCAGGAACCCGTGGCCATAGACCGCCTCGGACAGCATCGCCTCGAAGTCGAGCTGGAAATCCTTGAACTTCAAGACGACCCGACCCGAGGTTCAGGCACGCAGGCCATCGACCCCATGGCCGGTGATGCGCGCGGTGACGATAGCACCCGCTGGCTGGTCCGAGGCGAAGGCCACGGGGGTGAACTGCTCGGTCCGGCCCATGCGCGGGGCCTCGGTCAG
The DNA here is from genome assembly GCA_050485905.1 of Paracoccaceae bacterium. Classification (GTDB taxonomy): domain Bacteria; phylum Pseudomonadota; class Alphaproteobacteria; order Rhodobacterales; family Rhodobacteraceae; genus JAWLCA01. The sequence continues at coordinate 35,647 of JBJHCH010000019.1, read as the reverse complement.
GATGCGATGGGTCGTGCCCACCTGTCCAGCCAGGTGCCGCGCCACCGCAGCCCCTCCCGCCGCGCGCAGCCGCGCCGCGCGGTCACGTATCGCCGGGCCGGGCACCTGTGGCATCCGCGCGGCGGGCGTGCCCTTGCGCGGGCTGTAGGGAAAGACGTGCAGCCAGGTCAGGCCGCAATCCTGAACCAGCTTCACCGAGTTTTCGAACATCGTCTCGGTCTCGGTCGGGAAGCCCGCGATGATGTCGGCGCCGAAAACGATGTCGGGGCGCAGCTTCCGCGCCTCCTCGCAAAAGGCGATTGCGTCGTCGCGCAGGTGCCGGCGCTTCATCCGTTTCAGGATCAGGTCGTCGCCCGCCTGCAGGCTCAGATGCAGGTGTGGCATCAGCCGCGGCTCGGTGGCGATCGCTTCCATCAGCGCGGGGTCGGCCTCGATGGAGTCAATCGAACTGATCCGCAGCCGCTCGATCCCCGTCAACTTCAGGATCCTACGCACCAGATCGCCCAGACGCGGCGTGCCGGGCAGATCGGCGCCCCAGCTTGTCAGATCCACCCCGGTCAGCACGACCTCGGCAAAGCCGCGGTCCACCAGCCGCGCGATCTGCTCGACCACCACACCCGCCGGGACCGAGCGGGAATTGCCCCGGCCATAGGGGATGATGCAGAAGGTGCAGCGGTGGTCGCAGCCGTTCTGCACCTGCACATAGGCGCGGTGGCGGCCGAAGCCGTCGATCAGGTGACCCGCCGTCTCGCGCACCGACATGATGTCATCGACCTGCACCCGCTCGGTCGTGCCGATCAGGTCGGGGGCCAGCGCGGCCCATGTCTCTGCCCGCATCTTCTCGGCATTGCCGATCACCCGCGTCACCTCGGGCATGGCGGCAAAGGTCTCGGGCTCGGTCTGGGCGGCGCAGCCGGTGACGATGATCGGCGCCTCGGGCCGCTCGCGGCGCAGGCGGCGGATGTCCTGCCGGGCCTTGCGCACGGCCTCTGCCGTCACGGCGCAGGTGTTCACGATCACCGCGTCGCGCAGCCCGGCGGCCTCGGCCAGTTCCTTCATCGCCTCGGATTCATAGGCGTTCAGCCGGCAGCCATGCGTATGAAACACCGGCGCGTTCATGCGCCCACCCCGGCCAGGAAATCCGCCGTCATCACCCCGTCGAAGACATGCGCCGTGGGGCCGGTCAGCCAGATGCCATCCTCGCGCCAGTCCGCAGCCAGCTCGCCGCCGTCCACATGCACCGCCACCTGCCGGCCCGTCAGCCCCCGCCGCGCCGCCGCCACCGCCGCCGCGCAGGAGCACGAGCCAGAGGCCAGCGTCACCCCCGTCCCCCGCTCCCATATGCGCAGTCGGATCGCATCCGGCGACAGCACCTGCACCACCTCGACATTGGTGCGCTCGGGGAACAGGGGATGATGCTCATGCACGGCACCGAAGGCCGGCAGGTCCACCGCCATCGCGTCATCGACAAAGAAGGTGCAATGCGGGTTGCCCATGCCCGTCGCCACCGGGTCGCCATCAATCGGCAGATGCAGCGTGTCCATCGCGCGGGCCAGCGGCACCTCGTCCCAGCCTGTCAGCGGCTGGCCCATGTTCACCCGCGTCAGGCCGCCCCCCGCATCCTCGGCCAGCAGCACGCCGCGCTCGGTTCGCAGGCTGAGCGCCGTCTTGCCGGTCAGGTCCATCTCGCGCCGGGCGATGCAGCGGGTGGCATTGCCGCAGGCCGCAGACAGGCTGCCATCGGCGTTCCAGAACGTCAGCCGCAGATCCGTATCCTCGCCCGCATCGATCACCGCCAGCTGGTCGAAGCCGACGCCGCGATGCCGGTCGCCCAGCGCGCGGGCCAGCGCCGGGGTCACATGTGCAGAAACGCTCCGCCGGTCGATGACCACGAAGTCGTTGCCCAGCCCGTGCATCTTCATGAACGGCAGGCCATCTGCGCGCGCGCGTGCCATGGCGGCGATATACGCCCCACGCGGGCGCAACGCCAGATGCCCCGGCCGCGCCTTTTGGGCTTGACCCTGCAGGGCGATGTTTCTATCAGGCCCGATGTTGGGGCCCGTAGCTCAGTTGGTTAGAGCGGCTGACTTTTAATCAGTAGGTCGAAGGTTCGAATCCTTCCGGGCTCACCACTTTTCCCACCGGCAACAATCCGCAGAGCGTGAAAATCCGGCCATAAGGCGCGGATCTGTTGCCATTTATCCACAGGTTATCCACAGATCCGCCGCTTGATTCGCTGCCAATGTGAAAAAATTTGGCGAGTTGCACAGCCTGAGACTAAACTAGGGGTTGAGCAGTTCAAAATAAATACAGGTAGGGTCTCGTGAAACTTTCATTTATGCCGGTTGTGGCAGGGCTTTGCCTTGGCCTCGTGCTCGGCGCCCCCGGCGAGGGCCGGGCCGAGCTTCGCGTGCTTGGCGCGGGGGTTCATTCCACCCTGACGGTCCCGATGAACCGCGCGATCGTGGTCGAGAACGAGGGCCCCTTTGCGGAGCTTTCAATCGCCAATCCGTCGATTGCAGACATCTCCAGCCTATCCGACCGGACGATCTACATTCTCGGCAAGGTGCCCGGTCGCACAACCCTGACGATCCTTGGCCCCGAGGGCAATCTCCATGCCAGCGTCGACATCCACGTCACCCCGGATATCGAGGAGTTCAAGGAACGCCTCGGCCAGATTCTGCCGGGCGAGCGGATCGAGGTGCGCACCGCCAACGATGGCATCGTACTGTCGGGCGTGGTCTCCAGCACCGCAAAGCTGGACCGCGCGCTTGACTTGGCCAACCGCTATGCCCCCGACCGGGTGTCGAACCTGATGAGCGTTGGCGGAACCCAGCAGGTGATGCTGAAGGTCCGCTTTGCCGAGATGAGCCGGTCGGTCAGCAAGGGGCTGGGTTTCACAACCTTTGGCACGCAACCCGGCGTTGCGGCACCGATCACCTCGGGCGGGCGGGTCGCCGCCCAGACCTTCATCGGCAGCGGACTGGCCGACGCGGCGGGCGGCTTTGCCCTGAACCTCGGCACCGGCGCGCTGCAGTTCAACGTCGCGATCGAGGCGCTGGAGGCCAAGGGCCTGGTGCGCACACTGGCCGAGCCGAACCTTGTCGCCCTGTCGGGGCAAGAGGCGAAATTCCTCGCCGGCGGTGAATACCCGATCCCGGTGCGCAGCCAGGAAAACCAGGTCACCGTCGAATACAAGCCCTTTGGCGTCGAACTGAACTTCACCCCCTTCGTGGTCGATGGCAACCAGATCAATCTGGTGATCAACGCCGCCGTCAGCGGCATCGACCCCACGGTCACGGTGCAGTCGGGCGGGTTCACGCTGAACGCCTTCCGCCGCCGCGAAACCTCCACCACGGTCGAGATGCGGGACGGCGAAAGCTTCGCCATCGCGGGCCTGTTGCAGGACGATTTCCGCAATGTCAGCAATCAGGTGCCCTGGATCGGCGACATCCCCGTGCTGGGCGCGCTGTTCCGCAGCGCCAGCTATCAGCGCGAGCAGAGCGAACTGGTCATCATCGTGACCCCGCATCTGGTCTCGCCCACCCGTGGCGCGGCATTGGCGATGCCGACCGACCGGGTACGCCCGCCGACCGAGCGCGACTTCTTCCTGTTCGGGCAAACGGCCCGCGGCGCCCGTCAGGCCGGCGCAGTGGGAGAGGTCGCGCGGCAGGATTTCAGCGGGGCCTACGGCTATGTCATGGATTGATCGGGGAATACCAGTGAGACACATTCTGCTGATCGGCGCCGGCGCGCTTGCCCTTGCAGGCTGCAACCCCGTCACCTTCAACTCCGAGGCCGGAAGCCAGCTGGATACCGGCACCTTCGGGCAGGCCGTGGGCTACAACAGCGACGTGCAGTCGGGGCAGCGCGACGCGGCGGTGCAACTCGGCACGCGCTTCGCCCAGGAAGTGCCGTCGACCGTGACCTTCGCCTTCGACAGCTCGGCCCTCGACGCCCAGGCCCGCGCCGCGCTCGACCGGCAGGCGCACTGGATCCGGCAATACCCCGAGGTCCGCTTCCGGGTCTATGGCCACACCGATCTGGTGGGCAGCGCCGCCTATAACCAGGCCCTCGGCCTGCGGCGGGCGAATGCGGTGGTCAACTATCTGGTGAGCCGCGGCATCAGCCGCTCGCGGCTGGAGGCGATGGTCTCCTACGGTCAGACCCGGCCGGTGATCCAGACCCCCCTGCCCGAGGAGCGCAACCGCCGCACCGTGACCGAGGTGACGGGCTTCGTTCAAAGCCACCCGATGGTGCACAGCGGCAAGTACATGCAGGTCGTGCACCGGGAATACATCGCCTCGGCCGTGCGGCCCCTGCCGCGGGTCAGCGGCGGCACCGGCGGGTTCGCGGTCGGCGACTGACGGCCCCGCGCACTCCCACCATTCCAGCACGATCCGGCGCCGGTGTTGCTCGCAGCACCGGCGCCTTTCGTTATGCGCGCCCGTCTACGCCGACAGATACGCACCAACGTATGCACGTGATATGCACGCCGGATGCACGTGAATCATACGTCGGATTCAGCCGCTCAAGCGGCAATCAGACCAGCCGCGACCAGCGCCAGATAGCCCGCCAGCGAAGCCGCCAGCGGCAGACCCATCGGAAAGTCCCCGCGCGTCCAGCTTACCCAGTGCGGCGCCAGGTCGCGCAGCCGCGGCACCGACCGCGCCAGCCGGTGCGTGGCAAAGGCAGCCAGCAGCAGGGCCGAGAAAAGTACAAGGAAAACAGCGATATCCTGCAGCGCGATGAAGGGCGCCATGGCGGCCGCGAACTTCGCATCGCCCGCCCCCATCGCCCGCGCCACGTTCAGCACAAAGCCCACGGCCAGCGCCACGGCGAAATGCGTCCAGCGCCAGGCCCAGACATCCAGCGGCAGAACCAGCGGCCCGATCAGCAGAAAGACAGCCAGCAGCGCCAGCACCGCGACATTCGGAATCCGCATCCGCGCCAGATCGCTCCAAGCCACCCAGGCCGCAATCGGCAGAACGAAGGGCAGAAACCACAGCGCCGCAATGGCCGTCGTGGCGGTCATCCGGTGGTCGTGCCCTGCGTATCCAGCGCCCGCAGCGCCCGCACCGCCAGGTCGAAATGCTGCGGATGGGTGTCGATGGCCTCTTGCAACAGGGTGCGCCCGATGACCACGTCATTCTGCTTCAACGCAGCCAGCGCCAGCGTATAGGTCAGTTCGGCGCGCTCCACCTGCGTCATCTGGATCACCGGCAGGGTGTAGTTGCGCTGCGCGCCGCGTGCGATGGCCATATTGTTCTTTGCTGCGAACAGGTTCTGATCATAGGTCAGCGCCTCGCGGAACATCCGCTCTGCCTCGGCCGGCTGGCCGCGGGTCAACTTGGAAAAGCCCCAGTTGTTCAGCACGCCCGCCGGCCGCGTAGTCAGGCCGACCGCGGTTTCGTAATAGCTGTCGGCGCGGCTCCACTGCTTGCGGTGATCCGCCAGCATCGCCTCCAGCCGGTAGCGGTCGAATGTCTCGTGGGTCGGCGGCACGCGGGCCAGTTCGGCAGCGCCCTTGTCCCATTCGTTGGTGCGAAGCAGCGCATCGGCCAGTTGCACCCGGTCCTCGCTGGTGCCACTGGGCGCATCCGCCACTTCGCGCCACACGCCCACAGCCTCGGAGGCCAACCCCGCGCGGACCAGAGACCGCGCCAGGGCGCGTCTCAGATCAATCCTGTCAGGCCGCTCGCCCGATGCCTGGCGGAAATAGTTCACCGCTTCGCGCGGATCGGCCGCCGTCAGCATGATCTCGTTGAGGTTCGTCTCATCGATCATGTTGAGATCCTGCAGCGCCCGCGTCGCATCGGCTTCCGCGCTGTTTTCACAGCCCGAAAGCGCCAGCCCTCCGGCAACTGCAATGCCCAACATCACCCGCAGGGGGGTCGCCTGTCTGTCCGTCATCTCTGCCACCTCGTGCAAGGGGCGCTTCTGATGGCACCCATCGCGCGAATTCTAACGCGCAAATACACGTTAAGCGAGAGTTACGTGAAAAATTCGCAAGGCGAGTCCCTTCGGCAACGCCATGACTTCATTGCGCAACAGGCAGTATCGGGCGCTGACCGGGACGCAAGACTCAGAAAGGCCCGCCTGCTGGCGGGCCTTCCGTGCCGGATGCCAGAGGTTCAGTTCGGCACTTCGCCGGTCATTCCCTCGACATAGAAGTTCATGCCAAGCAGATCGCCGTCGGGCGCGGTTTCGCCCTCGGCCAGCCAGGCCGATCCGTCCTGCCGGTTGATCGGACCAGTGAACGGGTGATACTCGCCCGCCGCGATGGCCGCGATCATCGCCTCGGCCTCTTCGCGCACATCGGCCGGGATACGCTCGTTCATCGGGGCAAAGCCCACCATCCCGTCGCCGATCCCCTGCCAGACATTCGCCTGTTCATAGCTGCCGTCGATCGCCTGCTGCACCCGCTCGATGTAGTAGGGACCCCAGACATCCAGAATCGCGGTCAGATGCGCGGTCGGCCCGAAGCTAGTCATGTCCGACGCCTGGCCAAAGGCCATGATCCCCGCTTCTTCTGCAATCGCTATGGGCGCGGTGGAATCGGTGTGCTGCATCAGCACGTCGGCGCCCTGTTCGATCAGCGCATTCGCCGCATCGGCTTCGCGCGCCGGGTCGAACCAGCTATAGACCCAGACGACGCGGAACTGCACGTCGGGGTTCACGGCCTTGGCGTGCAGATAGGCCGAGTTGATGCCCATCACCACCTCGGGGATCGGGAAGGACGCGATGTAGCCGACCACGTTGGTCTCGGTCATCTTGCCGGCGATATGGCCGATCACCGCGCGCCCCTCATAGAACCGCGCATTGTAGAGCGAGACATTCGGCTGATCCTGGATGTAGCCGGTCGCATGTTCAAACTTCACGTTCGGGAACCGCGCCGCGACATTGTTCACATCCGGGCCATATCCGAACGAGGTCGCGAGGATCATGTCGACGCCCGAAAGCGCCATCTGCGTCATCACCCGCTCACCATCCGCGCCATAGGGGACGGATTCCACGAACGAGGTCTCGACCGCATCGCCAAAATGCTCCTCCAGTGCCAGACGGCCCTGATCGTGGGTATAGCTCCATCCGTAGTCACCCACGGGGCCGATGTAGACGAGCCCGACCTTGAACGGATCGTCGGCATGGGCCGCCCCGGCCAGTCCCAGCGCGATTGCCGCGCTGGCGAGCAGTTTCTTCAGTGTCATTCCCTCTGTCTCCCGTGTTGCATGGGCCGCGCGGCCCGGTTCTGATTTGGCCTCAGGTCGAGGCGTGGAAGGATTTCCCCAGGCAGGCGGGCGCGTTGAGCGACGCCCGCGACCGGCTGGAGGACATGATGACCAGCACCAGGATCGTTATCAGGTACGGGCTCATCGACAAGTACTCCACCGGAATCTTCACCCCTGCCGCCTGCAGGTTAAGCTGAAGCACGGCGATTCCGCCAAACAAATAGGCACCCAGCAGCACCCGCCACGGCCGCCATGAAGCAAAGACCACGATGGCCAGCGCGATCCAGCCCGCGCCGGCGGTCATCCCCTCGGTCCATTGCGGCACGCGGATCAGGCTGAGATAGGCGCCGCCCAGCCCCGCGCAGGCGCCCCCGAACAGGATGGCAAGGATGCGGATTCGCACCACCCGGTAGCCCAGCGCATGCGCCGCATCGTGGCTTTCCCCCACCGCGCGCAGGATCAGGCCGACGCGGGTGTATTTCAGCACCAGCCAGACCGCGACGATCAGCGCCAGCGAGACATAAACCATCATGTCATGGCGAAACAGCACCCGCCCCAGCACCGGGATCTCGGCCAGCAGCGGCACTTCGATCCGCGCAGTGGATGGCGGGCGCACGCCGATATAGCCCTGCCCGATCAGCGCCGAGAAGCCGAGGCCGAACAGCGTCAGCGCCAGCCCCGTCGCGACCTGATTGGCCAGCAGAAGCTGCGTCAGCACGGCAAAGATCAGCGCCAGCCCCGCCGCCCCTAGCGCGCCGCCAATGAATCCCATGGTCGGGCTGCCCGTCTCCACCGCCACCGCGAAGCCAAAGATCGCGCCGGTGATCATCATCCCCTCGACGCCCAGGTTCAGCACGCCCGCCTTTTCCACCACCAGTTCCCCGATCGCGGCCAGCAGGATCGGCGTCGCCGCCACCATCAGCGACACGATCAGCACCAGCGGGTTGATTGCCGACAGATCCATCACGCCGCCCCCCGCACCGGTGCCGGCCGGCCGAAGCGCAGCCGGAAGTTCGCCACCATGTCGAGCGCCAGCAGAAAGAACAGCAGCATCCCCTGAAACGCCTGAATCGCCGCCTTGGGCAGTTGCAACATGAACTGCGCCAGCTCGCCGCCGATATAGGTCAGCGCCATCAGCAGCCCCGCCAGCACGATCCCGATGGGGTGCAGGCGACCAAGAAAGGCCACGATGATCGCCACGAAACCGTAGCCCTGGTTGAAGTCGATGCTGATCTGGCTGGCCGGACCCGTCACCTCGAACATCCCCGCCAGCCCGGCCGTGATGCCGGAGAAGCCCAGGCAGAAGATCACCAGCCGCGCCGGGCTGACACCCGCGAAGCGCGCGGCCCGTGGCGCCTGCCCGGTCAGCTTGATGTGGAACCCGGTCAAGTGGCGCTGCAGCAGGATGTAGGCAAAGATCACCACGATGAACGCCGTCACGACACCCCAGTGCATCCCCGTCCCGGCGATCAGTTCCGGGTTCGACGCCGCCGGATACTGCGCCAGATTGCGCGAGCCGGGGAAGCCGCCGCCATCGGGGTTGCGCATCCGCCCCAGCGCCATCGCCGCAAGAAACTGCTGCGCGACATAGACCAACAGCAGCGACACCAGGATCTCGTTGGTGTTGAACCGCGTGCGCAGGATCGCCGGGATCATCGCCCAGAGCCATCCGCCGAACGCACCCGCCAGCACCATCAGCGGAAAGATGTACCAGCCCGAGGCCGGGAAGAACGCCAGCCCCACCCCGGCCGCGAACAGCGCCCCCATGATGTATTGCCCCTCGGCCCCGATGTTCCAGACCCCGGCCCGGAAGCCGAGGCTCAGGCCCACCGCGATCAGGATCAGCGGCCCCGCCTTCACCAGCAATTGCGGGCGGGAATAGGCGGCGAACTGGGGGTTGAACAGCGGATCGTAGAAGATCGTCTTGATCGCCAGAACCGGATCCTTGCCAAGGATGGCGAACATGATCCCGCCCGCGATCATCGTCAGCACCACCGCCAGCACCGGTGTCATCGCTGCCCAGAATTTCGATGGCGTCGGGCGCCGCTCCAGCCGGATCATGGCCTCACCTCATTCCGCCACATGGGCAATCTCCTCGGGGTCAGCCACTTCCATGTCATGCGCACCGCCCAGCATCAGGCCGATCGCTTCGACGCTCAGTTCCGCGGTCGCCCGCGGCGCGCTCAAACGGCCCTCGTTCAGCGCGGCGAAGCGGTCGGATATCTCCATCAACTCGTCCAGATCCTGGCTGATGACCACAACAGCCGCGCCACCCGCCGCCAGATCCATCAATGCCTGCCGGATCGCCGCCGCGGCCGCTGCATCGACGCCCCATGTGGGCTGGTTGACCACCAGCACAGTCGGGCGCTGCAGCACCTCGCGCCCGATGACGAATTTCTGCAGGTTCCCGCCCGACAGCGCCCGCGCTGCCACATGCGGCCCCGGTGTGCGCACGTCAAAGCGCGCGATGATCTCCTCGGCAAAGCTGCGCGCCTTGCCCCAGTTCAGGAAGCCATGGCGCAGCATCCCCTGCCGCAGCGCACCGGTCAGCGCGGCATTCTCGATCAGCGTCATGTCGGGGGCGGCGGCATGGCCCAGCCGTTCCTCCGGCCCGGCCAGCAGACCCAGCGCCCGCCGACCCATCGGCCCCAGCGCGCCGATGCCGACGCCCTTCAGCTTCACCGCCTGCGCGGGCGCGCGCACTTCGCCCGACAGCGCCGCCAGCAACTCGTCCTGCCCGTTGCCCGCCACACCGCCGATGCCCAGTATCTCGCCCGCGCGCACCTGCAGCGACACGTCGCGCAGGCTGGTGCCGAACGGGTTGGCCGAGGGCAGGTTGAGCCTGTCGACCTGCAGCACAACCGCCCCGCGCCCCGTCGCCGCGCGTTGGGGGATCATCAGGCTGCTGCCCACCATCATCTCGGCCATCTCGCGCGCCGACACCGCGCGCGGCTCGCAGGTGCCGACCACCTTGCCCAGCCGCAGGATCGTGGCGCCATCGCACAACGCGCGGATCTCCTCCAGCTTGTGGCTGATATACAGAATCGCCGTGCCCTCGGCCGAAAGCTGGCGCAGCGTGCGGAACAGGATTTCCACCTCCTGCGGCGTCAGCACGCTGGTCGGCTCGTCCATGATCAGCAGTTTCGGATCCTGCAGCAGGCAGCGGATGATCTCCACCCGCTGGCGCTCTCCGGCCGACAACTCGCCCACCAGCCGCGACGGGTCCAGCGGCAGGCCGTAGGCCTGGCTCACCTCGCTGATGCGGCGGGCGAGCTGGCGCTGCGGTGGCGGGTTCTCCATCCCCAGCGCCACGTTTTCGGCCACGTCCAGCGCCTCGAACAGGCTGAAATGCTGGAACACCATGGCAACGCCGGCAGCCCGCGCGGCGCTCGGCTCGGGCGGCGCATAGTCCTGCCCGCGCAGGGTCATGCTGCCGGCATCGGGGCGCACCAGCCCGTAGATCATCTTCACCAGCGTCGATTTTCCCGCGCCATTCTCGCCCAGTAGCGCATGCACCTCGCCCTCGCGGATCGAAAACGAGACATCGTCGTTCGCCACCACGCCCGGATAGGCCTTGGTCAGGCCCTTGATCTCAAGCAATGTCGGCCGGTCGGTCATCCCGCGCGCTCCCTGTCCACTTCGCCCGCCGAGCCCGCGCGCAGCAGCGCCGCCGCCACGCCCAAGGCAATGGCCTGCGGGTGCTTGCCCAGCGCGGGGTCACCGATGGGGCAGGCGATGCGGTCAATCTGCCCATCGGCATGGCCCAGCGCCGCCAGTCGTGACCGGAAGCGCGCCCATTTCGTCGCCGACCCGATCAGCCCGGCCGACCGGAACCCATGGCCCAGCAGCCGGTGGCACAGGTCGAGGTCCAGCGCATGGGAATAGGTCAGGATCAGATGGTCGGCGCCCGCCGGTGCCTCGGCCACCAGATCGCCGGGGTCGGGCGCGATCCGCGCCGCCACGCCCTCGGGCACCCGCTCAGGGAACCGCGCCGCATCCGTATCCACCCAGGTGATCGCGAACTCCGGCAGCGGCGCCATCACCTGCACCACCGCCCGGCCCACATGGCCGGCACCCCAGACCCACAGCGCCCGCGCGGGCCGCGCCACGGGTTCCACCATCCAGCCGGCGACGACACCCGGCACGGGCAGCCGCCCCTGCGCCCGCGCCGTAGCGATCATCCGCTTCACCGCCAGCGGCATCTCACCCGCGCCGCGCAAGGGCCGCGCGATCACCTCGCCCAGCCCCTGGACCCTTTCCCACCGCTCCATCAGCAGCAGCACCGCCCCGCCGCAGCACTGGCCGAGCGATGGCCCCAGCGGCATCCGCTCCACCGCCCTCTCGCGCCCCTCGGCCAGCAGCGCCCGCGCCCGCGCCGCGGCCTCCCATTCCAGCGCGCCGCCGCCGATCGTGCCCTCCTGCCCGTCGGCCCAGACCACCATCGCCGTGCCCGGCCCGCGGGGACTGGACCCCTGCACCTCGGCGATGACCACGCGCACGACCGGGCCATGAGCGGCGATCAGGCGACCCAGCGCGGCGACATCGAAACTCATGCCGCCCCCCGCTGCCGCCACACCGCCCACATCACCCGCTCCGCCGTCGCCGGCGCATCCAGCGCGGGATAGACCGACCCGTCGCCGCAGGCCGCCACCGCATCCGACAGCGCCATCAGCGCCGAGATCCCCAGCATCAGCGGCGGCTCGCCCACGGCCTTGGACCGATAGATCGTATCCTCGCGGTTCCCGCCGATCCACAGATCGACGTTGAAGACCGGCGGCCGGTCGGAACAGGCGGGGATCTTGTAGGTCGAGGGCGCATGGGTGCGCAGCCGCCCGCGCTCGTCCCACACCAGCTCCTCGGTCGTCAGCCACCCCGCGCCCTGCACAAAGCCGCCCTCGATCTGGCCGATATCCAGCGCCGGGTTCAGGCTCGCACCCACATCATGCAGGATGTCGGCCCGCAGGATGCGGTTCTCTCCGGTCAGGGTGTCGATCACCACCTCGGTCACCGCCGCGCCATGGGCGAAATAGTAGAACGGCCGCCCGTGGCCCCTGATCCGGTCCCAGCTGAGGCCGGGCGTGCGGTAATAGCCGGTGGCCGACAGGCTGACCCGGCCCAGATAGGCGCGGTTCACCGCATCCTCGAAACTGTACTCCGCCCCGCCGACCTGCACGCGGCCATCGGCAAAGACCACCGCCTCGGCCGCCACCTGATGCTCGCCCGCCAGAAACTCCGCGATCCGGCCGCGGATCGTGTCCACCGCCGCCTTCACCGCCATGCCGTTCAGATCCGACCCGGATGACGCCGCGGTGGCCGAGGTATTGGGCACCTTGCCCGTATCCGTCGCGGTGATCTTCACCCGATCCACGCCGACGCCGAATCCCTCGGCCGCGACCTGCGCGACCTTCTGGAACAGGCCCTGCCCCATCTCGGTCCCGCCGTGGTTCAGGTGAATCGACCCGTCCTGATACACATGAACCAGCGCGCCCGCCTGGTTCAGATGCGTCAGCGTGAAGGAGATGCCGAATTTCACCGGCGTCAGCGCGATGCCCTTCTTCAGTACCGGGTTCGCCGCGTTCCAGTCGGCCACCGCCTGCCGCCGGGCGTGATAATCCGACCGCGCGACCAGTTGCTCCACCAATTCCGGCAGGATGAAATTCTGCACCTCCTGCCCATAGGGCGTGGTCTGGTGCGGCGGCCCCGCGCTGTAGAAATTCGCCTGCCGCACCGCCAGCGGATCGCGGCCCAGCGCATGGGCGATGTGATCCATCACCCGCTCGATCCCGACCATCCCCTGCGGCCCGCCAAAGCCGCGAAAGGCGGTGGCACTTTGCGTGTTGGTCTTCAGCCGGTGGCTTTCGATGCGCACGGCGGGCAGGTGATAGGCATTGTCGGCATGCAGCATCGCCCGGTCGGCCACGGGGATCGACAGATCCTGCGCCCAGCCGCAGCGCGCCAGTTGCAGGAACTCGATCCCCAGCACCCGGCCCTCGTCATCGACGCCCACGCGATAGTCGATGCGGAAATCGTGCCGCTTGCCGGTGATCACCATGTCGTCGTCGCGGTCATAGCGCATCCGGCAGGCCCGCCCGGTTGCCCGGGCCGCCACCGCAGAGGCCACCGCAAGCGCATTGCCCTGGCTCTCCTTGCCACCAAAGCCGCCGCCCATCCGCCGCACTTCGACCCGCACGGCGTTCATCGGCACGCCCAGCGCCTCGGCCACCTTATGCTGCACTTCGGTCGGATGCTGGCTGGAGGAATGGACGATCATGTCGCCCCCCTCCTGCGGCAGGGCCAGCGCCACCTGCCCCTCCAGATAGAAATGCTCCTGCCCGCCGATCTCGATCCTACCCTCGATCACATGGGGGGCGGCGGCGATGGCGGCGGCCGCTTCGCCCCTGGTCCAGATCCGCGGCCCGTCCTCGAACCGGCTGTTCGCTGCCAGCGCATCGTCGATGCCCAGCAGCGCGGGCAGCTCCTCATAATCGACCTTGCCCAGCCGCGCTGCCTTGCGCGCGGCCAGATGGCTGTCCGCCACGACCAGAAACACCGGCTGGCCGACATAATGCACCGTCGCATCGGCCAGCAGCGGCTCGTCATGGATCGACGGGCTGACATCATTGGCAAAGGGCAGGTCGCCCGCCGTCATCACCGCCACCACGCCGGGTGCCGCCCGCACCGCAGACAGGTCGATCCCGGTGATCCGCCCATGCGCGACCCTGGACAGGCCGAACGCCAAATGCAGCGCCCCCGCCGGGGCGGGAATGTCGTCCACATAGCGCGCCTGCCCGGTCACATGCAGCGGCGCCGCGTCATGGGGCAGGGGTTTGGCGATGGTCATGGCGCCACCTCCAGCACCCGCGCGGGCGTGCCCTGATCCTCCAGCCAATAGCGCCGCAGCATCGCCTTTGCGGCCTCCTGCCGGTATCCGGCGCTGGCGCGCATGTCGGTCATCGGGGTGAAATCGTCGTCGAACGCCGGCAGCGCGGCGGTGACGGTTTCCTCGGTCCACGGCTGGCCCAGCAGCGCCGCCTCGACCGCCGCCGCCCGCTTCGGGATGCCCGCCATGCCGCCAAAGGCGATCCGCGCCGATTGCACTTTTCCAACATCTACCGTGATATTCAGGCAGCCACACACCCCGGAAATATCCTGATCGAACCTTTTCGACAGCTTGTAGCAGCGCAGCCGGTCAGGCTGGCGGGGAAAACTCACCGCCTCGACGAACTCACCCTCCTGCCGGTCCTGCTTGCGGTAATCGAGGAAGAATTGCTCCAGCGGCAGGCTGCGCCGCGCATCGCCCCGGCGCAGATGCAGCGTAGCGCCCAGCGCGATCAGCGCCGGCGGGCCGTCCCCGATGGGCGATCCGTTGGCGATGTTGCCGCCCACCGTCGCCGCGTTCCGCACCTGCACCGAGCCATAGCGGCGGATCAGCTCCGCGAAATCCGGGTGCAGCGGCGCCATCGCCTGTTGCAGCGCGGTCAGCGTCGTCATCGCGCCGATCCGCACTTCGGTGTCGGTCACGCTCACGCCCTTCAGGTCGTCACAACCGGCCAGAAAGGCCACCGGCGCCAGATCGCGCAACTCCTTCGTCACCCACAGCCCCACATCCGTCGCCCCGGCGACCAGCGTGGCGTCGGGGTTGGCCCGGTACCACGCGGCAAGCTCATCCCCGCTGCGCGGCAGGAACGGCGCGGGCGCGGCATCGATCCCGCCCAATGCATCGCCATCCATCCGCATCCATCCCGGCACCGGTTCCGCCCGCGCCGCCTCGGCCGCCCGGATGATCGGCGCGTAGCCGGTGCAGCGGCACAGGTTCCCGGCCAGCTGGTCGTCATGGTCCGCGCGCCCGTTCAGATGCGCCACTGCCATCGACACCACGAAGCCCGGCGTGCAGAACCCGCATTGCGATCCGTGATGGTCGATCATCGCATGCTGCACGGGATGCAGCGCGCCATCGGGGCCGGCGATCCCCTCGACCGTGCGCACCGCCTTGCCGTGCAGTTGCGGCAGGAACAGGATGCAGGCGTTCAGCGCCTTTGCGCCCTCGCCATCCGTCACCATCACCGTGCAGGCGCCGCAATCGCCCTCGTTGCAGCCCTCCTTGGTGCCGGTCAGCCCGCGATCCTCTCGCAGCCAGTCCAGTAGCGTCCGCGTCGGCGGCTGATCCGCCACCGTCACCTGCGTTCCGTTCAGCAGAAACGCGATTGCCGTCATGTTTTCTGTCCGCCGCGGTACATCCCTGTTTCGTGGTTTGGCACCGGACCCGATGCGGCGTAAGGCCCGGAGCACCCCATTACCGCTCAGGAAACCCGAGGAATTGCCGTTTTGGCAAGCATTTAATCTCTCGCGGCGGGCGAAGCTGTTTCAACGGGCGGCAGATAATCCGCGCCGGCCGCGATTTCGGGGATTCAGCCCGGCCCGAAACTCGCCTAAGCTGCCGCCATGCCGGACCCCCGATTCATCCACCTGCGGGTGCACACCGAACATTCGCTGCTCGAAGGGGCGGTGCCGGTGAAGAAGCTGATCGCGCTCTGCAAGGACGCGGGCCTGCCCGCCGTCGCCGTGACCGACACCAACAACATGTTCTGCGCGCTGGAGTTCTCGGTTCTCGCCGCCAGCGCAGGCATCCAGCCGATCCTGGGCTGCCAGGTCTCGGTCGCCTACGACCCCGCCCAGATCGGCGAGAAACCACGCCCCCCCGCCCCCGTCGTCCTGCTGGCGCAGTCCGAGGTCGGCTATGGCAATCTGCTGAAGCTCAACTCCTGCCTCTACCTCGGCAAGGGCGGGCAGGTGCCGCAGGTCACGCTGCAGGAACTCGTCAGCCACGCCGATGGCCTGATCTGCCTGACCGGCGGCCCCGATGGCCCCGTGGGCCGCCTGCTGCAGGCCGGGCAGACCGACCGCGCCCGCGACCTGCTGGACCAGCTCGCCACGACCTACCCCAGCCGCCTTTACGTCGAACTGCAACGACACCCCGGCGAAGGCGGCCAGACGACCGAGGCAGAGCGCGCGACCGAGCGTGGCTTCATCGAGATGGCCTATGACATGGCCCTGCCGATCGTCGCCACCAACGATGTCCACTTTCCCAAGGCAGAGATGTTTGAGGCGCACGACGCGCTCCTCTGCATTGCCGAGGGCGCCTATGTCGACCAGTCCGCCCCCCGCCGCCGCCTGACGCCCCAGCACTATTTCAAATCGCCCGAGGAGATGGCGGCGCTGTTCGCCGACCTGCCAGAGGCGCTGGAAAACACCGTCGAGATCGCCCGCCGCTGCGCCTTCCGCGCCACCACCCGCGCGCCGATCCTGCCCCGCTTTGCGGATGACGAGGTTGACGAGCTGCGCCGTCAGGCCCGCGCCGGGCTGGCCGACCGCCTGTCGGTCATCCCCCATGCCGCCCCGGTCGAAGAGTATGAAAAGCGCCTCGAATTCGAGCTTGGCATCATCGAGGGGATGGG
Organism: Paracoccaceae bacterium; assembly: GCA_050485905.1. GTDB lineage: Bacteria > Pseudomonadota > Alphaproteobacteria > Rhodobacterales > Rhodobacteraceae > JAWLCA01. The sequence goes on along the minus strand of JBJHCH010000019.1, from coordinate 18,963 downwards.
CTTTCCCGGCTACTTCCTGATCGTGGCCGACTTCATCAAATGGGCCAAGGATCAGGGCATCCCCGTCGGCCCCGGCCGCGGCTCCGGCGCGGGCAGCCTTGTGGCCTATGCGCTCACCATCACCGACCTCGACCCCCTGCGCTACAGCCTTCTGTTCGAACGCTTCCTGAACCCCGAACGCGTCTCGATGCCCGATTTCGACATCGATTTCTGCATGGACCGGCGCGAGGAGGTGATCCGCTACGTGCAGGACCGCTACGGCCGCGACCGCGTCGGCCAGATCATCACCTTCGGCGCGCTTCTGTCCAAGGCCGCGGTGCGTGACGTGGGCCGCGTGCTGCAGATGTCCTATGGCCAGGTGGACCGCCTGTCCAAGATGATCCCGGTCGAGGGCGTCAAACCCGTCTCCATCGAAAAGGCGCTGGCCGACGAGCCGCGCCTGCGCGAGGCCGCGCGCGAGGAAGAGGTGGTGCAGCGCCTGCTGACCTATGCCCAACAGGTCGAGGGGCTCTTGCGCAACGCCTCCACCCACGCCGCCGGTGTGGTGATCGGCGACCGCCCGCTGGATGAGCTCGTCCCGCTCTATCAGGATCCCCGCTCCAACATGCCCGCCACCCAGTTCAACATGAAATGGGTGGAACAGGCCGGGCTGGTGAAGTTCGACTTCCTCGGCCTGAAAACGCTGACCGTGATCCAGACCGCCGTGGACCTGATCCGCGCCCAAGGCCGCCACCTGCACATCGCCCCCGATGGCACCCAGCTTTACACCCCGCCCGATGGCGCGGTGGACGATATCGGGGCGATCCCGCTGGATGACGAGAAATCCTATCGCCTCTACGCCAGCGCCCGCACCGTCGCGGTGTTTCAGGTGGAAAGCTCGGGCATGATGGACGCGCTCCGCCGGATGCGCCCGACCTGCATCGAGGATATCGTCGCCCTCGTCGCCCTCTACCGCCCCGGCCCGATGGAGAACATCCCGGCCTATTGCGAGGTGAAGAACGGCCTGCGCGAGCTGGAATCCATCCACCCCTCCATCGACCACATCCTGAAGGAAACGCAGGGAATCATCGTCTATCAGGAACAGGTGATGGAAATCGCGCAGGTCATGGCGGGCTATTCCCTCGGCGGCGCCGACCTCTTGCGCCGGGCGATGGGCAAGAAGATCGCCGCCGAAATGGCCAAGGAGCGGCCCAAGTTCATCGACGGTTCGGTCGCCAACGGCGTCGGCAAGAAAAAGGCGGGCGAAGTCTTTGACCTTCTGGAGAAGTTCGCCAACTACGGCTTCAACAAGTCCCACGCCGCCGCCTATGCCGTGGTCAGCTACCAGACCGCCTGGCTGAAGGCGAACCACCCGGTCGAATTCATGGCCGCGGTGATGAGTTGCGACATCCACCTGACCGACAAGCTGGCCGTCTACAAGCGAGAGGTGGATCGCATGGGGATCGAGGTCATCCCCCCCTGCGTCAATCGCGGCACCGCCACCTTCAGCGTCGATCAGGGCCGCCTCGTCTATGCCCTCGGCGCGCTGAAGAACGTGGGCGTCGAGGCGATGAAGCTGGTGGTCGAGGGGCGCGGCGCGAAGCCCTTTGCCACGCTCTTCGACTTCGCCCGCCGGGTGGACCTGAAGCGCGTGGGCAAGCGCCCGCTGGAAATGATGGCCGCCGCCGGCGCCTTCGACCAGCTGGACCGCAACCGCGCCCGCGTCTTTGCCGGCCTCGATGCGCTGGTGGCCTACTCGGCGGCCGTCCACGACGGGGCGACCTCGGCACAGGATTCGCTTTTCGGTGCCAGCGGAGAGGATCTGCCCGAACCCCGCCTGCCCGCCAGCGACGACTGGCTGCCGATGGACCGGCTGGCGCGGGAACATGCCGCCGTGGGCTTCTACCTTTCCGGGCACCCGCTGGATGACTACGGCCCCGCGCTGAAGCGCAAGGGCGTGCTGACGCTGGCAGAGATCAGCCAGCGCGCCACCGATGGCGGCGCCTTCGTCGGCCGCATCGCGGGGTCTGTGGCGAACCGGCAGGAACGCAAATCCGCCCGCGGCAACCGCTTCGCCTTCGTGGGCCTCTCCGACCCCACCGGGCTCTATGAGGTCACGGTCTTCTCCGACGTTCTGGAAACCGCCCGCCCGCATCTGGAAGCCGGCTGCAACGTGGTGCTCACGGTCGAGGCGACGGCAGAGGGTGAGACGGTGAAGCTGCTCGCCCGCGCGGTACAGCCCATCGACACGGTGGTGGCCGATGCCGGCGCGACCGGCCTGCGCATCCATCTGGAAAACGAAACCGCCCTGCCGTCCCTGCAAAGCCTGCTGACGCGCATCGGGTCCGAGGGCGGGCGCAGCCGCGGCCCGATCAGCTTCTGCGTCACCGACATGGCGACGGGGCGAGAGATCGACGTGACGCTCGCCACCCCCTACCCGATCAATCCCCAGATCAAGGGCGCCCTGAAATCCCTGGGCGGCGTGCTGGTGGTCGAGGAGGTCTAGGCGGGCCTTGGGGCGTGGACGGGGTAAAGATTCGGTAAAGAAAAAGCGCGATTTCGTTCGGAATCAAAGGGTTGAAAAAGTGTCCACGCGTGGACAGCCCCTCAATCCGCCCCCGCACCGCCCCGCGCCCAGCGGTCCAGCACCCCCAGCAGCAGCACCGACAGCAGGATCCGCGCCACATGATGCGCGGTCACATAGACCACGCTGACCTGCAACGACAGCGCCACAAGGCTCATCTCCGCCACTCCGCCGGGGGCAAAGGCCAGAAACACCGTCCCCGCCTTCTCTCCCACCGCGCCATGGATCGCCAGCGCGAACAGATAGCCCAGCAAAAGCATCGCCCCCACGGCCAGAACCGCCAGCCACAGCGCCCGCCCCACCATCGCCCCGGCCATCCCGGCAAAGCGGGTGCCAAGGCTGACCCCCACCACCATCTGCGTCAGCCCGATCATCCAGCCCGGCGGAATCGCCTTGGTCAGCCCCGCCAGATGCAGCGCACCGGATGCCAGCATCGGCCCCACGATCACCGAACCGGGCAGCCGCACCAGCTTGGCGATCCACACCCCGCCCACCGCCGCGCCAATCAGCAGCAGCGCATCCCACCAGCCGATGGGAACCTCCGCCCCCACCATCGCCACCCCCGCCGAACTGCCCACCGCCGCCCCCGTCAGGATCAGGAAGATGATCGGCACCGTGACGATGGACAGGATCAGCCGCAGGAACTGCAGCGTCGTCAGCATGCGGATGTCGGCCCCCGCCGCCTCGCCCATGCTGATCGCCTCGAACAGCCCGCCGGGGGTGGAGGAGAACAGCGCCGTCGCCCGGTCCAGCCCGCCGATGTGGCGATAGATCACATAGCCCACCGCCTGCGCCGCCGGAACATACAGCGCCAGCGCCAGCAGGCTGGGCCACCAGCGCACTGCCTCGGCCGCCAGGTCCGGGGTAAAGGCCCCACCGATGGCCACGCCGACGATGGGGATCAGCAGCATCCGCCACGCCTGTGGCACCGCGGGCGTCAGGCCAAAGGGCTTCACCTGCGCCGCCGCCACCGTGCCCACCACCAGCAGCGGACCCAGCAGCAGCGGCAGCGGCAGGCCCAGCAGAACGCCCAGCCCCGCGCCCAGCAGCCCCAGCGCATAGGCGATCCCGATGGCACCGGGGCGCACCCCGGCCAGAATGCTTTGCATGTTCATGACCCTTGCCCGCCTTATAGGCAGGGCCGGGGCACAGGGGCAAGCCTCTGGGCAAGCCTACCAGTGCGGCGGCTTCTGGTCGGCCAGCACCACGCCGCCGTCGCTCTCGCTCGCACGCTCGGCCTCGCGCGCCACCAGCATCTCCACCCGCCGGGTCAGCCGGTCGATCTCGGCCCCCTGCCGGGCGATCACCTCCGACAGATCCTCCACCGCCTTGGTCAGATGGGCGATCGCTTCCTCCGCCGCCACCAGCCTGTCCATCCGCTTGCCCCCCTTCGCCTGCTTCGCTAAACGGGCGCCACCCAGCCAGATCAGGGACACCCATGGCCAAGGACAAAGCCCAACGCCGCCCCCGGGCCGAAACCCCGCGCGGGTTCCGCGACTATTTCGGCGCCGAGGTGACCGAGCGCAAGGCCATGCTGGACCGGATCGAAAAGGTCTACCACCTCTATGGCTTCGACCCGCTGGAAACCAGCGCGGTGGAAACGGTCGAGGCGCTGGGAAAGTTCCTGCCCGACGTGGACCGCCCGAACGAGGGTGTGTTCGCCTGGCAGGAGGAAAACGACTGGCTGGCGCTGCGCTATGACCTGACCGCGCCGCTCGCCCGCGTCGCCGCGCAATACCGCAACGACCTGCCCAGCCCCTACCGCCGCTACGCGATGGGGCCGGTCTGGCGGAACGAGAAGCCGGGGCCGGGCCGCTTTCGGCAGTTCTACCAATGCGACGCCGACACCGTGGGCACCGCCAGCGTGGCGGCCGATGCCGAGATCTGCGCGATGCTGGCCGACACGCTGGAGGCCGTGGGCATCCCGCGCGGCGATTACGTGGTGCGGGTGAACAACCGCAAGGTTTTGAACGGTGTGATGGAAGTTGCGGGCATCCTCGACCCGAAAGACCCCGAGAAGTTCGCCCACGAGCGCGGCATCGTCCTGCGGGCCATCGACAAGCTGGACCGGCTGGGCGAGGAAGGCGTGCGCGCGCTGCTGGGCGCCGGGCGCAAGGATGAAAGCGGCGACTTCACCAAAGGCGCGGGGCTGTCGGAACAACAAGTTCAGTTGGTGATAAGTTTCGCACAAGGGCCGAGGCTGGTCCTTGATCGTATGGAGGCGTACTGGCGGAGTGCCGACGAGCAGGAGCAACGAAGGACATACTATCGAGACGTTAGTCATGCCCTCTCGATTGAGCGGGGTGCAGGACGAGCAAAAGGCGAAAAACATACACTTGGGTCTGCTCGGGTCAAAAACACCTTTACCCTGTCATTCCTCGCCGAACTTGTTCGCGACTCCGAAGATGGACTACGCGGAATCGATGAATTGAAGGAGATTGCCGACCTGCTCGGAGCAGCAGGTTACGGCGCAGACCAAATTGTGATTGATCCCTCGGTCGTCCGCGGCCTCGGCTACTATACTGGGCCCGTCTTCGAGGCCGAACTGACCTTCGAGATCACCGACGAAAAGGGCCGCCCGCGCCAGTTCGGCTCGGTCGCCGGCGGGGGCCGCTACGATGATCTGGTCAAACGCTTCACCGGGCAGGCCGTGCCCGCCACCGGCGTCTCCATCGGGGTGGACCGTCTGCTGGCCGCGCTTCAGGCCAAGGGCCGCAGCACCGCCGACATGCGCGGCCCGGTCGTCGTCACCGTGATGGACCGCGACCGCATGGCCGACTATCAGGCGATGGTGGCGGAGCTGCGGCAGGCCGGCATCCGGGCAGAGGTCTATCTGGGCAACCCGAAAAACTTCGGCAACCAGCTCAAATACGCCGACCGGCGCAACGCCCCCGTCGCCATCATCCAGGGCGGCGACGAGGCCGCGCGCGGCGTGGTGCAGGTGAAGGATCTGGTGCTGGGCGCGAAGATCGCGGAGAGCGCCAGCCTCGACGAATGGAAATCCCAGCCCGCACAGGTCGAGGTTGCGCGCGCCGATCTCGTCGCCACCGTGCGCCGGATGCTGGGCTGACCATGCCCACCAAGTCCGACGCCCGCGCCGAGGCCGAACGCCTGTTCGACCTGTTCCGCCGCGCCGGGGCCATGCCGGTGGAGGCAGAGATCCTGCAACCGGCCGAAACCCTGCTGGATCTGTATGGCGAGGATATCCGCGCCCGCGCCTATGTCACCGCCGACCCGCTGCGCGGCGAAATGATGCTGCGCCCTGATTTCACCGTGCCGGTGGTGCAGATGCACATGGCGAACGGCGCCGAGCCGGCCCGCTACACCTATATGGGAGAGGTGTTCCGGCGGCAGGAACGCAGCGGCCCGCGCAGCGCCGAGTTCTTTCAGGTCGGCTACGAGGTCTTTGCCCGCGAGAACCCGCCCGATGCGGATGCCGAGGTCTTCGCGCTCTTCGCCGACACCCTCGCCCCCCTTGGCCTGACCGCCGCCACCGGCGACATCGGCATCCTGACCGCCGCCGTCGCCGGCCTGCAGACCTCTGATGCCCGCAAGCGCGCCCTGATGCGCCACCTCTGGCGCCCGCGCCGGTTCCGCGCGCTGCTGGACCGTTTCGGCGGCCGCACCCCGCCCACCGACGCCCGCAAGCGCCTGCTCAACCACCTGTCGCACCCCGACCCCGCCGCGCTGATCGCCACCGCCGGCCCACTGGTCGGCAAGCGCGGGCAGGATGAGATCGAGGCCCGCATCGCCGCCCTGCTGCAGGACGCCGAAACCCCGCCGCTTTCTGATCTGGAAATGCAGACCTTCGACGACCTGCTGGCCTTGCGCGAACCAATGGTGCAGGCGCTGGAACGGCTCCGCGACCTCGCCGTGGACCTGCCCAGCCTGGAACCGGCGGTGGACCGGGTGGAATCGCGCATGGTCGCCCTGGCCGACCGGGGCGTGGACGTGGAGCGGCTGGAGTTCGAGGCCGCCTATGGCCGCACCAGTCTGGAATATTACGACGGCTTCGTATTCGGCCTCTACGCCGCCGACCGCCCCGGCCTGCCCCCGGTCGCCTCCGGCGGGCGCTATGACGCGCTGACCGCGCAACTGGGCGCGGGCCGGTCGATCCCCGCCGTGGGCGGCGTCGTGCGCCCCGGCCTTGTCGCTCTGCTGAAGGGGGGCGCGTGATGCTGAAGCTGGGCGTGCCGTCCAAGGGCCGGCTGATGGAAAAAACCTTCGACTGGTTCGGCGCCCGCGGCGTCGCCATGACCCGCACCGGCGCCGACCGCGAATATGCCGGCGCCGTTTCGGGCGTCGATGGCGTGGAACTGGTGCTGCTGTCCGCGTCCGAGATCCCGCGCGAGCTGGATGCGGGGCGCATCCACATGGGCGTGACCGGCATGGATCTGGTGCAGGAAACCCTGCCGGAATGGGAGGATCGCGTGGCCGAGGTCGCGCATCTCGGCTTCGGCCACGCCGACCTGATCATCGCCGTGCCCTGCGCCTGGGTCGATGTGGAAACGCTGGATGACCTCGACGCCACCGCCGCCGCCTTCCGCCGCCGCCACGGCCACCGGCTGCGCATCGCCACGAAATATCACCGGCTGGTCCGCGACTACCTGCGCGACCACGGCGTCGCCGATTACGCGCTGGTCGACAGCCAGGGCGCGACGGAAGGAACCGTGAAGAACCTGACGGCAGAGGCCGTCGCCGACATCACCTCCACCGGCGAGACCCTGCGCGCGAACCACCTGAAGGTGCTCGACGCCCCCGCGATCCTGAAATCCGAGGCGACGCTCTACGCCGCCCGCCGCGCCGACTGGTCGATAGGCCCCGCGATGGCGCTGGAGGCGCTGCTGGCGAAACTGGACCTCCCCACCCCGCCGGGGTTCTGACCGCGGCCATTGCGCCCCGGCCCCGGCCCGCGCAGACTGACGCAGCACCGCACCAAAGGCCCGCCATGTACCTGCCCCCGCATTTCGAGGAGATCGGCGCCGAGGAAATCGCCGCCGTCATCGCCACCGCCCCGCTGGCCTGCATCGTCGCCCAGACGGAGGAGGGGCTGGTCGCCAACCACATCCCGCTCCTGCCCGCGCCCGACGGCACGCTGATCGGCCACGTGGCGCTGGCCAACGACATGCACCGCCTGATCCCGGAGGGGGCAGAGGTGCTGGCGATCTTCCGCGGCGTCGACGGCTACGTCTCGCCCAACTTCTACCCGTCCAAGCAGGACCACCACCGCCACGTGCCGACCTGGAACTATCAGGTCGTCCACGCCCACGGCACCATCACCTTCCAGCACGACACCCAGGCCAAGCGCGCCGCCGTGGGCCTGTTGACCCGCAGCCACGAACGCCGCGTGAACGGCGCCGCCGCCTGGCGCATGGCCGACGCGCCCGCCGACTACATGGAGCAGATGCTGGCCAGCATCGTCGCCTTCCGCATCGCGGTGCATCGCCGGCTGGCGAAATCCAAGCTCAGCCAGAACCGAGAGTCGCGCGACTACCTCGGCGCCATCGACGGCCTGCGCGCCACCGGGCAGGATGCCGTCGCCGACCGCATGGCCGCCCGCCTGCCCGGCACGGACTGAGCCCCCGACCGCCCCACCCCACACTGCGACGCCCCGGCCCCCGCGCCGGGGCCTCCCGCCGCCCGCGCGACCCGCCCCGAACAGCCCGAAACCCGCCTCGCAGCGGCCCCGCCTCCGGGCCGAAAATCGGCAAATTGTATCCACGTGTATACGCGTGTATACGCTTGGATACAATTTTGGGGCGGATTCTTGTATCCAAGCGTATACAAGCGGATCCAAGCGTATACAAAATCGCCCTATCGCAGCCCCAGATCCGACAGTGCGGACTGCAGATCCGGTGGCAGGTCGTCGTCGCCCTCTCTCCGCGCCGGCAGATCCCGCGGCGCGTCGCCCGCGGGCAGGTAGCGCCAGCCCTGAAACGGCCGCCGCGGGGCGGGTTCGGTGCGCACCACCTCCGGGTCCAGCACCAGCGCGCAGCGGCGGATGCCGTCGCCCCCGATCCGTTCCTCCAGCGCCACGATGCGCTGGCGGGCAAGCACTACCCCCTTGAAAACCCAGTACAAAGACCCGCCGCGCAGGATCTCCGCCTCGCGCTTCGGCCACATCCGGGTGACGTGGACGGGGTTCGCGCGCCCCGTCTCGGCCATGCGCTGCGCCTGCCAGTCGGTCAGATCCTCGACGACCTCGGCCCCCACGCACAGCTTGATCAGGTTGACATGGTCGGCCACGCCAGACCCCCTTTTCGCCCGCCCCGCCCCCGGCTAGCCTGCCCGGAAACGGAGGACAAGATGAACCTGATGCCCCTGCTGGCCGCGCGCGGCCGCCCCGTCACCTGCGCCCTGATCGGCGCCGGAAAATTCGGCTCGATGTTCCTGGCACAAGTGCCCAATATCGATGGGTTGCAGGTTTCTGTGATCGCCGATCTGGACCCGGAAAAGGCCCGCCAGACCTGCCGAACCGTCGGCTGGGACGACGCCCGCATCGCCGCCACCCGCTTCGTGGACAACGGCCTGGAGGCGGCGGCGGCAGAGGTGGACGTGGTGATCGAGGCCACCGGCCACCCGCTGGCCGGCACCACCCATGCGCTGGCCGCCATCGACGCCAGCCGCCATGTGGTGATGGTGAATGTCGAGGCTGACGTGCTGGTCGGCGCCGCGCTGGCGGCCAGGGCGCGCGAGAAAGGCGTCGTCTATTCAATGGCCTACGGCGACCAACCGGCGCTGGTGGCGGAAATGGTGGACTGGGCGCGCGCCACCGGCTTCACCGTCGCGGCGGCGGGCAAGGGCACGAAGTACATGCCCTCCTATCACACGCTCTCGCCCGATGAGGTCTGGCCCTATTACGGCCTGACACCGGAACAGGCGCAGGCGGCGGGGATGAACCCGCAGATGTTCAACTCCTTCCTCGACGGCACGAAATCGGCCATCGAGATGTGTGCCATCGCCAATGCCTGCGACCTGCAAGTGCCTGAAGACGGGCTGCAATTTCCGCCCTGCGGCGTCGATGACCTGGCCCATGTGCTGCGCCCCGCCGCCATCGGCGGGCAGCTTGAGCGCGACGGGATGGTGGAGGTGGTGTCCTCGCTCGAACGCGATGGCCGCCCGGTGTTCCGCGACCTGCGCTGGGGCGTCTATGTGGTGCTGAAGGCCGAATCCGACTATGCCGCCGCCTGTTTCCGGCAATACGGCCTGCCAACGGACGCCACCGGGCGCTATGCGGCGATGTACAAGCCCTTTCACCTGATCGGCATGGAACTGTCGATTTCCGTCCTCAACGCCGCCCTGCGCGGAGAGGCGACCGGCAGCACCCGGTTCTGGCGTGGCGATGCCGTCGCGGTCAGCAAGCGGGCGCTGAAGGCCGGCGAGAAACTGGATGGCGAGGGCGGATATACCTGCTACGCCAAGGCGTTACCGGCAGAGATCAGCCGCCGGATCGAGGCGCTGCCCATCGGCCTTGCCCATGGCTGGCTGACGCGCGACGTGCCCGCGGGCGCGGTTCTGACGATGGCGGATGTGGATCTGCCCGATCATCCGGTTCTGGCGATGCGGGCCGAAATGCGGCCCGGCTAGAGCATGTCGCGCAGAAGTGGGAAACCGGTTCTGAGCTCCTCGGACATGCGAAAACAACAAGCTAGAGGCCCGTCTCAGCCCAGCGTGGCCAGCGCCGGGAACGTCTCCAGCAGCCACCAGGAAAAGTCGGTGAAGGCGCCGGTCACCAGCGCCACGCCCACCACCAGTAGCAGCGCGCCCATCGCACGCTCGATGGTTTTCATGTGCTTTTTCAGGCGGTTCATCAGCGCCATGGAGCGATCGACGAAGACCGCCGCCAGCAGGAACGGCAGGCCCAGCCCCACGGCATAGACGCCCAGCAGCGTGGTGCCCCGGCTGACCGAGGATTCCGTGGCCGCCAGCGACAGGATCGCGCCCAGTTGCGGGCCGATGCAGGGCGTCCAGCCAAAGGCGAATGCGAGGCCCAGCACATAGGCGCCAAAGGCCGATCCGCCCCGGTCGCCCGCATCCAGCCGCGCCTCTCGGTCCAGGATCGGGATGCGGAAGACGCCCACGAAATGCAGCCCGAAGACGATCACCACAACCCCGGCGACCTGGGCGAAAAGCTCTTGATTTCGCAGGAAGAACATCCCGAAGGCCGAGGCGGTGAAGCCCAGGATCAGGAACACCGTGGACAAGCCCAGCACAAAGAACGTGGCCGGCAGCAGCGCCCGCCTGCGCCGGGTGCCCTGCCCGGTGAACTCTGCCATGGAGATCCCGCCCATATAGGCCAGATAGGGCGGCACGATGGGCAGCACGCAGGGGCTGAGGAACGACAGCACGCCCGCCAGCAACGCCACGGTCATGGCGGGCAGCATCCCGGCGTCGATCAGGTCAATTCCGAACATCGTAACCCCGCGTTCGACCTGAACTAAGCGGCCGGGCGGGCAGAGTCACCGGACACCGCGTCACGTTCGCGTGCCCGAGGGGAACAGCCCCCCGCAAGCCATGCCTGCCGGGGGCCAAGTCGTTCAACCACGTCCGATCGACCACCAGCCGCGCCGGCGGGGCTTGGACTCCTCGGCCTCGGCGGCGGGTTCCTCGGCCGCGGTCTCGGCGCCAACCGTCTCCACCTGAGGTTCTGGCTCCGGTTCCGGCGCAGGTTCCGGCTCCGCGGGCTCAGGCGCCGCAGCGACGGTCTCTGCCGCCTCGGCGGGTTTCGCCTTCGGCTTCCGCGTGCGCCGGGGCTTGGCCGGGGCCGGTTCCTCGGCAACCGGCTCTGCAGCGGGTTCTGCGGCCGGTTCCTCGGCGGCCGGTTCCGCAGCCTTCGCCTCGTCCTCCTCGGCCGGGGTCTCTGCCGCCTCGGCAGCCTTTGCGCCACGTCCGCGACGGGTGCGGCTGCGCTTGGCGGGCTTGGCCTCGGCTACCTCTTCGGCCACAGACTCGGCGGCTTCTGCCGCGACGGGTTCTTCCGCGGCGGGTGCCGCATCCTCGTCAGAGGCCGCGTCACTCGTGTCCGTCGGGCCGTCAGACCTGTCGGACCCGCCACGCCGGCGGCGGCGGCGGCGGCGGCGCTTGCGTCCGCCATCACCCGCATCGCCCCCATCGCCGGTGCCAGCGTCGCTTTCGGCGGCCTCGTCCTCGGCCACGGCGTCGTCTTCATCCTCCTCCACGATCTCCTCGGCCTCGGGCATGGCGGAGGTGTCGATCGACACCACGGGCGACGGCAGTTCGGCCACCACGCGGGTCGCGGTCTTGAACTTCTCCAGCACGAAATCGGGGCTGACCAGCATCGGGTCGGCCTCGATCCGCACCGCCATGCCGTAGCGCGCCTCGATCCCGGCGATATGCTCGCGCTTCTGGTTCATCAGGAAGTTGACCACGCCCACCGGCGCCTTCAGCAGCACCTCGCGCGAGCGTTTGCGGGTGCCCTCCTCCTCGATCTGGCGCAGGATCGACAGGCCATGGCTGTCATCCGACCGGATCAGCCCGGTGCCGTGGCAATGCGGGCAGGGCTGGGTGGTGGATTCGAGCATCCCCGGCCGCAGCCGCTGGCGGCTCATCTCCAGCAGGCCAAAACCCGAGATGCGGCCGATCTGGATGCGCGCGCGGTCGGTCTTCAGCTTGTCCTTCAGCTTCTTCTCGACGGCGGCGTTGTTCTTGCGCTCTTCCATGTCGATGAAGTCGATCACGATCAGCCCGGCCAGGTCGCGCAGGCGCAACTGGCGGGCGATCTCCTCGGCGGCTTCAAGGTTGGTCTTGACCGCCGTCTCCTCGATCGAGCCTTCCTTGGTCGCCCGGCCGGAGTTCACGTCGATCGCCACCAGCGCCTCGGTCACGCCGATCACGATGTAGCCGCCGGATTTCAGCTGCACCGTCGGGTTGAACATCGACGACAGATAGCTTTCCACCTGATAGCGGGCGAAGAGCGGCTGCTGGTCGGCGTGCAGCTTCACGTTCTTGGCGTGGGACGGCATGATCATCTTCATGAAGTCCTTGGCCACGCGGTAGCCCTCGGCGCCCTCGACCAGCACCTCGTCGATCTCGCGGCTGTAAAGATCGCGGATCGACCGCTTGATCAGGTTGCCCTCTTCGTAGATCGGCGCGGGCGCGATGGATTTCAGCGTCAGGTCGCGGATCTGGTCCCACAGCCGCTGCAGGTATTCGTAGTCGCGCTTGATCTCGGTCTTGGTGCGCTGCGCCCCGGCGGTGCGGACGATCAGGCCGGCGCCTTCCGGCACCTCGATCTCGGATGCGATCTCCTTCAGCTTCTTGCGGTCGGCGGCATTGGTGATCTTGCGGCTGATCCCGCCGCCGCGCGCGGTGTTGGGCATCAGCACGCAGTAGCGCCCGGCGAGGCTGAGGTAGGTGGTCAGCGCAGCACCCTTGTTGCCGCGCTCCTCCTTCACCACCTGCACCAGCATGATCTGGCGGACCTTGATGACCTCCTGGATCTTGTATTTCCGCGCCCGCGGCTTGCGGGGGGCGCGGATCTCTTCGGTCACATCCTCGTCGGCGATGGATTCGATCTCGTCGTCGATCTCGGCGGCGTGATCCACGGCGGCATAGGCGCGCGGCTCGTCGCCGTTCTGTTCGGGGGCTTTCGCCTCCTCGGCGCGGTCGCGGGCGGGCGGCGCCTCATCCGCGGTGGTCAGATCGTCGGCCTCACCCTCATCCTCGCCCAGATCGACGACATCCATGCCGGGGATCGTCGCCGGCGCCTCTGCGGTCACCACGTCGGCATCGGTATCGGCGGCCTCTGCCTTGGGGGCAGAGCGGCGGCGGCCACGACGCGGGCGCGCCTCGTCCTCTTCCTCAGCGCGGGCATAGGCGCGCTCTTCTTCCAGCAGCGCCTTACGGTCGGCCACGGGGATCTGGTAGTAATCCGGATGGATCTCGGAAAAGGCGAGGAAGCCGTGGCGGTTGCCGCCATAGTCCACAAAGGCCGCCTGAAGCGAGGGTTCGACCCGCGTCACCTTGGCCAGATAGATGTTGCCGGCAAGCTGGCGCCTGGCGGCTGTCTCGAAATCAAATTCCTCGACGCGGTTTCCATCCACCACCACGACGCGGGTTTCTTCCGCATGCGTGGCGTCGATCAGCATTTTCTTTGCCATAGTCTCTCTTTCCACCCGCGCAACGGGGCGCGGCCGGGGCAAGCCCGGCGGTGCGGAACGGCTGCGGGGGGTGTGTGTCATGGGCGACGGCGGGACAGCGCGCGACCGGAACGACGTTGAGAACGGGCGCATCGCGCCGCCCTGCCGTCCCGAAAATCGCTGTGCAACTCATCGCGGTTCTAGATCCCGGATAAACCACCCGGGGGCGGTCACCCAATTCAAAGCCCCGGCCCATTCGGGCATCACGGGGAGGTCCTGCGGCCCTTCGGCCCTTTCCCTTCGACGGCAGGACGTCAGGCTTATGACCCGAGCCGCACCGTCAAGAGCGAAACTGATGTGATGAGCCCAACCGGACGGCGGACGCGTCACCACGTTCGCCGACATTAGCGGTCAGCGGCAGGAAATTACAATCGGATTCTTTCGGGTCGGCGGGCAGAGGGATACAATCAGAGGTAGTCCGCCCGGGTAAGGCCGTATTTCGCCATCTTCTCGTTCAGCGTGCGGCGCGGCAGGCAAAGCTCTTCCATCACCGAGGTGATCGCCCCCTTGTGCCGGCGCATGGTGTTGTCGATCAGCATGCGCTCGAACGCCTCGACATATTCCTTCAGCGGCTTGCCCTCGGTCGTCATCGCAGGCCCCGCAGCCTCGTTGTCGGCCATCAGCAGCGAGGCGATGGAACCCGACCCACGGCGGTTCTGGAGCACGGCGCGTTCGGCGATGTTGATGAGCTGGCGCACGTTCCCCGGCCAGGGGGCCTGCAGCAGTTGCGCAGCTTCCTGCGCGGTGACCTCGGGCGCGTCGCAGCCGTATTCCTCGGCGAACTGCTCGACCATCCGGGTGAACAGGGTCAGCACATCCTCGCCCCGCGACCGCAGCGGCGGCAGGGTGATCTTCAGCGCGGCAAGCCGGTAATAGAGGTCCGGGCGCAGCGCATCCTCCAGCGTACGGCCCTGGGCGTGTTCGTTGCAGATGGCGATGATCCGGGTTTCCGGCGGGCTGCCCTGGTCGTTGATCAGGGTCAGCAACCGTGCCTGAAGCGGCTGGCTCAGCGCCTCGATATCTTCGAGACAGAGCGTGCCGCCGCGCGCCTCCTCGACCAGCGGGATCGGGTCGCCCTCGCCCGCAGGGCCAAAGACCCGCGCGGACAGTTGATCCTCGGAAAACGCGGCGCAGGAGATCACGGTGAACTTCTTGCCCGCGCGCGGGCCGACCGCATGCAATGCATGGGCGACCAGCGTCTTGCCCGTGCCCGTCTCGCCGTCGATCAGCACATGGCCATCGGCCTGGCCGAGGTCGAGGATATCCTCGCGCAGGCGCTCCATCGGCGCGGACGATCCAATCAGCTTCTTCATCAGGACCGATCCGTCGGACAGTTCGCGGCGCAATGCCCGGTTGTCCAGCGTCAGGCGCCGGGCGGTCGATGCCTTCTTGGCCAGTTCGGTCATCCGGTCGGGGTTGAAGGGCTTTTCAAGAAAGTCGTAGGCCCCCAGCCGCATCGCCTCCACCGCCATCGGCACGTCGCCGTGGCCGGTGATCATGATGACCGGCAGGCCGGAATCCACGCTCATCACCCGCTTCAGGAAGGCCATGCCGTCCATGCCCGGCATCCGGATGTCGCTGACCACAACACCGGGAAAATCCGGCGACAGTGCCTTCAGCGCGTCCTCGGCGCTGGCGAAGGATTCGGTCTCGAACCCCGACAGTGCCAGCCACTGGCTGATCGACTGGCGCATGTCCTGTTCGTCATCGACGATCGCAACTTTCATAGACCGACCCATTTCCCCTCACTCGGCTGCCTGCGCGGAAGAGCCGCCCCATAGCGGCAGTTGCAACTCGAAGACAGCCCCACCGCCATCACCATTGCGCGCGGTCAACCGGCCACCCAGATCGTTGACGATCCCGGACGAGATCGCCAGGCCGAGGCCAACCCCCTCGCCCGGCGCCTTGGTCGTGTAGAAGGGTTCGAACATCTTCTCGATATTCTCTATCCCGTGCCCATTGTCGCGCACCGTCAGGGTCGCGGTTTCGCCCTGACTGATCATCAACTCGATCTGGGGCGTTTGGGTTCCATTGGTCGCGTCGACCGCGTTGCGCAGCAGATTGATGATCACCTGCTCCAGACGCAGCCGGTCGGCCTGCACGATCACCGGCTGGCGTGGCAGACTGCGGGTGATGCGCACCGACCGGGCCTTGAACTGCGGCTCCATCATCGCCAGCGCCGAGGACAGGCAGGCGCGCAGGTCCACCGGCTCGAACGCCTCGCCGCCCTTGCGGGCATAGGACTTCAACTGCTTGGTGATCGCCCCCATCCGCTCGATCAGGTCGTCGATGCGGTGGAACGATGACAGCGCCTCGTCAGGGCGGCGGCGCTGCAGCAGAAGACGGGCGCCGGCCAGATAGGTCTTCATCGCCGCAAGCGGCTGATTCAACTCATGGCTGACGGATGCCGACATCTCGCCCAGGATCGCCAGCTTGGAGGATTGCGCGAGCGTCTGCTCGGCCACCGCCAGATCCTTCTGCGCCTTTTCCCGCTCGGCGATTTCGCGCTGCAGCCGGGCGTTCAGAAGGCGCAGTTCCGCCGATTCCTGCTGGAACAGCGCCGACTGCGACCAGGCCCGGCGTGAGAGCAGGTAGAAGGCCAGCGCCAGAAGCATCGCAAAGCCCATGATCACCAGCGCCAGCACGCCGTTCACGCGCTCGCGCACCGAATCATACTTGGTGAACGACACCAGCCGCCAGCCGTGGAACGGGATGCGGGTTTCGCTGCGCATCACCGCCTCGCCGCTCAGATAGGCGTCGGGCCGGTCCTGCGTCCAATGCGCCGAGGCGCGCAGCGCCTGCTGGATCGCGCTGGGGGCGTCGCGCACCGCCAGCGCCTCGGCCACGGTATAGCCGCGCCAGCGCGGTTCGGTGGACAGGATGATGTTGCCTTCGCTGTCGGTCAGCGCCACGGCGGTATCGAACCCGGCCCAGGCGCGTTCGTATTTCAGCAGATCGACCTCGACCGCGACGACCCCGATCACCCGGTTGTCGGCGATGACCGCCCGCGCAAATGTGTATTCGTAGCCACCGCTTTCGCGCCGCGCCACGGTGAAGACCGTGTCACTCGCGCGTTGCGCCTCCACGAAATAGCTGTCCTGCCGGTGGTTTGTGCCGAGCTGGTTGCGGTCGGTCGCGGCGACGGTGCGCCCCGACCCGTCCAACAGCAGGATCGATGCGGCGCCGATTTCGGACTGGAACGAGATCAGCCGCTGCGAGGTACGCGAGAAATCCTCGGCCCGAAGCGCGTTGATCAGTTCGGGGTCACGGGCCAGCAGCAGCGGCACAACCGAGTTGCGCTGCAGCTCTGACACGATGTTGCCGGAATAGAGCGCCAGCCGAAGCTCGGCGCGGTTCCGCGTGGTTTCGGTAAAGCGTTCGGTCAGCCAGGAGTTGGCGAACCAGACGACGCCGACGGCGACCAGGATCAGCACGAGGATCACGCTGCGCATGCGCCACGACAGGCTCCGCCCGTCGCCGGACGGCACCTCCACGTCATGCGTGCCGCCGCTGGGACGCGACGGCCGGCTGTGATCGGTCGAAGTCATGCCCAACGATACAGCCCCGCGCGCCTCGCCTCAAGCCGCATGGCGGCCCGGATCAGGCCGCCACCATCGCCGCCATCAGCCCGCGGAACAGCACGGCGCCGTCGGACCCGCCAAGCACCGGATCGATCACGCGCTCCGGGTGCGGCATCATCCCCAGAACGCGGCGATTGGCCGACAGCACACCGGCGATGTCGCCGGCTGAGCCATTGGGGTTGTCGAGATAGGTGAAGGCGATGCGATCCTCGTCCCGCAGCCGGGCAAGAAGTTCTGCATCGGCGGCATAGTTGCCGTCGTGATGCGCAACCGGGAACGTCACGCGGTCGCCCGCCGCCCAGTCGCCGGTGAAGGCGCTGTCCGCCGTCGCCACCCGCAGGCCAACGGGCCGACAGACGAAGCGGATTCCGGCGTTGCGCATCAGGGTGCCGGGCAGCAGCCCGGTCTCGGTCAGCACCTGAAAGCCGTTGCAGATGCCCAGCACATAACCGCCGCGTTCGGCATGGTCGATCACCGCCCGCGCGATGGGCGAGCGGGCCGCGATGGCGCCGCAGCGCAGATAGTCGCCGAAGGAAAAGCCGCCGGGGATTCCGACAAGGTCGGTTCCATCAGGCAGGGCACTGTCCTTGTGCCAGACCCGCACCACATCGGCGCCGGCGGCGGTCAGCGCCACGGCGAGATCACGGTCGCAGTTCGATCCGGGAAAGGTGAGGACGGCAGCTTTCATCGGCGGGGTTCCGGCACTGGGGGGCTGGGCGACGCATAGCGCAGCTTGCCGCCGCATTCCAGTCCCGGCGCAGCGCGTTCGCGGTTCAGCTTGCGGCCGCCTGGGGCGCGGTTCGGGGCGCGCGACCGGTCGCCTCGGCGATCCGGTCCAGAAGGTCGGCGCGGCGCACCGGCTTTGCCAGATGATCCCGGAAACCGGCGGCGTGATATTCGGCCACCTGATGCGCCATGACATTCGCCGTCAGCGCAATCGCGGGCGGACTTGGCCGGTTGGCCATGGCGCGGTCGGAGAGGATGCGGCGCAGGGCGCTGGGGCCGTCCATCTCTGGCATCGAGACGTCGAACAGCAGCAGGTCGAAATCGGCCCCCGCCGCCGCATCGACTGCCAGCCGGCCGTTGGCGACGATGGTCAGGTCGATGTCGCTGCCCTTCAGCATCGCCTTTACCACCATCTGGTTGGTGCGGTTGTCCTCGGCCATCAGGATGCGCAGCCCCCTCAGATCGCCCGGCACCAATTCGGGCTCGCGCGGCTTTTCCGCATCCGCCACCACCGCCTCGGGCAAAGGCAGGTCGATCGTGAAGGTCGTGCCGCTGCCCGGCACGGACTCCACCGCCAGCGTGCCACCCATCATCGCAGTCAGCCGGCGCACGATCGGCATGCCCAGCCCGGTGCCACCATAGCGCCGGGTGATGCTGGCGTCGGCCTGAATGAACTCGTCAAAGACCCGCGCGATCTGATCCTCGCTCATGCCGATTCCGGTGTCGTGCAGGCCGATGCGCAGCCCGCCGTCGTCTGCGATGCCAGCCGTCAGTTCCACCGCGCCGGTTTCGGTGAACTTGATCGCATTGCTCAGCAGGTTGTTCAAAATCTGGGTGATGCGATGCACGTCGCCGACCCGAGCGCGGGTCAGTTCGGGTGCGACATCCACCGCGAAGCGCAGCCCCTTCTCCCGCGCGCGCATCCGGTATAGCC
>JBJHCH010000018.1:0-40344 GCA_050485905.1 Paracoccaceae bacterium | reverse complement strand
AATGGTCCGACGGCGTCGATGCGGCGGCCGAGGTGGTAAAGATCATGCGCGGCCTGGGCGGGTTGGCAAAGGTCGGCAAGGAAGCGTCGAAGGCATCGGGCCAGGCGCTGCAGGAACTGAACAAGAAGGCGATGGGAAAAGCGGTCGACATCGCCAAGGATCCCCTCGAAGGCCAGGCCAAGAAGGCCGCGACCGAATACCTGCTCGACGAGTCGAACGAGATCTCGATCATCGGCCTGACCGTCGGCACCTTTGCCGAGGCGTTCGACAAGATGCAGTCGCCGTCCTTCTGGGCCCAGACCTTCGTGCAGATCAGCGAAGGCAAGGGCTGGTCGGCGGCGGTCACCTTCGACCTGAAGCGTGACATCGAGAACAAGGTCAACCAGGTCGACAAGGAGCGCATCTTCCTGACCAAGCGCCTGCTGCGCGAGGCACAGGATGCGGCGAAAGCGTCGAAGGAGATGATGAAGCAGAGCAGTGCGGCGCTGAAGCGGGCGGAAGGGCTGAAGAAGCAGATCGCCGAGATCCCCGACGTCTGAAAAGCCCCCGGCGCGCGCCCTCTCAACCCGGCCGCAGATGGCGAAAACCGCCGGATTGTATCCAAGCGTATACGCTTGGATACAAGAATCGACCCCAAGATTGTATACGCCTGGATCCAAGCGTATACGCGTGGATACAATATTGCCGTCCGCAAGGGGGCTTCCCACACCCCGCGCCGCGGCGTAGGCTGACCCCGAAACAAGGGGGTAAAGCCATGTTCCACCGCCTGAAATACGGCCTCGCCGCGCTGCTGCTGACCACCGCGCCCGTCTTTGCCCAGCAGGACACGATCACCCTGGGCATGGTGCTGGAACCGCCCAACCTGGACCCCACGTCGGGCGCCGCGGCGGCCATCCGGGAAGTCACTTATGCCAATATTTACGAGGGGTTGACCCGCTTCGGCCCCGATGGCTCGGTGCTGCCCGGCCTCGCCCATGACTGGAAGATTTCGGACGACGGCCTGACCTATACCTTTCACCTGCGCGAGGGCGTGACCTTCCACGACGGCGCCACGATGACGGCCGAGGATGTGAAATTCACCCTCGACCGCGCGCGGGCCGAGGATTCCACCAACGCCCAGAAACAGCTTTTCGCCGCCATAGACACGGTGGAAGTCATTGATCCGCTTACGGTTCAGGTGAATCTCTCCGCCGCAGACGGCGCCTTCCTGTTCAACATGGCCTGGGGCGATGCGGTGATCATGTCGCCCGACAGCGTGGACGGAAACGCGACCAACCCCATCGGCACCGGCCCGTTCAAGTTCGCGCGCTGGGTGCAGGGCGACCGGGTGGAACTGGAACGCTACGGTGATTACTGGGGCGAGGCCCCGGCCCTGTCGCGGGCAACTTTCCGTTTCATTTCAGACCCTACGGCCGCCTTTGCCGCGATGATGGCGGGCGATGTGGACGCCTTCCCGAACTTCCCCGCGCCCGAAACGCTGGCGCAGTTCGAGGCCGATCCGCGGTTTTCGGTCATCGTCGGCTCCACAGAGGGCGAGACGATCCTGTCGATGAACCACGCCCATCCGCAGCTTTCCGACGTCCGCGTGCGCCAGGCGCTCGCGCACGCCATCAATCGGCAAGAGGTGATCGACGGCGCGATGTTCGGCTACGGCACCCCGATCGGTACGCACTTCGCCCCGCATCACCCTGATTACATTGACCTTACCGATCTTTCCCCCCACGACCCCGACGCCGCCCGCGCCCTGCTGGCAGAGGCCGGGGTGGAGGGGCTGCGCCTGCGCCTGATGCTGCCGCCGCCCACCTATGCCCGCCGTGGCGGAGAGATCATCGCGGCGCAGTTGCGCAACGTCGGCGTGGAGACAGAGATCACCAACCTGGAATGGGCGCAGTGGCTGGAACAGGTGTTCCGCGGCAAGGATTTCGACCTGACGATCATCAGCCATACCGAGCCGATGGACATCAACATCTACGCCCGGCCCGACTATTACTTCGGCTACGACAATGCCGAGATGCAGGGCATCATGGAGACGCTGACCGCAACCACCGACCCGGATGCGCGGTCGGAACTTCTGCAACAGGCGCAACGGCTTATCGCCGAAGATTACGTCAACGGCTTCATCTTCCAGCTTGCCAAGACCGGCGTCGCCAACGCCGATATCGAGGGGCTGTGGGAGAACGCGCCGGTGCCCGCGAACGACCTGACCGCCGTGCGCTGGACCCAATGACCCAGCTGTCCCTTGGCGTGACGCCCGACGGCGTCACGCCCGAAACCGACCGCCCCGCGCCGGACCGGCTGATTTCGGGCGATCCGGTCTTCACCACCTGGAATCTGGAAGACCGCGACGGGCTCTACTGCGGGATCTGGCAGTCCACCCCGGGGAAATGGCGCGTGGCCTATGACGAGTGGGAGTATTTCCACATCCTGTCCGGCCATTCGATCCTGACGCCAGAGGGTGGCGAACCGATCCACCTGCGCGCCGGTGACAGCCAGATCATCCGCCCCGGCTTCACCGGCACCTGGGAAGTGGTTGAAACCACGCGGAAAGACTACGTCATCCGCGTCTAGAGCCTGTCGCTCGCGTCAGTTGATGATCGGCACCTCGACCTGCCCGGCCAGGATCGCCTGCCCCTGCGCACTGTCCACCGGCACCATCAGCCCGGTCGGCCCCTCGATCATCCGACCCTCGGCCGCGATGCTTTCGGCCAGGCTGCGCACCCGCACCGGCGCACCGGGGCGCACCTGATTATACAGGTGGATAATGTCCTGATTGAACAGGCGGATACAGCCGGCGGATGTTGCGCGGCCGATGGAACTGACGCTGTTGGTGCCGTGGATGCGATACATCGTGTCGCGGCTGCCGCGATAGAGGTAGAGCGCGCGCGCGCCCAGCGGGTTGTCCAGCCCGCCCGCCATGCCGCCGGCGAACTGGGCATAGACCTCGGGCTCGCGCCGGATCATGTTGGCGGTCGGCGTCCAGCCCGGCCATTCCGCCTTGCGCCCCACGGTGGCGCTGCCGCGAAAGCCATAGCCCTCTCGCCCCACGGCGATACCATAGCGGGTGGCCACGCCGCCCTCGTGCACGTGATAGAGCACGCGGGCATGGGGATCGACGATGATCGTGCCGGGGCGTTCGCTGCCCGTCCATTCCACGGTCGTCCGCCCGTTGCGCCCGGTCAGATAGCCCGGATGCACGCCGGGAATGACATATTCGCCATCGACCACCGGCTGATACAGCGCCACGACCGCCGGCGCAGGCGCCTGAACGGCCCGCGTCACGTCCGGTTGCGGGCCACCACAGGCCGCAAGGCCAAGAAGGGCGACAAGCGGCAGCAGAGCCGCGCGAAGAAGATGTGATCTGAACATTTCGGCAGCCGTTGACTAGGAACTTGCGGGTGCGCCCCCCGACGCACCCATCCCTGCTATCAGTTAGACCGAAAGCCCCGCCGTCAACCCCCTAATCTCGCTGGGCTTTCGCCTGTGGCCGCTAGCCCACCACATTCCGCTCGGGGCCGTAGGGGAAGCCGGTGATGTTCTCGGCCCCGTCATCGGTCACGATCAGGATGTCATGTTCGCGGTAGCCGCCCGCGCCAGGCTGACCTTCGGGGATGGTCAGCATCGGCTCCATGCTGACCACCATGCCCGGCTCCAGCACCGTCTCGATATCCTCGCGCAGCTCCAGCCCGGCCTCTCGCCCATAGTAATGCGACAGGATGCCGAAGCTGTGGCCATAGCCGAAGCTGCGGTATTTCAGAAGGTCAAGATCGGCCAGGAAATCGTTGATCTGGTGGGTGATTTCCGCGCAGCTTGTGCCGGGACGGATCAGCGACAGGCCCAGTTCATGCGCCGCGACGTTGGCCTGCCAGATCTTCAGGCTGGCCGCGTCCACCTCTCCGGCGAACAGGGTGCGCTCCAGCGCGGTGTAGTATCCGCTGATCATCGGAAAGCAGTTCAGCGACAGGATGTCGCCGCGCCGGACCTGCCGCGCCGTCACCGGGTTGTGCGCCCCGTCGGTGTTGATGCCGGACTGGAACCAGACCCAGGTGTCACGGTATTCGGCATCGGGAAAGCGGCGGGCGATTTCCCGCTCCATCGCGTCGCGCCCGGCCATCGCCACGTCGATCTCTCGCGCGCCGATGCTGATGGCATCGCGGATCGCCGCGCCGCCAAGGTCGGCCACGGCGGCGCCCGCGCGGATCAGGTCGATCTCTCCCGCCGATTTCCGCATCCGTTGCGCCATGGTCGCGGGCGCGATGTCCACGCCGCGCGACGGCTTCAGGAAGTGGTTCAGCTTTTCGGATGCCGCCAACGTCAGGTGATCGGCCTCCACCCCCAGCACCCGGCCCGTTCCGGCGACATGCGCCACCGCGCGCCAGAAATTGTCGCGTGCCCAGTCGGTATAAGTCAGGCTGTCGCCGTGGCTGCGCCGCCAGGGCTGGCCGCCATCGATCCCGGCGCTGATGGTCACGCAGGCGTCGGGCGTCACCACAACCCCATAGGGCCGCCCGAACGAGCAGTAGAGGAAGCCGGAATAATAGGCGACGTTGTGCATCGAGGTCAGCACCGCAGCCTCGATCCCCTGTTCAGCCATGGTGGCGCGCAACCCGGCAAGGCGGGCCTCGTATTCCCCGGCGGCAAAGGGAAGCGCGGCCTTGTCGCCATTGGCAAAGCGGTAGTGGGCGGGGCGTTCCATCGTCATCTCAGACCTCCTGAACCGGGGCCTGTGGCGGGACCCCGAAAGATCCCGGCGTGCAGGATGGTGGCGTGGGAACCGCAGGCATCGGGGCAGCCCCGGTGGCGACGCCATCGCCACGGCCTGTGGCCGCAATACAGCACCGCGCGGCACCGGGCAAGGCCACTGGACCGCCCCCGACACCGCCACTAACCTGCCGCCCATGTTGCGCTACGCCCTCTCGCGCCTGATCTCGCTCACGATCAGCCTGATCGTGGCCAGCGTCGTGATCTTCGCGGTGATCGAGGTCGTGCCCGGCGATCCGGCGGCCTACATGCTCGGCATGAACGCGGCGCCCGACACGGTGGCGGCGCTGCGGGCGGAACTGGGCCTCGATGGCTCTGCCCTGCAGCGCTATCTTTCCTGGGTCGGCGGCATGCTGCGCGGCGATTTCGGCGTCTCCTACACCTACCGCGTGCCGGTCAGCGAACTGGTGCTGGCGCGGATGGAGGTGTCGCTGCCGCTGACGCTTTATGCGCTCTTGCTCTCCACCGCCATCGCCTTTCCCGTGGGTCTGATCGCGGCGGCCCGGCGCGGCACGGTGACGGATGCGGGCATCATGGGGGCGACGCAGCTTGGCATCGCGGTGCCGAACTTCTGGTTCGCGATGCTGCTGGTGCTGATCTTCGCGATCAACCTGCGCTGGGTGTCGGCGGGCGGGTTTCCCGGCTGGGATCAGGGGTTCTGGCCCAATATCAAGGCGCTGACCCTTCCGGCGGTGGCGCTGGCACTGCCGCAGGCGTCGATCCTGGCGCGTGTGATGCGGTCGTCGGTTCTGGAAACGCTCGATCAGGATTACATCCGCACCGCGCGGGCAAAGGGGCTGACGCGCCGGCAGGCGATCACGCGGCACGCGCTGCGCAATGCCCTGATCCCGGTGCTGACGATCATTGGCCTGCAATTCTCGTTCCTGCTCGCGGGCGCGATCATCATCGAGAACGTGTTCTTCCTGCCCGGCCTCGGCCGGCTGATCTTTCAGGCGATCACCCAGCGGGATCTGATCGTGGTGGAATCGGTGGTGATGCTTTTGGTCTTTGCGGTGATCCTCGTCACTTTCCTCGTCGATCTGGCCTATGCCGCCGTCGACCCCCGATTGAGGCGGCGGGGATGAGGCTGCCGCTGACGCTGATCCTCGGCGCCTGCATGACGGCCGTCTTTGCCGCTGCCGCGCTGATCTCGTTCCTGTGGACGCCCTTTGACGTGACGCAGATGGCGATCACCAATCGCCTTCTGCCGCCGGGCGGGTCTCACCTTCTGGGCACCGATCACTTCGGCCGCGACGTGCTGTCGATGCTGATGGTG
The DNA here is from genome assembly GCA_050485905.1 of Paracoccaceae bacterium. Classification (GTDB taxonomy): domain Bacteria; phylum Pseudomonadota; class Alphaproteobacteria; order Rhodobacterales; family Rhodobacteraceae; genus JAWLCA01. The sequence continues at coordinate 34,310 of JBJHCH010000018.1, read as the reverse complement.
GGCGCGCGCACCTCCATCGCCGTCGCCATCGTCGCGGTCGGCATGGGCATGGTGCTGGGCGTGCCGCTGGGCCTGCTGGCGGCGGCAACGCGCGGGTCGCTGCTGGATGAGGTCATCATGCGCGGCAACGACCTGATCTTCGCCTTCCCCGCGCTGGTCATCGCCATCCTGATCACCGCGGTCTTCGGCCCCTCGGCGCTGAACGCGATCATCGCCATCGGCATCTTCAACACCCCGGTCTTCGCCCGCGTCACCCGCGGCGCGGCGCTCAGCCTCTGGACGCTCGACTACATCCGCGCCGCCCGCGTGGCGGGCAAGGGCCGCGCGCGGATCAGCGTGGAACACATCCTGCCCAACATCGCGAACCTCTTGATCGTGCAGGGCACCATCCAGTTCAGCCTCGGCATCCTCGCCGAAGCCGCCCTCTCCTACGTCGGCCTCGGCGCGCAGCCGCCCACGCCAAGCTGGGGCCGGATGCTGGCAGAGGCGCAGACGATGATCGCGCTCGCGCCCCATCTCGCCATCTTCCCCGGCCTTGCCATCTTGCTGACGGTGCTGGGGCTGAACCTGATGGGCGACGGGCTGCGCGACCTGCTCGACCCCCGGCTCAGGCGCGCGCGATGAGCCTGATCGCCGTCCGCAACCTCTCGCTCTCCATCGCCGGCACGCCGATCCTCGATGGCGTCAGCTTCGATCTGGAACCGGGGCGCATCTTCGGGCTGGTGGGCGAATCCGGGTCGGGGAAATCCATGACCGCGCTGGCACTGATGGGCCTGCTGCCGCGCGGCGCCACCGTCACGGGCCGCGCCCGGATGGACGGCACCGACCTGCTGACCCTGCCCGAGGATCGCCTGACCCGCATCCGCGGCGCCGAGATCGGGATGATCTTTCAGGAACCGATGACCGCGCTGAACCCGGTGCAGACCATCGGCGATCAGGTGGCCGAGACGCTGGTGATCCACGGCACCGCCACCCGCGGGGACGCCCGCACCCAGGCCCGCGCGCGGCTGGACCGCGTGGGGCTGGCGGGCGACCGCTTCCCGCTCAGCCTCTACCCGCACGAGTTGTCCGGCGGGCAGCGGCAGCGGGTCTGCATCGCCATGGCCGTCGCGCTGCGCCCGAAACTGCTGATCGCGGATGAACCCACCACCGCGCTCGACGTGACCACGCAGGCGCAGATCCTGAGCGTCCTGCGCGATCTGGTGGCGGATGAGGGCATGTCGCTCCTGCTCATCACCCATGACCTTGCCGTTGTGTCTGGCCTTGCCCACCACGTCGCGGTGATGCAGGCGGGCCGGATCGTGGAGCAGGCAGAGACAGAAACCCTGTTCCGCACCCGCGCGCACCCCTACACCCGGCGCCTCTTTGCCGCCTCCAGCCACCAGCCCGCGCGCCGGGTGCAGGTGAAGGAGACGCCGCTTCTGACGGTCGCGGATGCCCACCGCACCTACACCCTGCCCCGCCAGCACCTGTTCGCCCCCGCCCCCGTGGTGCAGGCCGTGCGCGGCGTGTCGCTGGCGCTTCAGGCGGGCGAATCCCTCGGCCTCGTCGGCGAATCCGGCTGCGGGAAATCCACCCTCACCCGCGCCATCCTGGGGCTGGAGCCGCTGCAATCGGGCGAGATCCGCCTGTTCGACCGCCCGGCAGGCCCGGCCATGCCCAACGAACTGCGCACCGGCATCCAGGTGGTGTTCCAGGACCCCTACGGCAGCTTCAACCCCCGCTGGCGGGTGGAGCATCTGGTGGCCGAACCCTTCCACCTGACCGGCCGCCCGCCCGACTGGCGCGCCCGCGTCGCCACCGCGCTGAGTGACGTGGGCCTGACCCCCGCCGACGCGCAGAAATACCCGCACGAGTTTTCCGGTGGCCAGCGCCAGCGCATCGCCATCGCCCGCGCGCTGATCACCCGCCCGAAAATCCTTGTTCTGGACGAGGCCGTCTCGGCCCTCGACGTCTCGGTCCGCGCCCGCATCCTCGACCTGCTGGCCAGCCTGCAGGCGCAATATGGCCTCGCCTACCTGTTCATCAGCCACGATTTGCATGTGGTCCGCGCGATCACCGACCGGGTGCTGGTGATGCAGGCGGGCCAGATCGTCGAGGAAGGGCCGACTGACCACGTGTTTTCCGCCCCGAGCCACCCCTATACCCGCGCCCTGATCGCCGCCACGCCGCTGATCCCGCCCGACTGGACCGAAGGAGCCCGCGATGATCCCCGAGCTTTGGTTTGACCCGACCGAGATCCTGATCGGTGGCCGCTGGCTGCCCGCGCCAGATCGGCTGCCGGTCGAGGACCCCTCCACCGGCGAAACGGTCGCCGAAATCGCCCGCTGCGGCGTGTCGGAAGTCAACGCCGCCGTCGCCGCCGCCCAATCCGCGATGGCCGGCGACTGGGGCCGCAGCACCGCCACCGAACGGGGCCGCATCCTCGCCCGCATCGGCGCGCTGGTACTGGACCGGGCCGAGGATCTGGCGCGGATCGAGGCGCGCGATGTGGGCAAGCCGCTGAGCCAGGCCCGCGCCGACGCGCTGGCGCTGGCCCGCTACATGGAGTTCTACGCAGGCGCGGCCGACAAGGTGATGGGCCACACCATCCCCTATCAGGACGGCTACACCGTCTATACGCTGCGCGAACCGCATGGGGTCACCGCCCATATCGTGCCGTGGAACTATCCCATGCAGATCATCGGCCGGTCGGTCGGCGCGGCGCTGGCGATGGGCAATGCCTGCGTCCTGAAACCGGCAGAAGAGGCCAGCCTGACCGCGCTGGCCTTCGCGCGGATCGCGGTGGAGGCCGGATTGCCAGCGGGCGCGCTGAACGTCGTGCCGGGGGTGGGAGAGGAGGCGGGCGCGGCGCTGTCGGCCCATCCGGGCGTCAACCACATCTCCTTCACCGGCTCGGTCGCCATCGGCGCGCTGATTCAGGCGGCGGCGGCGAAAAACATCGTGCCGGTGACGCTGGAACTGGGCGGAAAATCCCCGCAGATCGTCTTTCCCGATGCAGATGTGGATGCCGCCCTGCCCTTCCTCGTCAACGCCGGGATCCAGAACGCCGGGCAAACCTGCTCCGCCGCCAGCCGGATCCTCGTCCACCGCGACCGGCTGGACGAGGTGACGGACCGCATGGCCGCCGCCTATGCCGACCTGACCACCGGCCCCGCGCTCGATGACCTGCGCGTCGGCCCGCTGATCTCGACCCGGCAGAAATCCGTGGTGGAGGGGTTTCTGGCCAGCGCCGCCCACCTCGCCCGTGGCCGGATTGTGGATGGCGCCCCCGGCGCCGGCCACTATGTCGCCCCCGCCCTGATCGGCGGCCTGGCCCCCGATCACCCTCTGGCGCAGGATGAGATCTTTGGCCCGGTGCAGGTGATCCTGCCCTTCGATTATGAGGATGAGGCCGTCGCCATCGCCAACGGCACCGCCTACGGGCTGGTGGCCGGTGTCTGGACCGACAGCGGCGCGCGGCAGATGCGGCTGGCAAAGCGCCTGCGCGCCGGGCAGGTGTTCGTGAACAACTACGGCGCGGGCGGCGGGGTGGAACTGCCCTTCGGCGGCGTCGGCAAATCCGGCCACGGCCGCGAAAAGGGGTTCGAGGCGCTGTATGGATTCTCGGTCCTGAAGACCGTCGCGGCGCGGCACGGGTAGGTGGAAACCGGGAACAAAGAGTTACGCCACGGTTAACAGAAAACACGCAATCCCGCGAAATCAGTCACTTGGGATTCTGTCCACGCGTGGACAAAACCCCCGTCACCGCCCCGCACGAATATCAGTCCGCAGGCACCTCAACCGGCGCACCCGGCGTCTCGGCATCGGTCGGCTCACCGGTCCGGCCATCGATCTGAACATCGGCCCCCTCTGGCGGTGTAGCCTCCTGCGCGCTCCAGAACGACCAGCCGATGAACAGGATGGCCACGAAAATAAGCACGCCGGTTATCCCGATCAGCGGGCCGCCATGGCGTCGTTTCTGCTTTTCCAGATCCGGTTCGGGAGAGGACACGAAAGCTCCTTTTCTTGCTGCTTCACTGACACAACGCGAAACTCCGGCATTTGTTTCATCATCCCCCGCCGCCGCCGGAACCCGGCTTGCAACCGCCGCCTGCTCCCCTAGACTCGCGGCAGGAACGAAGCCATCCAGCCCCACCGAAGAAGGAGAAAGCCTTGCGCGACGCCCAGCCAAAGACCGTCTACCTGTCCGACTATCGCCCATCGGCCTGGCTGGTGGACGAGGTCGACCTGACGTTCCGGCTGCACCCCTCGGCGACGCGCGTCACCTCCCGCATCCGCTTCCGCCCCAACCCCGCAGTCCCGCGCGACGACCTGTGGCTGGATGGAGAGGGGCTGACACTGATCCGCGCCGAGATCGACGGCCAGCCCGTCACCGTGAACCCCGGCCAGGACGGCCTGCGCCTGACCGCCGACAACCTGCCCGACGACGCCTTCACCTGGGCCGCCGAGGTAGAGATCGACCCCGCCGCGAACACCGCGCTGGAAGGGCTCTACATGTCACGCGGCATGTATTGCACCCAATGCGAGGCCGAGGGCTTTCGCAAGATCACCTTCTACCCCGACCGGCCCGATGTCATGGCCACCTTCCGCGTGCGGATCGAGGGCGATCTGCCGGTGCTGCTGTCGAACGGCAATCCGGTGTCCAGCGGCCCCGGCTGGGCCGAATGGCACGACCCCTGGCCAAAGCCCGCCTATCTGTTCGCACTCGTCGCAGGCGATCTCGTGGCGCATTCCGACCGTTTTGTCACCGCCTCTGGACGCGCGGTCGATCTGAACATCTGGGTTCGGCCGGGCGACGAGGGGCGATGCGCCTATGCGATGGACGCGCTGATCCGGTCGATGCGCTGGGATGAACGGGTCTACGGGCGCGAATACGACCTCGACGTGTTCAACGTGGTGGCGGTGGACGATTTCAACATGGGCGCGATGGAGAACAAGGGGCTGAACATCTTCAACTCCAAATACGTTCTCGCCAGCCCGGAAACCGCGACGGATACGGATTACGAGCATATCGAACGGATCATCGCGCATGAGTATTTCCACAACTGGACCGGCAACCGGATCACCTGCCGCGACTGGTTCCAGCTCTGCCTGAAAGAGGGGCTGACGGTCTATCGCGACCAGCAGTTCGCGGGCGACGAACGGTCCCGCGCGGTGAAGCGGATCGAGGATGTGCTGACCCTGCGCGCGCGCCAGTTCCGCGAGGATACCGGCCCGCTGGCCCATAATGTGCGGCCGGAAAGCTATCAGGAGATCAACAACTTCTACACGGCCACAGTCTACGAGAAGGGCGCCGAGCTGATAGGGATGCTCAAGACGCTGGTGGGTGATGACGCCTACTACGCGGCACTGACACTCTATTTCGACCGACACGACGGGCAGGCCTGCACCATCGAGGACTGGATTGCCGTCTTCGAGGAAGTGACGGGCCGCGACCTGAGCCAGTTTGCGCGCTGGTATTCGCAGGCCGGGACACCGCGGCTGAGCGTGACCGAGGACTGGGACGGCGAGACCTTTACCCTGACGCTGCGCCAGACGACGCCCGCCACGCCGGGGCAGCCGTCGAAACAGCCGCTGGTCATCCCGGTTGCCGTTGGGCTTCTTTCACCCGCCGGCGAGGAGGTACTGCCGACCAAGGTTCTGGAACTCGACCGAACGGAACAATCGTTTTCGTTCAAAGGCCTGACCGAACGGCCCTCGGCCTCCATCCTGCGTGGCTTCTCGGCCCCGGTGATACTGGAGCGCGAGATGACGGCAGAGGATCGGGCCTTTCTGCTCGCCCATGACACCGATCCGTTCAACAAGTGGGAAGCCGGGCGGCAACTGGCCAAGGATGTGCTCACGCGGATGGTGACCGAGAATGCGGCACCGGGGCCGAATTATCTGGGAGCGTTGGAAAAAGTTGCGCGGGACGAGACGCTCGATCCCGCGTTCCGGGCGCTGGCGCTGCGGCTGCCCAGCGAAGACGACATGGCGCAGAGCCTGCATGACAGTGGCATCACCCCGGATCCGCTGCGTATCCATGCCGCGCGGCGACGGCTGGCAAACAGGCTGGCAGAGCATCTTTCCCGTGATCTGCCAAAGCTTTATGATGCGATGTTGGTGCCCGGCCCGTATTCGCCCGATGCCCGCGCAGCAGGGTGCCGGGCGCTGCGGCTGACCGCGCTGAGCCTTCTGTCCTATCTGGACGGCGGTGCCCGTGCGGCCCGGCAATTTGCTGCCGCCGACAACATGACCGAGCAGCTTGGCGCGCTGAGTTGCCTTTTGAATCATGGGGTTGGGCAGGAGGAACTGGCGGCGTTCCATCGTCAGTGGCGGGATGATCGGCTGGTGATCGACAAGTGGTTCGCGCTGCAGGTCGCCCATGCCGCGCCCGAGGCGGCGGTCGCCACGGCGAAGGCGCTGACCGAGCGGGACGATTTCGACTGGAAGAACCCCAATCGCTTCCGGGCGGTCATCGGCGCGCTGTCGGGCAATGCTGCCGGGTTCCATGACCCCACAGGCGCGGGCTACCGCCTTGTTTCCGATTGGCTTTTGCGGCTGGACCCGGTCAATCCGCAGACTGCGGCGCGGATGTCCACGGCGTTCGAGACATGGGGCCGCTACGATGCTGACCGTCAGTCGCTGATCCGGGCCGAGCTTACGCGGATGCTCGCGGCGCCGGATCTGAGCCGGGATCTGGCCGAGATGATGGGGCGGATGCTGGGCTGAAAACCGGGTGTGCACCTACGTATGATTCACGTGCATCTGCCGTGCATACAACGTGCATACCTAATAAACGCACAGAAGCCTGCGCCTCGCCGCAAACACGGACAGAAGTCGCCAGGTTGCTGCGGGTTCGCCGATCAGGTCGCCTGGCAGTAGCTTTGCCGGCTGGTCCAGGCAGCCATGGCATCGACCTTGCGCGAGTCGCGCATCGGCCCCCAGTCGGCGGCCAGACCGCCCCAGCGGCCATTCTCGCCCACCACGACACCTGTGCGTTCGACCTGACGTGCGGCGATCCGGACGGCGCAGGACAGGTTCGCGCTGCCATCATACAGCTCTTCGGCCCCGGCGCGGCAGCCGAACCAGTTGGCGGTGCGCGGCGAGATCTGGAGAAGGCCCCGGTAAAGCCCGCCAGCGCCAGCAGCGCGGGGGTTCCAGGTGCTTTCGTACTCCGCGAGCGCCGAGAAGAGGCCGACCCAGAAGGCAGCCCGATCTTCCTCGGATGCGGTGGCGTAGCCGGGGCAGAAACGCTCCACATCCGCCGGCAGGGTCGCGGGCAGCGCCGTCCCGTGCGTCTCGATGGCCGTTAACGCCGTGCGGGTCCAGTCCTCTGCCTCTGGCCGGTGGTCCCAGCGGGTGACCGGCAGTTCCGCCTCTGGCTCCGGCACTCCGAACATGCAGGCCGGAAGGGCGGCGAGAGACAATACAAGGGCGAGCGGGCGCAGGCGGGACAGCGTGAACATGCGACAGGACTTCGGTGGCACCGCTCGATACGTGGCGGCCTGATGTCCCTGCGCCGAGCGGCGCGGCCGGGCAAGTGCGGCTGTTAACCTTTCGTTAACGCTTGGCGGAAGTTCGCGCGTCGGACTCGGCCCGTTCGGCGGAACCTCGCCCATCGGGCAGGCTTGCCCCGCCTTATCCCCTGTCCTAGAACGGCCGCCAGACCCGGATGGAGTGCCCGATGCTCGACCTGACCTTCACCCCGCCCACGCCCAAGGTGATCCACGGCGCGCGCGAGGATTGGGAACTTGTCATCGGCATGGAGGTGCACGCCCAGGTCGCATCGAAGGCGAAGCTGTTCTCTGGTGCCTCCACCGAGTTCGGGGCCGAACCCAATTCCAATGTCAGCTTCGTCGATGCGGCGATGCCGGGGATGCTGCCGGTCATCAACGAGTTCTGCGTCGAGCAGGCGGTGCGCACCGGGCTGGGGCTGAAAGCCGCGATCAACCGGGTCAGCGCGTTTGACCGCAAGAACTATTTCTACCCCGACCTGCCGCAGGGCTATCAGATCAGCCAGCTTTACCACCCCATCGTAGGCGAGGGCGAAGTGCTGGTAGAGATGGGGCCGGGTGTGGCGCGGCTGGTGCGGATCGAGCGCATCCATATCGAGCAGGACGCCGGCAAGTCGATCCACGACATGGACCCAAGCTTGAGTTTCGTGGACCTGAACCGCACCGGCGTCGCGCTGATGGAGATTGTCAGCAGACCGGATATCCGGGGACCGGAGGAGGCGGCGGCCTATGTGGTGAAGCTGCGCCAGATCCTGCGTTACCTGGGCACCTGCGACGGCAACATGCAGAACGGCAACCTGCGCGCCGACGTGAACGTCAGCGTCTGCCGGCCGGGGCAGTACGAGAAGTATCAGGAAACGCAGGACTTTTCGCACCTCGGCACACGATGCGAGATCAAGAACATGAACTCCATGCGTTTCATCCAAGCCGCCATCGAGTACGAGGCGCGGCGCCAGATCGCCATTCTGGAAGACGGCGGCAAGGTCGATCAGGAGACCCGCCTTTACGACCCCGACAAGGGCGAGACGCGGTCGATGCGGTCCAAGGAAGAAGCACATGACTATCGCTACTTCCCCTGCCCCGACCTGTTGCCTCTGGAACTGGAGGAAGACTGGATCGAGGGTATCCGCGCCAGCCTGCCGGAGCTGCCAGACGCCAAGAAGGCGCGGTTCATGGGCGACTACGGGCTGACCGACTATGACGCCAGCGTGCTGACGGCTGATCTGGAGTCGGCCGCGTTCTTCGAGGCGGTGGCCGAGGGGCGTGACGGCAAGCAGGCGGCGAACTGGGTCATCAACGAGTTGTTCGGGCGGCTGAACAAGCAGGGGCTGGGCATTGCCGACAGCCCGGTAAGTGCCGCGCAACTGGGCGGCATGCTGGACCTGATCGCCAAGGGCGATATTTCGGGCAAGATCGCCAAGGATCTGTTCGAGATCCTGTGGACCGAGGGCGGCGACCCGGCGGCAATCGTCGAGGCGCGCGGGATGCGGCAGGTCACGGACACCGGCGAGATCGAGGCGGCGGTGGACGCGGTGATCGCGGCGAACCCGGCGCAGGTGGAAAAGGCCAAGGCCAACCCGAAGCTGGCAGGTTGGTTCGTCGGGCAGGTGATGAAATCCACCGGCGGCAAGGCAAACCCGGCGGCCGTCAACGCGCTGGTGACGCAGAAACTGGGCCTTTGACCCCTGCCTTTGGGCGAAAATGCCGCCGGTCGTGAAACGGCCCTTGGAGGCGCAGGCATTTTCGCCTATTTTCAAAGGGCATATTCCGGGGGGAAGGCATGGAACGGTTTGAGTACAAGGTGGTGCCCGCACCGGCGCGGGGCGAGAAGATCAAGGGCGCGAAGACGACGCCGGATCGTTTTGCCCATGCGCTGACGGTGCTGATGAACCAGATGGCGCTGGACGGGTGGGAGTATCAGCGTGCCGACACCCTTCCCTGCGAGGAGCGGGTGGGCTTCACCGGAAAGACCACAAAGTTCCAGCATATGCTGGTGTTTCGTCGTCGCTTCGACCTGGCAGAGGTAGAAGTTGGCAACGCAGAGACCGTGACGCCCGCCAAGGGCGAGACCACGACGGCTGGCGCGCTTGTCGCGGCCCCGCCGCCTCCGCCGCAGCCTGCAGGCGTCGCCCCCCTGGCCCCGATGCCCATTCGCAGGGACGGGCCAAAGATCGGGCCGGCCAAGGTGGATACCGCCGCCCCGCGCATGCCGATCCCGCTGTTTGGCGCACGCCGCAACAACGGCCGCGCGAACGGCAAGGAAACGACCGACCCGCAGACCTGACCTGCCGGTCGGTCAGGCGGCCGCGTCGATCGAAAGCGCGTGAATCCGCGCGACCAGATCGGCGCCGAGCGCACCGTGGATCGCCCGGTGACGCGCGATCCGGCCCATTTCCCCCAGTGCCGGCGCCCGGATCACCACCCGGAAATGGCTTTCGCCCGACCCGTCGTCACCCGCATGGCCGCGGTGTTGGTCGCTTTCGTTGATCACCTCCAGTCGCGTGGGCGTGAATGCCTGTTCCAGCCGCTGTTTTATCTGCGTCGATACGCTCATTTTGCCTGTCAACCCCTTCAACCGGACGCGAAAGACTCTAGACTTGCTGGCCCGAGTCGGAAAGGACCATCGGATGTCACAGCGACCGCCTTTTGAGTTCGACATGCGCGTGTCGGCGGACAAGAAGCGCCGCAACAAGGGGCGCCGGGGCATGTCGGGCGCCTTTGAGTCCTCCACCCGGCAGTGCGACCAGCCCGGCTGCACCGAGGCAGGCCAGTACCGGGCGCCGAAATCGCCCGAGCGGCTGAATGAATACTGGTGGTTCTGCAAGGAGCATGTGCGCGAGTACAACCTGAAATGGAACTTCTTCACCGGCCAGACCGAGGAGGAGTTCCAGCAATTCATCAACTCCGACCGCGTCTGGGGGCGCCAGACCAAGCCGTTCAGCGATCAGGGTGAGGAAGGGCTGGCCTGGGCGCGACTGGGTGTGAACGACCCGCTGGAAATTCTGGGCGACAAGGCCACCCAGAACCCCGGCCGCAGCAGCACCCAGTCGCGCCGCCTGCCGCCGACCGAACGCCGCGCGCTGGAGATCCTCGACGCCCGAGATCACTGGACACGGGCAGAGATACGCAAGCAATACAAGAGCCTGGTGAAGGATCTTCATCCAGACATGAACGCCGGAAACCGCGCAGACGAGGACCGTCTGCAAGAGGTCGTCTGGGCCTGGGACCAGATCAAGGACAGTCGCAACTTCCGCGACTAGCGCGCCAGCGTCAGTTCCGCGCGCAACCCACCGAGGCGGCTGCTCTCGCCCAGCGTCAGGTTGCCGCCGTGGCCGCGTGCGACATCCTGCGCGATTGCAAGGCCGAGCCCGACGCCAGAGCCGCGATCCTGATTGCGCGCCTCGTCCAGCCGGGTGAAGGGCCGAAGCGCCTCGTCACGCCGGTCTGAGGGGATTCCGGGACCATCATCCTCGACCACCAGCCGCACCTCGGCGGGGTCGATGGCCAGAGAAACCTCGGCGCGGGTTCCGTAGCGCATTGCATTACCCAGAAGATTCTCCAGCGCGCGGCGCACCGCCTGCGGACGCAGCATGGCCTCTCCTCGTCCCGAGATACCGGCAATACGCACATCCTGCCCCGAACGCGCAGCGTCACCCACCACCCGATCCAGCAGCGCATGAGGATCGGTCGGCTCCGGATCGTCCAGCGCATCTGCCCGCACGAAGCCAAGAAATGCATCGAGCAGGCGCTCCATATCTGCCACGTCGCGCCGCAGAGCCGCCGTCTCCGCGTCATCTTCGAGCATCTCCAGACCCAGCTTCAGGCGCGTCAGCGGCGTGCGCAGATCATGGCTGACGCCGGACAGCAGCAGCGTGCGCTGTTCGATCGCCCGCTCGATCCGCCGCCGCATGTCCAGAAAGGCCGCACCCGCCGCCCGAACCTCGGCCGCCCCGCGCGGCGTGTAGGGCACAGAGCGTCCCTTGCCGAAGGCATCGGCCGCTGCCGCCAGCCGCGCAATCGGGCGCATCTGGTTGCGCAGGAACAGATAGGCGATCAGCGTCATCAGGATCGACGTGACGATCATCAGGACAAGCAACTGGTGCGGGTTCGAGGCCGACACGCGCCGCCGGTCCAGCACCACCAGCATCGGCCCATGCCGCGTCTCCAGCAGGATATGCACCTGCCGCTTGTCCATGACCAGGTCGATTGCCAGCGTCTGAGGCAACCTCTCGCGGAAGCTGGTCATCATCGCGCGGCCGGAAAGATCGTAGAACAACCGTTCGTCGGTCAGGCCGGTCGTTGCGGGCAGCACCACCGACAGGGCCAGCGGTGCGGTCAGCCGGTCCAGCGCCACCTGAGCGCGCGTCAGATCCGGGGCTTCTGCCACCTCCTGCAGCAGGTACCCGATCTCCAGCACGATGCTTTCGGTCATCTGCCGGGTCACCGCCTCGTAATGGCGCTGGATGAACATGATCGACACGACCAACTGGATCGTGACGATCGGCACAAGAAGGATGAGAGCGGCCCGCCCGTAAAGGCCGCGCGGGACGAGGGTTTTGAGCCAGCCGAACATCATGGCGCGACCCTAGACCCGGCGCGCGCGCTTGCAAACGGTTTTCCGGCGCGCCAGAACGGCTGTAACAGGCAGGAGGAACGGCGCAGGTGAGCGAGAGTTTCGCACCGGAACCGGGGCGGGCCGAGCGGCTAGAACAGGGAGTGCGGCGCGTTCTGGCGCCAAACCCGTCGCCGATGACCTTTCGCGGAACAAATACCTATATCGTTGGCGAGGGCGAGGTGGCGGTGATCGATCCCGGCCCCGCCGATCCGGCACATTTGAGCGCGATCCTGGCGGCGCTGACGCCGGACGAGCGGATCAGCCACATCTTCGTGACCCACGCGCATCTGGACCACGCGCCGCTTGCGCGGCCACTGGCGCAGCGGACCGGCGCACCGGTGCTGGGCTTCGGTCCGGCCGACGCCGGGCGCAGCCCCGAGATGGTCGCCCTGGCCCGCCGCGCCAGTATCGGCGGCGGCGAAGGCGTGGATGCGGGGTTCCGCCCCGACGCCGCGCTTGCAGACGGTCAGGTGACGACGGGTGCGGGCTGGCAGATCCGCGCGATCTGGACCCCCGGCCACTTTGGCGGGCATCTGTGCTTTCAGTGGGGCGACCGGGTGTTCAGCGGCGATCACGTCATGGGCTGGGCCAGTTCGCTGGTCTCGCCCCCAGATGGCGACATGGCGGCCTACATGCTTTCGCTCGACCGACTGCAGGCTTTCGATGCGCGGATACTCCACCCCGGCCACGGCGCTCCGGTAACAGAGCCACAGGCGCGCATCGAGGCGCTGCGGGCGCATCGGCTTTCGCGAGAGGACATGATTCTCGCGGCGTTGGGATCCACGGCGAAAACGATCCCCGAACTGGCCGCCCAGGTCTATGCCGACACGCCGCCTGCCCTGCGCCCCGCCGCCGAACGGAACCTGCTGGCGCATCTGATCGATCTGTCGTCGCGCGGACAGGCCGAACCGTTGGGTGAACTGTCACCGGAAAGCCGCTTTCGCCGCGCATGACCGTCCCTCTCCCAAGGCATCGATTTTGCCGCAGCCCCTCTGGACGACATGCCGAACGCTTGCTATAGCGCGCCCAGTTCCGGCGTAGCTCAGCGGTAGAGCAGTTGACTGTTAATCAATTGGTCGTAGGTTCGATCCCTACCGCCGGAGCCAAAAATCCCAAGTAAACCAAAGAGTTAAGATAGGTCCGGATCGGCCCTTTAAGGCGGACTTTGGCCTTGTCACTGGATTTGTCACTGGATTTTTCGCGCCGCGTCACCGGCCCGATTCCTTCACCACCAGAGCCTAGACGCGGCCAGCGTGGCCCCGACCTTGGCGTGATTGGGCACCGCTAACCGTATGCAAACCTTCCCGCGCCATCATGCCGCGTCCGTGGTGGTGTGCCGGTGTTGAGAGTGCTGGACGGGCGAAGGGGTGTTTCCTTGCCCCTTCGCCTACTTGCGCGGCAGCCAAAGTCGGCGTTCGCATATTCAACACCGCTCGTGTTATCGCGTCTCGTGGATTTCATCACGGAGAAGCCCAAGGTCAGCGGCAGTGGCAGTGGCAGGCGAAAAGATGCTGCGCTCTACAAGAGTGTCTCAGTTTGAAAGTAGGGAGTGAGGGACTGCGCACCGGCGGGAGTGTTCAGGGAACCTTAACGCAGACGTGAGGAACTACACCATTATGAGCGCGTTGATTGTGGATAAAGGTGTTACTATGTGTGTGTGGATGACTTGACACATAGGCCACACTTGGCGCAGCCAACGAAAAATAGTGCCCGAATCGGCTTGTTGCTGTAAGCTTTGGGTGTGTACAAGAGAAAAGTGTTCTTGACAGTGAATCAGTCAGAGCACGGGAGTGTGGAGAGTTATGCCTAAGGGACCACAAGGGCAGAAACGGCCAGCCGACACGATCAGCTGCGCTGTACAAGACGCGCTGATCGCCACTGGCGGTGATCAGGATACGGGGCACGTAGCTCCGAATCCCCGCAAGAGCGGAGTGGCTGGCGCGGAAGCCCAAAAGAAAGCCGTGAGCGCTGAGCGGCGCTCGCATGTTGCAACCCAAGCTGCCGCTGAGAGGTGGCGAGAAGGAGAGAGGGAAATGACTGAGAACGGAGCGCTGGCGCTTCGCACCCTTCTGTCTGAAGGGGGGCGCGAGCTACAGAATTTCAAGTTTCTTGCCGGCACTTCGCCGGACAAGGACGCTATGTGCGCTGAAGCGGCGAGGGTCATCGGATCGGCCATTAAACGTGGTATGCCGCATGAGCCTCCCGTAACGGGGATTGCGAAAACAAGGTTATAACTTGGTTACAACCTTGTGGATGCAACAAGTTCGATGGTAGACCCGGCTCTTGCCGGGTCTTTCTTCTTTGAGGGCAATATACTTGTTCCGCAACTTACAAGCCAAGTTCGATGGACGCGCCGAGCTCCCCATTGAGATTCAAGACATCTGTGACGCGCTAGTAGAACTCGGATATCAAGATGACATCAGGGTTGTCGCAGAAGCAATGGACATGACTCAACTCTGCGGAACGTATGTCCAATGGCGTGAACATAACGGGCCATATGGTGATCCCAAATGGGTTTCTCTGATAGTTTACCCAAGCAATACAGACCACGCTGTTCAGCGGATAATCTGCGCGAAAGAGTTGGTTCATGTGTGCGACTCGGCCGCGACTAAGACGCATGACGCAGACGAAGTGATAGAGCTGGCGCGCGCACTTTGCGACAAGATAGCACCGGGCGAAAAGTTGCAGATCGCAAAACTCAAGGTTGCGAAAGACGTGCTAGCACAAGGGCAGGCCATGATGCTTCTTTTCCCCAAGGCTGCCCGCCTGATTGCTCGACAGAAGATTGCGGACGGAAGACTGACCGTGGACGATTTGGTGAACATTGTTGCCATCCCGAGGGACTGCATTGAAGAAATGCTTGATCCAGACTGGGATGTAGTCGCAGAGCACCTATGTGATTTCTAACTGAGTTCTTGGCTTTCTAAGGCGATTTATGCCAATAAGACAAGGGCATGAGCAAACTGCCCATCAAAACCCGCTGCAGCATCTCCATGATTGATGCGGGCTATGCTTGCGCGACCGCCCGGCGAACAGCGTACGGATGACTACAGACGGGCATCAGGTGCAGACGGGCATCAGGTGCGCTCATCAGTGGTCAGAAGCCAATTCAGACACTCCAGAACGCTAATGTGGTTTTGCGTGCGCTTTTGTTGCCGCCCGGTGTCCGCAAGGCCGTCTTTTCAGCCTCCAACGCCCCCCGGTCATCGGTCCGGCCAGATCACTTGCCCGTCATCGGTGAAGCGCAGCGGGGTCTTGCCTGACTTCTCTTGGCGTTGCTTGTGCCGATCATGGCAGGGCTGACATAGGGGCTGCCACTTATCTTGATCCCAGAAGATGCCGGGGTCGCCCTTGTGTGGGGTCATGTGGTCCACGACGCTAGCGGGCGTCGCGATGCCGTCTTGCTGGCACATCACGCAAACCGGGTTGTCGCGCAGGAATGCCTTGCGCGCGCTCCGCCAGCGTCTGCCGTAAAGCTGATCGCGGTTGGCAGCGTCTTGCCATGTCGGTTTGTGCGGCTTCACTGCCTCGCCCTCATATCTCCCACGGTCGTTTCCCTGTGTTGTGGTTGCCCATCCGCCGGGCGGCAGCCTCGGCCTTGTAGCGGCTCTGCGGCGTCAGGCGCAGCGAAGTCGCCAACGTCTTGAGGGCCTGCGCCTGTTGCGCGTGCAGCTTCAACAGCGTGCTGTATTCGCCAAGGTCCAGATCGCCGGGCCGATACTCCGCTTGGTGGATCAACTGCCCCAGACGGCGCATCGCAACCGTGGTGCGGCAGTATGCGGCCAAGACGGGCAGAGCCTCGGCCCCGATCCAGTCGGCGGGCAGGGCCTCAACCGTCGCCTGCCACACCTCGGCCGCTTCGTCTGCCAATGAATAGCAGGCGTCGGGTCTGTCCTGCCTCTCAACAGGTGCGCGCGGCGTCGTCAGGTCTGCCGCTGAAGGTCTGCCGCGTTTCGCCATCTGGCGTTTCTCCCGCTTTATGAAGCGAAGACTTTGCGCCCGGTGTCCGGTTTGATCGTGCCCATGACTGGAGCGCCCCCCGGTGTGTCAGTGTCGGTCGGCGGTCAGCGCCTCGATCCGCGCCTGTAAGGCTGCGCGCTCCAGTGCGACCTCATGCGCCACCACGTTGACCTTCTCTTGTGCGGCCTCGGCTGCGGCCTCGAAGGTAGCGCCCCGCGCCCGCGCCCGGATTGCCGCGATTTCAGCGTGTCGGGCGATCAGGCGTAGGGCCAACTTATCCCATGCCGCGCCCAGAATTTTCAGCGCCTCGGTTGTTGCGAAGTCATCGTGATCGTCGTCCATGTCAGCCCCCTTTCGATGCTAATTGCCATGCGGGTCCGTCGCCGGGCGTCGCACTGGTGTCCTCTGTGGCAATCCACAATCCGCCTTTGAAGGTGACGCCATCGCCGCGCCGGTAGTCCTGCGCGCGTTGATGCACGCCACAATAATTCATCCCCTTGCCTCGGTCGGCCTCAAGGCTGGCGATCCGTGCCTCAAGCGGGCCAATCCGCTTTGCGATCAGGGCTTGCGTCCCTTCCAGTAGAGCGGTGGCGATTGCGTCGTAATCCAGTTGATTGCCCATCGTCAGGATCCAAACTCGATCAGCGATGCAGTGTTGTCGCGCAGCGCTTCCATGCCGAAAGTGCCGATGACGCGCATGCTGATCAGGTTGTTCTGCCAAAGACTGACCGGTGCATCTTGGCCTTGGAAGCGGACCACGCCTTGCCCGCCGGCGCGAACGTCGAAGGCGGGCGGCGCGATGTTCCAGCCGGCCCCGTCGATCAGCAGCAATTCGGGGTCGCCAATGTAGTCGCTGACCATCACCGGGATGCCAAGGATCGATCCGCCCAGCGGCGTCATCTCGGGGAAAATCCGGCCCAGGTCGTTCTGCGCCGTCGACAGATACCGGGCAGCGCCAACACCGGCAAAGAACATTGGCCGCGATCCGCCGGAAATGATGACTTCAGCCATCGCCGTCGTGATCGCTGGCAGCGGATCTTCGGCATCGGCGGGGGCGGCGGTCAGATCGGCGATCACGGTGGCGAAAAACTCGGTGTCAACACCGGCGGCACCGGCGCGGAGAAGTTCACGGCGCAGAATCTCGAAGCCGGCGGCATCGGCGTCCAGCGCTTCCTTTGATGCGACGATCAACGCGCCAACATCGCGCGGCGCCAGCGTCACCGGCTCCATGCTGCCCGCGATGACCGGAAACGGATCGCCCTCGCTCGTGCGTTCGAAGGCCACAGGCAGGCCCGACCATGCAATGATCCGCTGGCGAAGCGGCACTTCGTTCGCAAGGGCGGCGAAGGCGACGTAAGCGGAGCTTGACCTTAGCGCCTCCACGAAACCACCGACCGCACCTTCACCGGCCAGGGCGGCGCCCCAATCCGCAGTCCCAGTCGTCAATGCGGCCTTGGTCCGCAGGAAGAGGACCGCATCCCGGCTGGCGCCGGATCGCTCTGCCGCTTCAGTGGCCTCATTCAGCGATCCGTGTTTCAAGAGAAGCTGCGCGGCCCGGACAAACGATCCGGAAAGGCTGCGCGGATCGCGGAGTCGGGGAAGGTTGTCGATTTCGTCAATCATGTCGGCCTCGTGCTGATTTGCTGACGTCCATACTACCGGCCTGGCAGCCTGATCCGAATGACCACTGCGGTTTCGCGCGGTTTTGAAACCGAAAGAAAACCGTTATGTTTCATCGCGATAGGTAAGGCGGCGCGGTTTCAAAACCGCATCGATTGCCCAGAAAGCGCCGCCGCGCTCCACGCCCAGTCTCGAAACGCCATCGCCGTCACGCGCAGCCAACCACCTGCCCAGCGCGTGCGCGTTCGTGATGTTGGCTTGCCCCAGCGCGGCCGGTAGGGCGGGAAGCCGTTGCCCCGATGTCTCGGCGGCTTCGGCTTGGTGGACGGCTGCGGCCATTGCCTCGGCGCTGGTGAAAGATCGGCCCGCAAAGGTTGCCGCCAGCGCGATCAGCAGCGGGTCGGGCGGGGTGTCTGGCTGGCCTGTCGCTGTCTCCATCGCGTCGGCAATGCGCTCCAGCGCGGCCGTCTGCGCCTCAAGGGCGCTGACCAGGCGGGTGAGCGGGTCAGCCATCATCGCCATGCATCCGGGTTGTGAACCTCCGGGTCCACCACAGGGGGGTTTTCAGCCGCTACGCCGCTACAGCTTTGTTTTTGCGTGTCTTTTCCCGCTTCCAATCCGCTACATTCATCGCCGGTGTAGCGGTTCGTATCGCCATTTTCTGCAATGTTATCAGACTTGTAGCGGTGTAGCGGTTGAAAAGCGGGGGGTGCGGCGTAGCGGTCAAAGGCGGCCTTAACATCGTCGCGCTGGTAGCCCTTAACCACACTCATTCCGGCGCGGATGTTCAGAGACTTCACGCCGAACGGCCGCAGCATCCGGGCGACCGTGCTGGCGCTGACCGGGCGGCCGTGGCGATACTCCGGCCATGGTCGGTCATCCATCGCGACCAGATGCTCAACCAGTTCCGCCGAGGTGCGCGTGCGCTGGTGTTCGTTCTGCTCGAATAGCGACCACACGTCGCGCAGGATCATGATGTTGGTCGGTTCGTCGTCGTCGCTGGCAGAACGTGAGACATAGGCGGCGGCAATCCGATCCGGCCACGGTGCGCCCAGCAGCGCCGCGATCCTCCACAAAGGTGTGTAGTTGTCCCTGCGCCGGTCATCGCCGCAGTCGGGCGGTTCGGTGTCCATGCTGCCGAGGGTCATATGGTGGTCGTCAGCCCAGCGCCGCGCCTGCCGCCGGATGCGCAAGAGCCGCTCGTGAAGGTCGAAGGGCAGCCGGTCAACCGACTCCTCGGGCAGCCGGCGGCGCAGGCCGATCACGATGGACCGCGACATGAGCGTGTCGCGCTGACTGCCGATCCCGGCGATGACCATGGGGCACCAGGTCGAGAACTTCGCGGGAACCAGCTCGCCCTTTGTGTCGACCGTCCGCAGCACGTTCGCGGTGCGTCGGGTGTGCCCGCTATTCAGGATGCCGGCCAGTTCCTCGTTCTGCTTCATCCATGTGTCGCATTCGTCCATCAGCAACGTTGGCGCCCATGCCTCAATTGCCCGATAGATGACGGCGGGCGAGGCGTTCGCCAGCACAAGCCCCCGATGCGCCATCGCGTCGATGACCTCCAGCAGCGTACTCTTGCCGCAAGCCTTCGTCGGGCTTGTGATCAGTAGGCGCGGCCAGAGGCGCCAAACGTCCATCAGATACGACCCGAAGATCCATAAGGTCGCGGCGTCTGCGTCGGCAGCGGTGGAAAAAACCACATGGGCGCGCAGGCGGTCGCGGATTTCCTCGGCCAGCGATGCACCGTCAACCGCATCCGGCCATGGCGTGAGCGTTTCCAGCCCGCCGTCGCCACCACTGTCGTCGTCGTGATCTTGCGGGCGGTGCCTATTCACTTCCGCATCTAGCACCGAAGCCCGCCAGCCCATCCGTGCTGCGGCGTCCTTCCGTTCGCTTTCGTAGGCTGCCCGGTCCAGCCCGGCGAGGCGTTTGACCTCGGCCTGCGCATTGGCAGCGGTCAAGTCCTCGACCTTCCCCAGATCAGCCCATTCGTTTCCGTCCATCACGCCGCCCCCGTCACATGGCGCAGGAAGGCGGTGCGGTCCCGGTCGGTGAAGTCCTTCCACAGATGCTTGAACAGCTTCTTGCGGGCCGGATTGGAAAGGTGAGCCTTGGGCATTTGCTCCAGCCCGGCCAGCGTGTAGGCGATCAACTCATGCGGCGGGGCTGACCGCGCCCATATTCCCGCATCCGATGCAACCATGCCGAACGGATCGCCGAGTCGCGGCCCGCCCGTTTCGAAGCTCTCCGCATAGGCCACAGCAAGCGGAACCGCCTCGGCCGGGTGGGCATGTTCAAACACCATTGCCAACGTTGCCGCCCATTCGGCCCGATGGCGCATTTCCGGCGTCTTGAATTCGTGTTTCATTGCTCGTGCCTCGGCATTTGCCCAAGGCGCGACGGCGTGCTATAAAAGGTCAGCAGTTCTGCCCGATCTGCCCATGCCCCAGCCTCGTCCGTGCACCACGCGGGCGGGGTTTTCTTATGCGGCGGATCGCTTGGCGGCGCGCGGCTGCACCTGCTCTTGATCGATCAACCATTGATCGATCGAAGCCGGGCGGTAGTAGATCGCGCGGCCCAGTTTGATGAAGGGCGGTCCGATGCGCTGCGCCCGTTCGCGCTGCACAGTCCGGAGCGATACGCCACGCGCGGCGGCGTAGTCGGCTTCGCTGATAAGGTCGTTAATCGTTGTCATTAGTTGGCCTCACATTTCGCGTTTTGCGGATGACGTGGGGCCAATGTCGTCTATTGCCGTTGTGACATTTCAGGGGTCTGTCACAGATTTCTTGTGCCGATACCAAAGCGCTCGGTTCGCGTCGGTACACTTACGAATGTCTGCATCGCTTACGTCTGCGTTCTTTGCCGATCTTAACTCGTTCTTCGCCGATATCTCGGCGGCACTCGAAATGCTGTAACCAGCTACAATGAGACGCTGCATCTCCTCCAATACTCTTAGGGTCCGCTCTGCCGTCTGGCCTCGCCTCTGTGCCGCCCCATCATCTGACGCGACCCTGTATGCGCGACCACTCAAGGCAAGGGACTCGCGCGCCCTTCCGGTTTTTGGATCAACGCCGGGACGCCAGCGCATTTCCTCTTGCGCCCGGCCCATTTCATGCACGGCCGATGCCATCTGCGCCAGATTGCGCGCGCTCGTGTCGCCCGCCTCCATCCGCTCCCGGCATCTCTGATAGGTGTGATACTCAGCCAGCCAATGCGCCGCGATCCATGCGGCGCTGCCCTCGCCCGATCCTGCCGCCTCCAGCGCCCGCCGATCCGCGACACATGCCCCGGTGTCCTCCAATCCGACTTCGGAAAGCATCTTGTCACACCGCTTTGCATTCTCTCGCATACGCGCATCATCGATCCAGTCGCCCGGTTGCGCTTCGGGGATTAGCGCGTCGAATGCCTCCAGGGCGGCAATCGCTTCCTCTCGCGTCTCTGCCACCTTCACAAGTCGTTCGGTCATCCCTGCGCCGCGCCACACATGCCGGGCCATCACCGCGCCCCCACCATCGGCACCACGTTGTCGGCGGTCCGCGCATCTGGATCTTGGCCCTCCACGATGTTCAGAAGGCGCCCCTCCCACGCTTCCCATGCGGCTTGCCGCTCGGCGTCGAAACTGTGCATGTCATACACTGCGACGATACCCCGCTTTGTGTGTCCGATCGTCAATTCTGCAATGTCGGGCCGGATGCGGCAGGCGGAAAGCCCGGTGCGCATCGTGCGCCGCAGGTCGTGCGGGGTCCATCTGCCCCACTGTCGGCAGACCTTCGCGCCTAAAGCTTCGTGCTGGCGATCCACGGCCCGGCACAAGGCAGCATTCGTGATCGGTGCGCCCGGTCTGGCCTCGAAGATGAAGCCGCTCCAAGGCTCATTCCTGCGCCGTGACAGGCGGTCAATCTCGGCCTTCGCCTCGGCGATGATGCGCAGTGCGGTGTCGGTCAGATAGACGGTATGCGCGCTATCGGTCTTGCCCCGTCGCGCGGCCGGAATGGTCCACCAGCGCCCGCTGATCTCATCGTCATGCAGCCCGGCCACTTCGCCCGGCCGCTGCCCCGTCACCAGCACCAGCTTAAGTGCAAGGGCGGTCAGGCGGTGAACTCCGCAGGTTTCCACGGTCTGCCAGAAGGCGCTGATTTCGTCAGCGTCCAGAATGCGCCCGCGAACGGTGGCCCGCAGCGGGTCGCGCTTGCCCTTGACGGTGATGCTGGACGGTTTCAGCCCGGCCAGCGGGTTCGCGCGGATATGGTCGCGATCGGTGGCGAAGTCGAAAAGGCGGCGGGCATATAGCAGCACCTGCGCCGCCGCGCGTGGCGTTCTTTCCGCCTTCGTCTCGACAACCTCGATCACATCGCGTCGGCGCACGTCCGAAACCTTCATGTGTCCAAGTTCAGGTAACAGGTCGTTGTTGATGTAGCCCCGGATCGCCTTTTCGCTCGATAGCCCGCTGGCGTGCCGGTCAAGCCAATCCTTCGCCAGTTCCTTGACGGTAGGTTCCTCCCGGCGGCGGCGCTTGGCCTCCAGCGGGTCGTTGCCCTTGGAAATGCCGTGCAGCATGTCGTGCGCCTCTGTCCGTGCCGCCTCCAGCGTCCAGGTCGGCCAGACGCCGATCGTCTTGCGTCGCTCGCGCCCATCAACGCTGTATCTCAAGATGAAGGCTTTTCCGCCCGCTGCGGTGATACGCAACCCAAAGCCGCGCGGCGCGTCCCGATGGTCGTCGAAGATGAAGCGCTGGCCTTTGGCGGGCGGTTCGGCCTTGGCAATGCTGCCCCGGTTTCCGTCTGTCAGCTTGGGCATTGTCGATCGTCCTATGCGTCAGGGGTCAGATTTCGTGTCACCGGATTTGTCACCGGATTTGTCACTGTCTGAACAGGTAACGCATGGCGGCGCGTGTCGTCAACTGTCAATTGGTCATTGCTTATTGTCGCAACAAAACAGTGGTTTGACGCGCCCTATAAGGTGAATTTGTCACTGTATCAGAGACTTAGAATCGGCTCCAAAAATCGCCTGTTAATCAATTCGTCGTAGGTTCGATCCCTACCGCCGGAGCCAATATCCCCTAAGCCACGCGAAGATTTCGTTCATCCGGCGCGGCCAAGGCTTCTCCCCCCGGCTTAACAGGTCTCCAGCCGCCGCCTACCTGTCAGGTGCCGGGATGAACTCCGCCTCGTCGCCCGGCGGCAGATGGAAGGGGCCGTTCTGCCAGTCCGCCTCTCTCCACGCGGTCTTTGCCTCTTCCAGCCGCTCGCGAGAGGAGGAGACGAAGTTCCACCAGATGTAGCGCGGGCCGTTCAGCGTTTCACCACCCAGCGCCATCAGCCGGGCGCCCTGCGGACCGGCCCGCACGCCGATCCGATCGCCAGGGCGAAACACCATCATCCGCCCCGCCTCGAATGCCTCGCCTGCGATCTCGATGGCGCCTTCGGTGATGTAGAGGCCGCGATCCTCGTGATCGTCCGGCAGCGGAAAACTCGCGCCGGGCGCCAGCACGACATCGGCATAGAAGATCTCACTCTGCATCGTCACGGGTGATCGTGCACCCCATGCGGTGCCGAGGATCAATCGGGCCTGCGCGCCCTCGCTGTCCAGAAATGGCAGCGCCTCGCGCCCGTGATGTTCGAAATCCGGCGCCATGTCCTCGCGGTCCTCCGGCAGGGCGACCCAGGTCTGGATGCCGAACAGGCTGTGGCGGGTCTGCCGGGTCTCGGCGCTGGTGCGTTCGGAATGGGTGACGCCGCGGCCGGCCAACATCCAGTTCACCTCTCCGGGGTGGATCATCTGGTTGGTGCCCAGGCTGTCGCGGTGCTGGAACTCGCCTTGGTAAAGGTAAGTCACGGTCCCCAGCCCGATATGGGGATGCGGGCGCACGTCGATGCCGCCCTCGGTGATGAACTCGGCCGGACCCATCTGGTCAAAGAAGATGAAGGGGCCGACCATCTGGCGCCGCGCCGAAGGCAGGGCGCGGCGCACCTCGAACCCGCCGATGTCGCGGGCGCGGGGGATGATCAGGGTCTCGATACTGTCCAGCGTGCCGGCATTCGGGCAGTCCGGCGCGATTGCGGGGTTCCAGCTCATGGGGGCGTTCCTCCTGTGTCAGCTTCAGCCTACCACTGAATGACGTCTGACCAATCCGCCCTGTTGCGCATGGCCTGTGCGCGCACGAACGGACAAAGCGGAACGATCCGCTGGCCGGCGGCGCGGGCGTCGGCGATCAGCCGCTCGACCAGCGCACCGGCCACGCCAAACCCGCGCATGGAATCCGGCACCCCCGTGTGATCGGCGATGATCAGCGTGTCAGAGACCTTGGCGAGCGTGAGTTCGCCCTCGCCCTCCACACCCTCCACCGTCGCCACATAGCGCGCCTTGGTTTCGGTATCGCTGCGGATTATTCTGACTTCGGGCATCTGTCTTCTCCTCGGACTTTCGGCTCACACGCTCCAATGCGCAGATACCGGTCCGCATGGTCGCCGTTTCAGCCTGCCCTTTCCGGGCGCACGGCAGAAAACGGTTGCCCGAAACTGCTCCCAACCGCATACTTTCACAAGAGACGCAGCTTCCGGGAATAGCGGCAGCATGCGTCTGCCCCAAGCGACCGCCAACCGATGTTCGAGTTTCTGCTTTCGCCGCAAGTGGTTCCGTTCGCGGTGGCACTTGGGCTGCTTGCCGGTCTTCTGCTCATCGAACTCGTCGCGCTGCTCATGGGTGCATCTCTCCTTGGGACGGAACTCGACAAGTCGTCGGCGGACATCGAGTTCGATCCGGGCATCGACTTGTCTGTCGATGCGCCCGATGTCCCCTTGCCTGCACCGGTGGACCTCGCCCAGATGGACCTCGGCGGCCTTGCCCCGACCGATCTCGACCTTGAACCGGCGGGTGCAATGGCAGCGCCGACTGGGCTGGCGGCAGCGCTCGGTTTCGGGCGGGTGCCCGCGCTGATCTGGCTGGCGGCAGCTCTGGCAGGGTTCGGGCTCTCCGGCTACCTGCTTCAAAGCCTGATTGCTCGGATCTTCGGCACGCCGCTGCCCGCGCTTCTGGCGGTTCTTCCGGCCGCTGCGGCGGGCCTGTGGTTTGCGCGCGGCTACGGGCGGGTGCTCGCACGGATGATACCGGGCACCGAAAGTTCCGTTCGGTCCAAGGCGATGCTGAACCGAAAGCGCGGCGTTGTCAGTCAGGGCACCGCGCGCGCCGGCCAGCCGGCCGAGGTTCGGGTCAGCGACAGTTACGGCAACATGCACTATATCCGCGCCGAGCCGCTGGATCAGACCGAGGCGATAGCCAGCGGAACCGAGGTGCTGGTTCTGCGCATACGCCACGGCCCGGCGCGCGGGCAGTTCCGCATCCTTGCCCTTTGACGGGATCCCGCCGCACCGGATACCCTTTCCCCATTCCACGCCCGGCCATTGACAGGAGCATTCCATGACACTCGGCGACTACATGATCACCATCGGCGTCGTTCTCGGCCTTCTGGTTCTGACCGCGCTGATCATGGCCCGGCTCTACCGCCGCACCACGCGCGAGATCGCGCTGGTAAAGACTGGCTCGGGCGGCAAGCAGATCATCATGGACGGCGGCACCATCGTCATTCCGCTGCTGCACGAGGTCCGGCAGGTCAACATGAAGACCCTGCGGCTAGAGGTGCAGCGGTCGGGCGAGGCGGCACTGATCACCCGCGACCGGATGCGCGTCGATGTGGGGGTGGAATTCTACGTCTCGGTCATGGCGAACGAGGAAGGGATCAGCCGCGCCGCGCAGACCCTGGGCGAGCGGACCTTTCACGTCGATCAGTTGCGCGAGATGATCGAGGGCAAGCTGATCGACGGCCTGCGCGCAGTGGCAGCGCAGATGTCGATGGACGAGTTGCACGAGAACCGCGCCGAGTTCGTGCAGCAGGTGCAGAACACGGTCAGCGAGGATCTGCTGAAGAACGGCCTGATGCTGGAGGCCGTGTCGCTGACCGCGCTGGACCAGACCCCGTTCGAGGCGCTGGACGAGAACAACGCCTTCAACGCCGTGGGCATGCGCAAGCTGGCCGAGGTGATCGCCACCTCGAAGAAAGAGCGTGCCGAGATCGAGGCCCAGGCCGATGTCTCTGTCCGCCGCTCGGCGATGGAGGCCGAGCGCACCAAGATGGAGATCGAGCGCGACGAGGAAAGCGCCCGGATCGCGCGCTACGAGGAGATCGAGACCCTGCGCGCGGCGCAGGAGTCGCAGATCGCCCAGCGTCGCGCCGATGCCCAGCGCGAGATCGAGCGTGCGCGGATCGCGCAGGAACAGGCGATCCGCGCCGCCGAGATCGCGCGCGAGCGGGCCATCCGCGAAGCAGAGATCACCCGCGACCGCGAATTGGAGGTGGCCGAGCAGGAGCGCCAGATCATCGTCGCCGAGAAATCCGAAAAGGAAAGCCATGCCCGCGCCAGCGCCGACCGCGCCCGCGCCGACGCGGCGCAGGCCGCCGAGGCGATCACCACCGCCCGCGCGGTGGCCGAGGCCGAGCGGATCAAGCAGATCGCCCTGATCGAGGCGGCGCGCGAGGCCGAGCGTGAAGCCACCGCGATCCGACTGGCGGCTGCGGCCGAGCGCGCCGCGGCCGAGGATCGCGCCAGTGCGCGGCTGGAGGAAGCCCGCGCCGAGGCGGATTCGATCAAGATCCGCGCCGAGGCGAACAAGGCCGACCTGCTGGCCCAGGCCGAGGGCAACAAGGAACTCGCCGCCGCCGAGAACGCCCTGTCCGAACAGATCGTGCGGATGCGGGTCGAACTTGCGCGGCTGCAGGCGCTGCCGCAGATCGTGGCCGAGATGGTGAAGCCCGCCGAGAAGATCGACACCATCCGTATCCATCAGGTGACCGGCCTTGGCGGGTCGAACGGGGGCGGCGCCAACGGGGCAGCCGACAAGCCGCCGGTCAACCAGGCGCTCGATTCGATCATGGGCATGGCGGTGCAACTGCCGGCGCTGAAGAAGATCGGCGAGGAGCTTGGCATCTCGATGGATGGTGTGACCGGGGTGCTGGACAGTGCGCGCGCGCCGAACGGGCCAGAGCCCTCTGCCCCATCCGGCACGACGGACGCGGCCGAGGCGGCAAAGCAACCCGCCACCCCGCCCGCCACGCGCAAACCCGCCAAACCGGCAGAATAGGCGCCGGCGATGGCGCATCCGATCCTCACCCTCCTTGCGCTGATTTCAGTGGCGCTGGTCGGGGCCGGCCTCTGGCTGCGTGCGGCGCCCGATCGGGAACAGGCGGCGGTCGAGCCCGCACCTGCCGCGTTGATCGCACCCGCGCCCGAGGAGGACGCGCCGGCACCCGTCATCGCCCCCCCGCCGCCTGCCGATGAGCCGCCCGCTGCCGAAACCGCGCAGGCGCCTGCCGAAGCACCCCCGCCCGCGAGCGCGCAGACGCCCTATCGCTACGACCTGCTGCCGCCGCTCGATCCCGACGCGCTGCTCCCGCCACCTCCCGTTGCCGCCTCTCCACCCGCCGAGGACGACAGCGCCGCCGCGGCGCGGCCGTTTCCCGCCGACGGCGTTCCGGGCGTGCTGCTGACCGTGCCGCCTGGTGGCGGGCAGATGCTGACGCCAGAGGGCGAGCGGCTCTTTGACGGCCCTGAAGAGATCATCGCCGCCCCGCCGGACCAGACCGCGACAGACCCGATGCCCCCGGCCCAGACACCGCGCGACAAGCTCGACGAGAAAGACATCGCCGCATTGCTACCGCCGCCTGCCACGGTAGCCACCCCCGACACGGGCACCCCACAGACGGATGCGATCTTTGCGCCGGTCACCTACGGTCCGGCCACGCGTCTTCACCCAGTTCCGCCCGACACGATGACCGTGATGCAACGCGCCACCTTCGACCAGGCGGTCCGCTCGCTTCACGCGGCGCCCTATTTCGGCGCGGTGGCCTTTGACGGGCCGCGCGCGGTGGTCGGCGCCGGCGGCTATGCCAGCCTGGAGGCAGCCGAGGCCGCCGTCCTCGCCCGATGCCGGGAACTGGTTTCCGACTGCCGCATCGGCGCGCGCTACCTGCCAGAGCGATTCGACGACCGCCGGACCGGAACGCTGTCGCATCACCAGGCCGAGGTGTGGGAGCGGTTCCTGACCGAACCGATGCAGACCTCGTCCATCATCGATTTCCATCGCACCTTTGCATGGTCCGACGACGGTGCCGCACTCGTCTTCGATATGATCGGAGAGGATGCCGCCCGCTCGATGGCGCTGCTGCGGTGCAACGTGGCACGGCGAGAGGTCAACCGCCCGGCCGTGCCGGGGTCGCCCGGATGCCAGATCGGCGCCATACGCGCCGACTGAACGCGGCGGTCAGTCTTGTGAAAGCAGGGGATCGACGCCGGGAACGGGCGCGCGCCCTAGCCGAGTTCCTTGGCCATATAGACCCGGCTCAACCCCTTTTCCGTCCCCCGATGGGTCTCGGCATAGCCAAGCCGGGCATAGAGCGCGATGTTCGCATCCATCTTCTCGTGGGTATAAAGCCGGATCGTCGTGCAGCCCGCCCCGCGCGCCGCGTCCTCGGCCGCCGCTATCAGCGCCCGGCCGACACCCCTGCCCTGCGCCTCTGGCGCCACCGCCACATTGTCCAGCAGCATCACCACCCCCTCGAGGATCAGCACCAGCACGCCAAGGATAGCGCCGTCCGCCTCCCAGACCCGCACCTCCCCCGCCGCGATCCGCGCGGCGTAGTCGTCCAGCATCGGCCCCGGCCTGACGCCGATGCGCGCGGCATGGGGGGCATAGGCCGACTGCACCACCCGCTCGACTGCCGCCAGATCCGCCGGCGCGGCCAGCCGCAACCCGTCAGCCATGCGCCACCCGCGACCTGTGCGCCATCGCACATGAGACGGCGACCTGTGCGTTTTTCAGGTATGCACGTCGTATGCACGGCATATGCACGCAAGACATACGTGGATGCACACGCCGTCCCACCGCCATCGCTCAGCCCTCGATCTCCGCCTCGGCCGACTGGCGCTGCCACATCGCGGCATAGCGCCCGCCCCGCGCCAGCAGTTCCTCGTGCCGGCCCTGTTCGACGATAACGCCCTGTTCCAGAACCACGATCCGGTCGCTGTCGGCGATGGTGGACAGCCGGTGCGCAATGGAAATCACCGTGCGCCCCTCGCCCATCGCGCGAAGCGAGTCCTGGATGTCGCGCTCGGTCTGGGTGTCCAGCGCCGATGTCGCCTCGTCCAGCAGCAGGATCGGCGGATCCTTCAGCAATGTGCGGGCGATTCCAACGCGTTGCTTCTCTCCGCCCGACAGTTTCAGCCCCCGCTCGCCCACCGTGGTGTCATAGCCCTCGGGCAATCCGGCGATGAACTCATGGATCTTCGCCGCCCGCGCCGCCGCCTCTATCTCCTCCCGCGTCGCCTCGGGCCGGCCATAGGCGATGTTGTAAAGGATCGTGTCGTTGAACAGCACCGTATCCTGCGGCACCATGCCGATGGCCCGGTGCAGGCTGTCCTGCGTGATGTCGCGCACGTCCTGCCCGTCGATCCGCAGGCTGCCGCCGGTCACGTCGTAGAACCTGAACAATAACCGTCCGATGGTGGACTTTCCCGAACCGGATGGCCCGACGATGGCGACGCGTTGCCCCGCGCCCACGGTCAGGCTGATCCCCTTAAGGATCGGACGTGTCGCGTCATAGCCGAATTCGACCCGGTCCAGCACCACCTCGCCGCCCGTGACCTTCAGATCCGGTGCACCTGGGGCGTCGCGCACCTCGGCCGGCTGGTCCAGCAGGCCGAACATCTCTGCCATGTCCACCAGCGCCTGCCGGATCTCTCGGTAGACCGTGCCGAGGAAGTTCAGCGGCATGGTGATCTGGATCATGTAGGCGTTGACCATGACGAAATCGCCCACCGTCAGCTCGCCGCGTTCGACCCCGATGGCGGCCAGCACCATGACGATCACCAGCCCGCCCGTGATCAGGAACGACTGGCCGAAGTTCAGAAAGGCCAGCGAATAGTTTGTCTTGAGCGCCGCCTCTTCATACAGCGCCATCGCGCCGTCATAGCGCTCCGCCTCGCGCCGCTCGGCGCCGAAATACTTGACGGTTTCAAAGTTCAGCAGGCTGTCGATCGCCTTCTGGTTGGCGTCGGTGTCCTGATCGTTCATGATCTTGCGGATCTTCACCCGCCATTCGGTGACGGCGAATGTGAACCAGGTGTACAGCGCGATGGTGACGACGACGACGACCAGGTACCAGACGTCGAACAGCCAGAACAGCACCGCCCCGATCATCAGCAATTCCAGCACCAGCGGCCCGATCGAGAACAGCAGGAACCGCAGCAGGAAATCGACGCCCTTCACGCCCCGCTCGATGATCCGGCTCAGCCCCCCGGTCTTGCGGGTGATGTGATAGCGCAGGGACAGGCGGTGGATGTGGGTAAACGTCTCCAGCGCCAGCAGCAGCAGCGCGCGCTGGCCGACCTTGGCAAAGACCGCGTCGCGCAGCTGCGCGAAACCCACCGTCAGCAGCCGCGCCATGCCATAGGCCACCGTCAGCCCGACCGCGCCCACCGCCACCAGCCAGCCGGCGCCCGCGTCCGACGGGGCCAGCGCATCGACCGCGGCCTTGTAGAAGAAGGGCGTAGCGACCGAGATCACCTTGCTGACCAGCAGCAGCGCCAGCGCCCAGGCCACGCGCCGCCGTACCCAGGGCATGTCGCGCGGCCACAGGTAGGGGGCGACGCGGGTCAGCACCCGCTGCTCGCCCCTGTGGGTGCTGGCCACCGCCGCCGGTTCCGATCCGTCCATCATCCGCCTGTCTGCAATGTCGCCGTTACCTAGGCCCAGCCGACGGCGAAGACCAGTGCAGCCGGCCAGGCTGCGGTCAGCTTGCGACCAGTCAGTCGGCGGGCGGAAGCTCGGGCATGGCGAAGACCTGGCCGGGATAGATCAGGTCGGGGTTGCGGATCTGGTCGCGGTTCGCCTCGAACACATGGACGTACAAGATCCCGCGCCCATAGCTCGCCCGCGCGATCCCCCAGAGCGTGTTGCCCGGCTGCACGGTGATCACCTGCGCCACCGTCTCCTGCCCCTCGGCCGGTTGCGGCGCCACCGCGGCCAGCGCCTCGGGCGCCTCGCGCCGGAACGGGGTGTCGAACCGCGCGGTCACGCGCCCCGCATCGTCCAACTGATCCGCGCGCAGCCGGTGCAGGCCGGGCGAGACCTCGGGCAGGCCGATCTGCCAGCGGCCGTCCGTGCCGATCCGCGTCTCGGCCGACAGGGCGTTGTCGACATAAATCCGCACCGCCGCCCCCGCCCCGCCGCGGCCGGACACGCTAACCGCGCCCTCGCCGTCATAGCTGATCAGGTCGATCACCAGCTCCGTCGGCGGCGCGGGATCCAGCACGCGAACGCCTTCTTCCCCCGCCACCAGTACGGGCGGCGCCACCGCGACGGCGGGGCTGGCCGGATCGGGGGCGGCGGGCGCGGCGGCCGGCGCATCGGGCGGGGCCGGTGCCGCGGGCGGCTCGGTCGGCGCCTCGGGGATGGCGGCCAGTTCCATGGCGATGGCGCCGGTCGCCTCCTCCGCTGCCCCGGCGACGGGCGCGGGCGCGGCGGGGGCGTCCTCTGCCACCGCCTCGGTCGCCTCCTGCGCCTCTGCCGCCGTCTCGACAGGCGCGGCCACAGGCTCCGGCGCGGGGTCGGGTTCCGGCAGCGCGGCGGCGACCTCCTCTGCCACGACCTCGACGGCCGGTTCCGCCGCCACATCGGCAGCCGTTGTCGCCTCTGCCGGGGGCGCATCCTCGGCCGGGGGGATCGCCGCAGCCTCGGGCAGCGGCGGGCTTTCGGGCAGCGACAGCGCCTCAGGCGCATCGGCCAGCCGCGCAACCACATCCGCCTCGTCCGGCGCGTCCGGCGCCTCTGGCGGCAGATCGACGGGGGCCAGGATCACGCTCTCTCCCCCCGCCACGCTGCTGCCATCGGCCAGTTCTGCGCGCAGCGTCACCACGCGGGGTGCCGCCGTCTGCGGCAGTCCGAATATCGCCGCAAAGGCGCCGGTTCGGTCGGCCCGCGCGCGCGCTGCCTCCTGCCCGTCCACCAGCACCACCACCTCAGCACCCGATGCCGCGCGACCAGAGATGACGGTATCCCCGTCCGCCCCATGGCGCACCGTATCGAAAACCGGCGGCGCGGGTGCCACTGCCTCCGGCTCCGGCGCGACCTCGGCCTCTGGCTCGGCCGCTGCCACCTCCGGCAGCGACTCTGCGGTATCCTCGGCCTCTGCCGCCTCGTCCGCTGCAACCGCTTCTTCCGCCGCAACCGCCTCTGCCGGTGCCGCCTCAACCACCTCCTCCGCCTCGGCATCCTCTGCCGGTGCATCCGCGGCCACGGTCGCATCCGGCTCTGCCGTGGGGGCTGCACTCGGCGAAGGCGCGGCAGCGGGCGCCGGGGCGACGGGCGGCTCTGCCGGGGCCTCGGCCAGTTCCGCCGCGTCACGCGGCCAGAACGCCACCCATGCCAGCGCGGCAACCGCGCCCACCGCCGCCGCGGCCAGCACGCCCTTTTCCCATCCCTGCAACGTCGTCCAACCGGCCATGGCCGCCCTTTCGGTCCCGTCCCCTCGCCCGGCACCGCTTGCGGGCGCTTGAGCCCCTTAAGCAACGCCGATATCACGGCCCGACGCAACCGAAAACGAAGGCAAAACCTCATATGACAGCCCCTGCAGGCCCCCGCCGGTCAATCTGCGTGTTCTGCGGCTCCCGCAACGGCACCCGCGCGCCCTATGTCCGCGCGGCGCAGGATCTGGGCGCGCTGATCGCGGCGCGCGGCTGGCGGCTGATCTTCGGCGCGGGCGACGTCGGCCTGATGGGCCAGACCGCCCGCGCGGCCGAACGCGCGGGGGCCGAAACCTTTGGCGTGATCCCCGTCCACCTGATGCCGCGAGAGGCCGGGCGGCAAGCCCCGAGCCAGCTTGTCGTGACCGAGACGATGCACGAGCGCAAGAAGGTCATGTTCATGAACTCCGACGCGCTGGTCGTCCTGCCCGGTGGGGCGGGCACGCTGGACGAGTTTTTCGAGGTGCTGACCTGGCGCCAGATCGGCCTGCACGAAAAACCGATCTTCCTGCTGAATACCGATGGCTACTGGGCCCCTCTCGTCGCCCTGCTGGACCAGATCGTGGACGAGGGGTTCGCCGATCCCTCGCTGCGCGCCATGGTTCAGGTGATGGACGATGTGCCCGCGCTGGATGCGGCGTTGCAGGCGGCGCTCGCCTGATGCAGACCCTGTCGCAATCGCCGACCGAGCCGGATTTCGTCCAGAACCCCTATGCCTTCTACGACCGCGCGCGGGCGGCTGGCCCGCTGGTCTTCTGGGCCGACTACGGCGCGCCCGCCACCACCAGCTACACCGTCACCAACGCGATCCTGCGCGACCGCCGGTTCGGGCGCGAGGCACCGGCGGAACTTGCCCCGCCGATCCCCGACCACGTCGCCCCGTTCTACGCGGTCGAGGCACATTCGATGCTCGAACTCGAACCGCCGCGCCACACCCGCCTGCGCAGCCTCGTGCTCCGCGCCTTCACCTCGCGCCGCATCGCCGCGCTGGCACCCGAGATCGCACAACTCTCGCATGACCTGATCGACGCTTTTCCGCCGGGCGACATCGACCTGCTGCCGCATTTCGCCCAGAAGCTGCCAGTCATCGTGATCGCCCGCCTGCTGGGCGTGCCAGAGGCGATGGCGCCCGACCTGCTGCGCTGGTCGAACGCGATGGTGCGCATGTATATCCCGCAGCGCGACCGTACGACCGAGGATGCCGCCACCGCCGCCACCCGCGATTTCGTGGCCTTCCTGCGTACTTACGTGTCCGAGCGTCGCGCGCGGCCCGCCGACGACCTGATCACCCATCTGATCGCCGCCGAACAGGATGGCGACCGGCTGACCACGGACGAGTTGATCACCACCTGCATCCTGCTTCTGAACGCGGGGCACGAGGCGACGGTGCACAGCATCGGCCTTGCCGTGAAGCTGCTGCTGGAAAACCGCACGGCGGTCGAGGCGCTGGCACCCGACCGGATCGAGGCGACGGTCGAGGAATGCCTGCGCCACGACCCGCCGCTGCACCTGTTCTTCCGCTGGGCCTATGAGGAGATCGAGATCGCGGGCCATCGATTCCAGCGCGGCGACCGGGTGGCCTGCCTGCTGGGCGCGGCCAACCGCGACCCCGGCCAATGGGACACGCCCGCCCGCTTCAACCCCGGCCGGGCGCAGAAACCGAACCTTGCCTTTGGCGCGGGCCTGCATTTCTGCGTCGGCGCGCCCTTGGCGCGGCTGGAGCTTCAGGTGGCCCTGCCGATCCTCTTCGCCCGCCTGCCCGGCCTCGCGCTCGCCACCCCGCCGCGCTACGCCGACACCTATCATTTTCACGGGTTGCAGGCGCTGACCGTGACCCGCCAGGGGCGTGTCGACGGTTAAAATCCGGTCACACTACACGACTCTCGCGCTTGTTTTGAGTATCTGGAGGGTTTTCCATGGCTCGAGTGTCTTGATCGGATCGCTTCGCAGGAGGGTTCGGAGGCGGTCGAAGCCGATGCGGAAGGCGGATTTTGCGGGGTAGCCGTGGGCCTTTCGGGGGAGGCTGCGGCGGCCGAGGAT
>JBJHCH010000017.1:0-40876 GCA_050485905.1 Paracoccaceae bacterium | reverse complement strand
AGGCTTTCGCCGTTTGCCACGCGGGCCTTCAGCGCCTCGGTCTTTTCCTTCAGCCCGGCATCGCTCAGCGCCTGATACTCGGGCTCCAGCGCGTTGATCTGCTGCACCAGCGGGCGGGTTGCCTTGACCTTGCGGTCGTTCGGCGTGCCGAAGACCTTTTTGGCGATCGTTCCGAAACCCAGCATGTGCTCTCCGCCTAGGCGCCCCGCCGCGGGTGGCGTTACGGGAATGTGTGACGCTCTTGCCTTGCCGCCCCCCGATGCCCGGCCTAGAAGGGCGGTGAGCGGCGGTCGCCCGGCCATGTGCCGGACCATGGCGCGATGTAAGGGGCCGCCCATGGCGTGTCAACGCCGCCCCCGTGGCGGCAAGCAGGACGGGAAGGGTTTTCATGGCAAATCGTGCGGGACTTTTGCTGGGCGCGGCGCTTTCGGCCACTCTGGCGCTGCCGGGCGCGGCCCAGGACGATGCGCAGCCCCCGGTGACGGCGGAAACCGTGGTCGCCAGCGTCAACGGGACCGAGATCACGCTGGGCCATCTGATCGTGCTGCGCGGCCAGTTGCCGCAGCAATACCGGCAGCTTCCCGACGAGGCATTGTTCGGCGGCCTGCTGGAGCAGGCGATCCAGCAAGAGGCGCTGGCGCAGTCGATGTCCGACGAGCTGACCCGGCGCGAGAAGCTGGCGCTGGAGAACGAGAACCGATCCTTCATCGCGGCGGCGGCGCTGGGCCGCGTGGCCGAGGGCGCGGTGACCGAAGAATCCCTGCGCGAAGCCTATGACGCCCGGTTTGCCGATTTCGAGCCGGGGCGCGAATACAATGCCGCGCATATTCTGGTCGAGACCGAGGAACAGTCCGCCGAGCTGAAGGCGCAGATCGACGCGGGTGCGGATTTCGGCGAAGTGGCGCGCGAACATTCGACCGATGGCGCGGCAGCCAACGGCGGTGCGCTGGGCTGGTTCGGGCTGGGCATGATGGTGCCCGAGTTCGAGGAGGCGGTTCTGGCGCTGGAGGTCGGGCAGGTTTCCGATCCGGTGCAGACCCAGTTCGGCTGGCATCTGGTGCGGCTGAACGATACCCGGCTGGCCACGGCACCGACGCTGGACGAGGTGCGCGACACCATCGCCGGCGAGTTGCGCGATGGCGCCGTCCAGAGCCATATCGAATCGGTCACCGCCCAGGCCGAGGTGACACGCAGCGCGGACGGGATTGACCCGGCGCTTCTGCGCGATCAGACATTGCTGGCCGACTGATACGGCACAGGGCCGGGCAGGGCGCGGGGCAGAATCGGGAACGGGTCGGATGGGCGCGAAAGACAAGCTTAAGGCACTGAAGCGCGAGGCAAAGGCGCTCAGGAAGAAGTTGGGCAAGGCTGCCAAGGCGGTCACCGGCGGCAAGAAGAAGTCGCTGCCCGTCTCGCCCCTTGCGCCCAAGGGCGGCTTTCCCGGCCTGCCGGTCATCGACGGGGTGGAATTCGCGGCCGGGGCGGCCGGGGTGCGCTATGCGGGCCGCACCGATGTGATGCTGGCCCGGCTGGCCCCCGGCGCGGCCATCGCGGGCGCCTTCACCCGGTCGGCCACGCGGTCGGCGGCGGTGCTGGACTGCGAGGCGAAGCTGGCCGATGACGACGGCAAGGGCGGCGCCGCGATCATCGTGAATTCCGGCAATGCCAATGCCTTCACCGGGGCCGCTGGCGCGGAATCCGTCACCGCGGTGACAGAGGCCGTGGCCGAAAAGCTGGGCGTGCCCGCCGGGCGCGTGTTCTCGGCCTCAACCGGGGTGATCGGAGAGCCGCTGCCCCACGACCGGATCGTCGCCGCCATCGACGATCTGGCCGGCAAGCTGTCGCCCGACGGGATCGAGGGCGCAGCGCAGGCGATCATGACCACCGACACCTTCCCCAAGGGCGCGGCGGCGATGGTGCAGGCCGAGGGCGGGACGATCCATATTGCCGGCATCGCCAAGGGGTCGGGGATGATCGCGCCCGACATGGCGACGATGCTGGTCTATATCTTCACCGATGCGCAGATCGCGGCAAAGCCGCTGCAGAAGATGGTCAGCCGCGCGGTCGACCAGACCTTCAACTGCATCACCGTGGACAGCGACACCTCGACCTCCGACACCGTGCTGGTGGCGGCAACCGGGCAGGGGCCGGCAGTGGGCGACCTGCGGGGCAAGACCGCCCGCGCCTTTGCCGCCGCGCTGCATCAGGTGATGCTGGATCTGGCGCATCAGGTGGTCCGCGACGGCGAGGGGGCGACGAAGTTCGTCGAGGTTGCCGTGACCGGGGCCGCCGACGAGGCCGATGCGCGCAAGGTCGCGCTGTCCATCGCCAATTCGCCGCTGGTGAAGACCGCGATTGCCGGCGAGGATGCGAACTGGGGCCGGATCGTGATGGCGGTGGGCAAGTCGGGCGCAAAAGCCGACCGTGATCTTCTGGCGATCCGCTTTGGCGACGTGGTGGTGGCCGAGGCCGGGCAGCGTGCCGAAAGCTATGACGAGGCCGCGACGACCGCCCACATGACGGGGCAGGAGTTGCAGATCGGCGTCGACCTGGGCCTGGGCAAGGGCGCGGCCACGGTCTGGACCTGCGACCTGACCCATGGCTACATCGACATCAACGCCGACTATCGCTCATAGCCCGGTGAAGGTCGTCCTCGTCTCGGCCGTCGCGCTGATCGATGCCGATGGCCGGGTGCTGCTGGCCCAGCGCCCCGAGGGAAAGTCGATGGCCGGCCTGTGGGAATTTCCCGGCGGCAAGGTGGAGCCGGGAGAGACGCCCGAGGCCGCGCTCATCCGTGAGTTGCACGAGGAACTGGGGATCGAGACCTGGGCCTCCTGCCTCGCGCCGCTGACCTTCGCCAGCCATTCCTACCCCGACTTCCACCTGCTGATGCCGCTGTTCGCCTGCCGGAAATGGGGCGGGCAGGTGCATTCGCGCGAGGGGCAGGCGCTGAAATGGGTGCGACCGCAGCACCTGCGCGACCATCCGATGCCGCCCGCCGACCTGCCGCTGATCCCGATCCTGCGCGACTGGCTGTGACCCCGCTGCCGCAGCCAGCGGCAGCGCGCAAAAACAGGGTTAACGTAACGTTCAACCTGCAGTATAGTGAGAGTTGTAGGCTACGGGAGGACTGCCTGTGATCCGCACCATCGTCATCGCCAGCTGCATCTTCGTGCAAGGCACATTCGTGCGCAGCCTGACCGACGGCAGGATCGTGGTCGCCGTCGGCAAGGAACTGTTCACCGGATACCCGGTCGGCGGCGCACAGGCCGCCTGACACCGCAGCAGGGGCACAGGCCGGTCAGGCCAGCTTGCGCACCACTTCCTCGCGCTCGAAGATCTCGATGACATCGCCCTGGCGGATGTCGTCGTAATTCTCGAAGGCCATGCCGCATTCCTGGCCCGAGATGACTTCCTTCACCTCGTCCTTGAACCGCTTCAGCGTCTTCAGCGTGCCTTCGTGGATCACCACGTCGTCGCGCAGCAGGCGCACCCCGGCCGACCGGCGGGCCACGCCCTCGGTCACCAGACAGCCCGCGACCTTGCCGACGCCGGTGACCTTGAAGACCTCCTTGATCGTCGCATAGCCGATGAACCGTTCGCGGATCTCGTTCGACAACAGGCCCGAGGCCGCCGCCTTCACGTCATCCACCAGATCGTAGATCACCGAATAGTAGCGGATCTCCACGCCCTTCTGGTTGGCGCTGTTGCGCGCCGGGGCGTTCGCCCGGACGTTGAAGCCGATCACCGGCGCGCCCGAGGCTTCGGCCAGGCCGATATCCGACTCGGTGATCGCGCCGACGCCGGAATGGAGCACCCGCACGCGGACCTCCTCGTTGCCGACCTTCTCCAGCGCCTGGATGATCGCCTCGGCAGAGCCCTGCACGTCGGCCTTCACCACCACCGGCAGTTCCGAAACGCTCTGATCTTCCTTGGCCTTGGCCATCAACTGTTCAAGGGTCGTTGCCGCGCCGGCTGCCGCGCGCTTGTCGCGCGCCGCCTGATGGCGATAATCCGCGATCTCGCGCGCCTGCGCCTCGGTCTCGACGACGTTCAGCACGTCGCCGGCCTCGGGCGTGCCGTTCAGGCCCAGCACCTCGACCGGAACGCTCGGCCCGGCCTCGTCCACCCGCTCGCCCTTGTCGTTGATCAGCGCGCGCACCTTGCCCCACTGTTCGCCCACGACAAAGATGTCGCCGCGCTTCAGCGTGCCGTGCTGCACCAGAACCGTGGCCACCGGGCCGCGGCCGACATCGAGCTTGGCCTCGATCACGGCGCCCATGGCGGCGCGATTCGGGTTGGCCTTCAGCTCCAGGATCTCCGCCTGCAGCGCGATCGCCTCCAGCAGCTCGTCCAGCCCCTGGCCAGAGATCGCCGAGACCTCGACATCCTGCACCTCGCCGGACATCTTCTCCACCACGACCTCGTGCTGCAGCAGATCGGTGCGAACCTTGTCGGGGTTCGCCTCGGGCTTGTCGATCTTGTTGATCGCCACGATCATCGGCACCTTGGCGGCCTTGGCGTGGTTGATCGCCTCGACCGTCTGCGGCATCACCGCGTCGTCGGCGGCGACCACCAGCACCACGATATCCGTCACCTGCGCGCCGCGTGCGCGCATCGACGTAAAGGCCGCGTGGCCCGGCGTGTCGAGGAAGGTCAGCACCGCACCCGAGTCGGTCGTCACCTGATAGGCGCCGATGTGCTGGGTGATGCCGCCCGCCTCGCCCGAGACGACGTTGGTCTTGCGAATCGCATCCAGCAGGCTGGTCTTGCCGTGATCGACATGGCCCATGATCGTGATGATCGGCGGGCGCGACACAAGGTCTTCGGCCTTGTCCTCGACCGTGTGAATCACCTGCTCCACGTCGGCATCGGACACGCGAACCGCCTTGTGACCGAACTCCTCGATCACCAGTTCGGCGGTGTCGGCGTCGATGGTCTGGTTCATCGTCGCCATCACGCCCATCTTCATCAGCGACTTCACCACGTCGGCGGCGCGTTCGGCCATCCGGTTGGCCAGTTCCTGCACCACGATGGTTTCCGGCAACTGCACGTCGCGGAACTGCTTCTCGGCACGGTGGGTCATGCCCATCGCCTTCTGCCGCGCGCGTTCCTGCTTGCGCTTCATCGCCGCAAGGCTGCGGGTGCGCCCGCCCTCACCGGCCAGCGCCTCGTTCAGCGTCAGCTTGCCGGCGCGGCGGTTGCCCGCATCACCCTTGCCCTTGCCACGGCTGTCGCGGTCGGCTTCGCGCTCGCGGTCCGACTTGCGCTGCGGCAGGGCCGACGGGCGCGCACCGCCTGCGGGGCGCTCGGCGGCCGGGGCCGGTGCGGCAGCAACGGCGTCCGGCGCGGCGGCCGGTGCCGCCTGTTCCTCGGCCTTGCGGGCGCTCGCGGCTTCCTCGGCCTTGGCGCGTTCCTCTTCCTCGGCCTTGCGGCGCAGGAATTCCTCGTGCTCGCGCTCTTCGCGCTCCTTGGCCTCGATCTCCTCGCGGCGGCGCTGGCGATCTTCCTCGCGCTCGCGCTCTTCACGCTCGCGCGCCGCGGCATCCTCGACCTCGCGCGCCTTGGCGGCCTGCACGGCCTTCAGCCGGCGGTCCATCTCGGCATCGCTGATCCCGGCCGGACGCCGTGACGGATCGCCCGCAGGCTTCGCCTGCTGGCTCGCGGCAGAACCCGCCGCACCAGGGGCCGCGCCGGGCTTCGGCACGATCACGCGCTTGCGCTTGGTTTCCACCACGACGCTTTTCGTGCGGCCATGGCTGAAGCTCTGCTTCACCTGGCCGGAACTGGCGCCGCGTAGCCCGAGGGGCTTCTTTCCGTCTGTTTCGCTCATCCGTCTATCGTATCCTTTTCGGCGGCCACGCCGCCGGTCTGCCCGCGCAACCCGGCGAGCCTTGCGGCGTCCTCTACAACACGCGTCGTGAGTCCACCAGCCGCAAGCGCGGCATGTATCACATGTTCCCGCCCGAAAGCCAAACCCAATTCCGCGGCTGTCAGGCAGCCGATGAACGTTGTCTGGCCGGGCTCTTCCGGTTCCGGCGGCCACAGCTTCGTCTTGCCGCGGGCCGACCCGTCGGCGGCCTGAACCAGCACCGCCGCCTCGCCCTTTGTCAGCCAGTCTTTCACCTTCTCGAAGCCCGCAATCGCGGCGCCGCCCTTGCGGGCCAACGAGATCAGTTCGACCACCCGCCGCGCCATCGCAGCCTCAAGGCTTTCGATCATCCCCTCGGGCACCGTCACCGGCTGGCGCGCGGCGCGGGCGAACAGGCCCTTCTTCGCCGCCCGGTCCAGCACGGCGCGGTCGGCGGCGACCCAGATGCCCCGGCCCGGCAGCCGGTCCAGCAGGTCGGGCACCACCGCGCCGTCGGGGCCGACGACAAAGCGGATCAGCCCCGCCTTCGGCCCGCGCGCCCCGGTGGCGATGCAGCGCCGCTCTGGCTCGTCCCTCTGCCTGTCGCGCCCGCCTCGGGTCATGCCGCGATCACGCCTCCTGCGTCTCTTCGTCGGTGGCCTCGGCGTCCTCGTCCTCGGCCTGTTCCAGATCCGCGGGATCGACCCAGCCCAGCATGATCCGCGCCGTCATCACCAGATGCTGCGCCTCTTCCAGGCTCATGTCGAACTTCTCCAGCACGCCGTCGTCCTTGACGCGCTTGCCGTCCTGCACGGTCCAGCCGCCGGCCAGTTCCCAGTCGGCACAGGTGGCGAAGTCCTCCAGCGTCTTCACGCCGTCCTCGGCCAGCGCCTCGACCATCTGCGGGGTCAGCCCCTCGAACGCGATCAGGCTGTCCTCGACGCCCAGCTCGCGGGCATGTTCCAGCGCCTTGGCGTTGACCTCTTCGAGCCGGTCGCGGGCGCGGGCCTGCAGCTCGGCCGCCGTCTCGTCGTCGAAACCGTCGATGGACAGCAGCTCGTCCACCTCGACATAGGCCACCTCTTCCAGGCTGGTGAAGCCCTCGGCCACCAGAAGCTGCGCCATCATCTCATCGACGTCGAGCTGCTCCATGAACATCTCGGTCCGCTCAGTGAACTCGGCCTGACGGCGCTGGCTTTCCTCGGCCTCGGTCAGGATGTCGATGTCCAGACCCGTCAACTGGCTGGCCAGCCGCACGTTCTGGCCGCGCCGGCCGATGGCCAGCGAAAGCTGCTCGTCGGGCACCACCACCTCGATCCGGCCGGCATCCTCGTCGATGACGACCTTCGATACCTCGGCCGGCTGCAGCGCGTTGACCAGAAACGTCGCCTGATCCTCGTTCCACGGGATGATGTCGATCTTCTCGCCCTGCAGTTCGTTCACCACCGCCTGCACGCGGCTGCCGCGCATGCCGACGCAGGCGCCGACCGGGTCGATGCTGGAATCGTAGCTGATCACGCCGATCTTGGCGCGGCTGCCGGGATCGCGGGCCACGGCCTTGATCTCGATGATGCCATCATAGATCTCGGGCACTTCCATCTTGAACAGTTCGGCCATGAACTCGGGCGCGGTGCGGGACAGGAAGATCTGCGGCCCCCGCGGCTCGCGCCGCACGTCCTTGATGTAGCAGCGGATGCGGTCGTTGGGGCGATAGCTTTCGCGGCCGATCTTCTCGTTGCGGCGCAGGATCGCCTCGCCCCGGCCCACATCGACGATGATGTTGCCGTATTCCTCGCGCCGCACGATGCCGTTGATGATCGTGCCGGCGCGGTCCTTGAATTCCTCGTACTGCCGGTCGCGCTCTGCCTCGCGGACCTTCTGCAGGATCACCTGCTTGGCCGATTGCGCGGCGATCCGGCCCATGTCCACCGGCGGCACGGCCTCGTGGAACTCGTCGCCCACCTGCGGCGCGCCCTCGGGCGCGATGCGGGCACCGCCGCGCAGCCAGAACGATTCGCGCCCCGGCTTCGCCTCGGTGAAATAGGCCTTCGCCTGCTCCACCGTCATCTCGGCCTGATAGTTCTCGACCGCATCATCCTCGACCACGGTGCGCACGCGGGTGAAGCTCGCGCGCCCGGTCTTGCGGTCGATCTTCACCCTTATGTCCATCTCGGCGCCGTAGCGGGACTTCGCCGCGCGGGCGAGGCTGTCCTCCATCGCCTCGACCACCAGTTCGGGGTCGATCATCTTCTCGCGCGCCACCGCCTCGGCGGTCTGCAGAAGTTCAAGCTGGTTGGCAGAGGTGATTGCCATGTCGTGCGCTCCCTAAGCGGTGTCAGTGGCCGGCCGGGCGGGTGTCTTCCTCCGCCCCGGCGTCGTCGTCTTCGTCGGTCTCGATCTCGTCGAAATCGGCCTCGGTAAAGGTGCCGGCGGCCTTGCGGCCGCGCAAAACCTCGGCGATCAGCTCGTCGGTCAGGATCAGCTTGGCATCCGACAGCCAGTCGAACTGCAGCCCGATGGTGCCTTCCTCGATCTCGATCAGCACCTCGTCGCCCTCGACGCCCGCCAGCTCGCCCTTGAACCGGCGCCGCCCGTCGATCAGCTCGACCGTCTCCAGCCGCGCCTCATGGCCCTGCCAGTCGCGGAAATCCTTCAGCCGGGTCAGCGGCCGGTCGATGCCGGGGCTGGACACCTCCAGCACGTAAGGATCCTCGACCGGGTCCTCGACATCCAGCACGGCCGACACGGCGGTGGAGATCTTCGCGCAATCGTCCACCACGATGCCGCCGCCGGGCCGGTCGGCCATGATCTGCAACGTCGCGCGCTTGCCGCCCATCAGCCGCAGCCGCACCAGTTCGAACCCCATCCCCTCGATCACGGGGGTGACGATGGCGGCGAGTCGCCGGTCGATGGCGGTCTTGGCGATCAGATCGGACATGAGTTCCCAAAACGAAAAAACGGGCCAAGCGGCCCGTTGCAAGCTTCCGGTGGAGCTTCGGGTTTGGACCCCGAAACGCCGCTGTTGAGGGGGATATACGCCCGGCAATCGGGTTTTGCAAGGCGCTCCAAACACCATGCTGCCGACTCCCCTTTACGCACAAACGCAGGTATAAGCGCAGTGGGAACATGGAATATGTCGAATGAACCCCAAGATACTGCGGCTTCTGCACGGAGAGGTAATAGGACCAGTCACGGTCGGAAGCGTTCGATCCGGTATCGCCTCGGGCAGGGGGGCCGCAGACAACAACGTCTGGCTCAGCCGCGACACCCTGATGAAGCAGTTGCGGCATCATCCCGATCTTTTGCCGGAGTTCTACGAGGATCTGGGCTGGCTCCTGCTCTACGGTCATGCACTCTTCGCCGAGA
Source organism: Paracoccaceae bacterium (assembly GCA_050485905.1). Classification (GTDB taxonomy): domain Bacteria; phylum Pseudomonadota; class Alphaproteobacteria; order Rhodobacterales; family Rhodobacteraceae; genus JAWLCA01. The sequence goes on along the minus strand of JBJHCH010000017.1, from coordinate 31,659 downwards.
AATGCTTCTACATCGTGGGTGCGTTCGAGCCGGATTCACCGAACCTGTTCAAGGCAACGCTGAAGGTCGTGCGGGCAAATCGCCGGATCATGCTGCTGAGCGTGCATCGAATCCGTGAGAGCGACTTCAGGAGGCTGGCGAGGAAGTGCTCACAGTAATGGCCCCCAAAATCGATTTGGGGGCCACCCCGGAGAGGGGCCTGCTGGTCACCCCCAATCACGACCGGCTGACGCCGGTGTTGCGGTAAGCAGATATTTCTCCGCGTCCTCCGGGTATCCAGAATATATGCATTCGGCAAGAATCTGTCAAGAATCTCATTGCCTTAACGGCATCTTGCAGGTGCTTGCCTAAGTTGTTGAAAGTAGAGTCCTTCTTTCAACGCCACAAAAAACTCTGCAAACTTGCATCTGCCCTAAAGCCCCAGCGCCATCGCCCGGTCCCTCAGCCCGTCCGTCGCCTTCACCAGTTCCGCGCTGATGCCCGGTTCCGACAGGGCGTGCCCGGCCACCGGGATCAGCTTCAGCTCGCCCCGCCGCCAGCCCTGCGACAGCGCCCAGGCCGATTCCGGCGGGCAGATCATGTCATAGCGGCCCTGCACGATCACGCCGGGGATATGGTCGATCCGCCCCAGGTCGGCCAGGATCTGCCCGTCGCGGTCCAGAAACCCGCCATGGCTGAAATAATGGTTCTCCAGCCGGGCAAAGGCGCGGGCATAATCCGCCGGGGCATCCCCCGCCGGGCCGACATGGTCGATGGAGGCCAGCGCATTCTCCCACCCCGCCCAGGCGCGGGCATAGCGCGTCTCGATCATCAGATCGCCGGAAAACAGCCGCCGGTGATAGGCTGCGATCAGGTCATCCTGTTCGTCCTCGGGGATGATCCGGGTAAAGTCACGCCACAGATCCGGAAAGAACCGCCCCGCCCCGCCGCCATAGAACCACGCCAACTCTCCTTGGGTCATCAGGAACACGCCGCGCAGGATCAGATGCGCCGCGCGATCCGGGTGCGTCTGGGCATAGATCAGCGCCAGCGTCGCGCCCCAGCTTCCGCCGAACACCATCCAGCGGTCGATGCCCAGCGCCTGCCGGATCCGCTCGATATCCGCCACCAGATGCCATGTCGTGTTCGCCTCGACGCTGGCATGGGGCCGCGACCGGCCACAGCCGCGCTGGTCGAACAGCACCACGCGATAGACCGCCGGGTCGAAATAGCGCCGCATCGCCGGGCTGCATCCGCCGCCGGGACCGCCATGCAGCACCACCACCGGGATGCCGTCGGGCTGGCCGCATTGCTCCACATAGACCTTGTGCCCGTCGCCCACATCCAGCATCCGCTGATCGAACGGGTCGATCGGCGGATAGAGGAACGCGGCTGCGCGCTTTTGGCCCGAGAACTTGTCCATGAAAGACCTATATAATGCGCATCGGCGCACCGCCACGGAATTTGGAAGCCCCCATGACGACGCAGACCACCGTGAACCCCGACGAGATCGCCAAGTTCGAGGCGATGGCCGCCGAATGGTGGGATCCGAACGGCAAGTTCAAGCCGCTGCACATGCTGAACCCCTGCCGGCTGGACTACATCACCGCCCAGATCGCGGCCGAGTTCGACCGCGACATGGATGCCGATGCGCCCTTTGCTGGGCTGCGCATCCTCGACATCGGCTGCGGCGGGGGCCTGCTGTCGGAACCGATGGCGCGGTTGGGCGCGGATGTGGTGGGGGCCGATGCGGCGGCCCGCAACATCCCCGTGGCGCAGGTCCATGCCGAACAGTCCGGCCTGACCATCGACTATCGCCACACCACGGCCGAGGATATGGCGGCGGCGGGCGAGGCGTTCGACGTGGTGCTGAACATGGAGGTGGTGGAACATGTGGCCGACCCGCCGGCCTATCTCACCGCCTGCCGGCGGTTGCTGAAACCCGGCGGGCTGATGATCTGCTCCACCATCAACCGGAACCCGAAAAGCTTTGCCATGGCCATCGTGGGCGCGGAATACGTGATGCGTTGGCTGCCCAGGGGCACGCACGACTGGTCGAAATTCATCACGCCGGATGAGCTTTACGACCTGATCCGGCAGGCGGGGCTGGAGCCCGTGGACCGCAAGGGCTTCGTCTTCAACCCGCTCACCTGGACCTGGGGCCTGTCGGCCCGCGACCTGTCGGTGAACTACGTCACCGCCAGCGTGAAACGGGCGTAGGCCGTGCCCAAATGGTTAAGGGCAAGTAAACAAAAAAGACGAAATCATTTGATTTCAACGGGTTGATTTTTTGGGCAACTTGCCCAACTCACCCCTCCCCCTCCAGCCGGGTCCTGAGTTCCCGCAGAACCGGCAGCGCCGCCCGCACCCGATCCGCCCCGATCGCCCCCACCGCCCCCGCCATCAGGGGCGCGATCGCCGCCAGCGCCGCATCCCGCGCCGACCGCCCCGAGGGGCTGATCGAAACGAACTTCCGCCGGGCATCGTCCCAGTCCGGCCGGATATGCACATGCCCCGCCCATTCCAGCTTGTTCAGCGTGTTGGTCATCGCCCCGCGCGTGACATGAAAGGTCTTGGCCAGCTGCGCCGGGGTCCGCTCATCACTCACCCGCGCCAGATGGTTCAGCACCCCGAAATGCGACAGCTCCATCCCCCGCGGCAGCACCCGGGACAGCCGGTTCCGGGCCAGCTGATCGGTCATCAGCAACTCGCTGAACAGCGCCGCGGCCAGATCGTCGGTCCTGTCGCTCATCCCCCCGGCCCGTCAAAGGGGCGGTCATGGCTCAACGACGGCACCCGCCCCCGCGCCTTCTCCACCTCGGCCAGATCGATCTCGGCAAAGGTCACGCCCGGCCCCCCGTCGCCCGCATCCGCAATCACTTCACCCCAGGGCGCCACGGCCAGCGAATGACCATAGGTCCGCCGCCCCTTGCCCGCGCTTTCGGGATGAAAGCCCGATTGCGCCGGCGCCAGCACGAAACACCCCGTCTCGATCGCCCGCGCCCTGAGCAGCACATGCCAATGCGCCGCCCCGGTGATGTGGTTGAAGGCAGCAGGCACCGTCAGAATCTGCGCCCCCGCCTGCGCCAGCGAACGGTAAAGGTGGGGAAAGCGGACGTCGTAGCAGACCGTCATCCCGATCCGCCCCAGCGGCGTCTCGGCCAGCACTGCCCGCCCGCCGGGCCGGTAGCCCGCGGATTCGCGATAGACCTCCGCCTCCGACACGTTCACGTCGAACATGTGGATCTTGTCGTAGCGCGCGACGATGGCCCCATCGGGCGCGATCAGGAAAGACCGGTTGGCAAACCGCCCGTCGGCATCGTGGGTCAGCAACCCCAGCGAACCGATCAGCAGCCAGACCCCCCGCGCCGCCGCTGCGTTACGCAGGGCGGCCAGCGTCTCGTCCTCCTCCTCGTGCCGAAGCACCCGGCGCTGATGGTCGCGGTTCGACGACAGGCAATTGGTGCATTCCGGCGTCAGCACCAGGTCCGCGCCACCGTCCGCCGCCGCCCCGATCAGCGCCAGCGTCTCGGGCAGATTGGCCGCCGGGTCGTCGCCGACCGTCAGTTGCACAAGCCCCGCCCGCATCACGCCCCCGCCAGCAGCGGATCGAGCGTGCCCGCCCGATCGAGCGCGGCAAGCTGGTCGTAGCCGCCGACATGGGTCTTGCCGATCCAGATCTGCGGGACTGTGCGGGCGCCCGGTGCACGGGCGACCATCTGGTCGCGCAAGGCAGGGTCGCGCAATACATCGTATTCGGTGAAGCTCGCCCCCTTCTGCGCCAGCAGGCGCTTGGCGGCGTGGCAATAGCCACAGAGCGGCGAGGTATAGATCTCGACGGGTTGCATGGATGATCCCTTGGTGTTCCGCGCCAGCATATCGGATCGCCCGGCCCGCGCAATCGGATGCCGCAGTCAGTCGCGGCCAACCCGCGCCAGGACCAGCACCCGCACCTCTGCCGCACCGGCGGCCAGGCAGGCATCCGCCGCCGCCGCCAGCGTCGCGCCAGAGGTCATCACGTCATCGGCCAGCAACACCGTCCGCCCCTGCAGCCGCCCGGCACGGCGCGGATGAACGCGGATCGCCCCCGCGACGTTCTGGAACCGCCCCGTGCGGTCGCGCCCGTCCTGGCTGCCGGTGTTGCGCGGGCGGGTCAGCAAATCGGGACAGGCTTCCAACCCGGCGGTGCGGGCGACCGCATTGGCCAGCAATGCCGACTGGTTGTATCGGCGGCGCAGCAGCCGGGTCCAGTGCAGCGGTACCGGCGCGACCAGCATGTCGGGCAGCAGGATCGGCCCCGCGGCCCGCGCCATCCAACCCGCGGCGGCGCGGGCATAGTCCAGCCGGTCAGCGTGTTTCAGCCCCAGCACGACGCGCCGCCCCGTGCCGGAATACATCAGCGCCGCCCGCCCACGAGTCCACGGCCGAGCAAGGGTCAGGCAGTCGTCGCAATGCACCGGATGGCCCGGATCCTCGCCCGGCAGGGGAATACCGCAGCTATCGCAGACCAGCCCGTCGATGAACGCGGCATCGCGCCAGCAGGCGGGGCAAAGCGCGAAGTCGCTCGCCACCGGCTCGGCACAGGACAGGCATTGCGGCGGATAGATCAGCCGCAAGACGCTTTGCAAGACCCGTCCCATCGCCTAGATCCGCCCCGACCTGCAGGAAATGCCCATGACCCGACCACCCGACCTGACCGACCGCGCGGCGCTGACCCGTAACCGCGCCCGCGCGCGCCCCGACGCGCTGTTCCTGCACGACGTGGCCATCGCCGAGGCTCAGGAAAGGCTGATCGAGGTTAACAGGACGTTTACGCGGGCGACGGTAGTCACCGGACAGCCCGGCCCCTGGGCGCGCGCCTTTCCCGAAGCTCGGCTGGTGCCTGATGGCGAAGTGCTGCCCCTGACACCCGGCGCGCAGGATCTGGTGATCCATGCCATGGCGCTGCATTGGGCGGCCGACCCGGTCGGCCAGATCGTGCAGGCGCGCCGGGCGCTCTGCCCCGACGGGCTGTTCCTAGCCGTGCTGCCGGGTGGCCAGACGCTAGCGGACCTACGCGCGGCGCTGGCCGAGGCAGAGGTTGCGGTGACCGGCGGTCTGTCGCCGCGCGTGCTGCCAATGGGAGAGGTTCGGGATCTCGGCGCGCTGCTGCAACGGGCCGGGCTGGCGCTGCCGGTGGCCGATGCGGTCACCCGGCACGTCAGCTATGCTGATACCTTCGCGCTGATGCGCGATCTGCGCGCCATGGGTGAAGGCAACGCCCTGGCCGGGCGGCTGCGGCGCCCGACCCGGCGCGCGGTTCTGGAACAGGCGGCCGCGCACTACGCCGCTGCCTGCCCCGATCCCGCGGCCCCTGGACGGGTCCTGGCGAGGTTCGATCTGATCTTCCTGACCGGCTGGGCGCCCGCCGATGGCCAGCAGAAACCGCTGCGTCCCGGATCGGCGGCTACACGTCTGGCCGATGCACTGGGAACTGCGGAGACGCCGCTGCCGCGGAGTAAGGGCCACGGCAGCGAAGGGCGCGAATGATTGACGACAGCGCCGAACCGTTTATGTCCCCGCGGGAGCGATGCGACACAGCCAGCGGGAAAATAGATGTTTGACGTCAAGACCGGCGACGGTAGCCTTGCGCCGATGAAGACCGACCCCGTCAGACCCGGAGAAGGGCGCCTCGCCCATGCGCCGACCGACCATCCACCGGTTCCCGCCGAACGGATTGGGATTCTGCTGGCCAATCTGGGCACCCCGGACAACTACGACTACTGGTCGATGCGCCGCTATCTGAACGAGTTCCTGTCGGACCGCCGCGTGATCGACTACTCGCCCTGGGTATGGCAACCGATCCTGCAGTTGATCGTTCTGACCAAGCGGCCGTTTTCATCCGGCGCGAACTACAAGTCGATCTGGAACGAAGAGAAGGGCGAGAGCCCGCTCATGACAATCACCAAGGACCAGACCGCCAAGATCAAGGCCGAGATGGCCGATCGCTACGGTGACCGGGTGCTGGTCGATTTCTGCATGCGCTACGGCAACCCCTCGACCGCGTCCAAGGTGCGCGAGATGGTCGCGGCAGGCTGTTCGCGCATCCTGTTCTTCCCGCTCTACCCGCAATACGCGGGCGCCACGACTGCCACGGCGAACGATCAGTTCTTTCGCGTCCTGACGACCGAAAAATGGCAGCCGAGCGTGCGCACGGTCCCGGCCTATTTCGAGCACCCGCTTTACATAGAGGCGCTGGCACAGTCGGTCGAGCGTGCCTATGGCGCGTTGGCCGAGAAGCCGGACGTGCTGGTCGCCAGCTACCACGGCGTCCCGAAACGCTACCTGATGGAGGGCGACCCCTATCATTGCCAGTGCCAGAAAACCTCTCGCCTGCTGCGCGAGCGGCTGGGCTGGAACAAGGACAGGATCGTCACCACCTTCCAGAGCCGGTTCGGCCCCGAGGAGTGGCTGAAACCCTACACGGTGGAAGAGGTCGCACGCTTGGCCGAGGCTGGACACAAGCGAATCGCGGTGATCGCCCCCGCGTTCTCAGCCGATTGCATCGAGACGCTGGAAGAGATCAACGAAGAGATCCGCGAAAGCTTCGAAGAGGCAGGGGGCGAGCAATTCACCTATATCCCCTGCCTGAACGACGACGACGCACATATCACCGCGCTTTCGGCCGTGATTTCAGACAACCTGCGTGGCTGGATCGACTGAGCTCGTCCTCAGAACGTCGGCATAACCACAACAAAAAAGGTGGCTCGAAGAGCCACCTTTTCTGTTTTCGCGATGTGCGAAAAATCAGTCAGCGGCGATCGCAGCAGCCACCAGAACCAGCAGCAGGATCGGGATGATGATGCCTGCCGACGAGGACGCGGTGTCCTGAACGATGATTTCCGGCTCGACGATCGGGTCGGCGTAGCCGCCCGCATAGGCGGTGGTTGCAGCCAGCGACAGCGCAGCGGCGAGAGCGATTTTCTTCATGTGTTTGTCTCCAGTATTCGCACGAACCGTCCACAACCGAACGGATTCGGGCATCCAAGTTCACAACTCGTAAAAGCCCTATAGCCACCCGATAACGCTGAAATCAACGGGCTGTTTCGCGTTTCGCTCTCGTTTTGCGGCACATCGTCAAATTAGCAACACCTGCGTGCCGATTCGCGTCAGGCTGTAGAGTTCCGCGATATGCTCGTTGAACAGGCCGATGCAGCCGTTCGACGACTGGCGCCCGATCTTGCGCGTGTCATGAGTGCCGTGGATGCGGTAATACTGCCACGTCAGCCACAGAGCATGGGTGCCAAGCGGATTGTCGGGACCGGGGCCGACGAACTCCGGCCATTCCGGGTTCCGTTCGCGCATCGCCGGCGTGGGTGCCCAGCTCGGTCCCTCTACCTTGCGGATGATCTCGGTCCGACCGCGGCGTGTCAGATCCTCGGACAACGGCACGCTGGAGGGATAGAGGCGATAAACGCTCTCGTCCTGGGACCAGAAATGCACTGCCCGGGAATCGATATCGCAAAGAATGGCGCCATTGTTCAGATTATCGAAGAAAGGGCGCCAGTCCTGCGAACGGAATCCCGAGACGTTGCGGCGCACGTTGACATCTGGGTCGCGGGCCGCGCCGGAGTCGAAACCGAGCGGGGCATCATCCCCGAAAGCATCATCGCCGAAATCGAAAGCGCGGGCGGGCAGGGCGATGCCGCCCGCGGCGGCCGCTGCGCTGCCCAGAAACGCGCGTCGGTTCAATGGACCGGAAGATCGCGTGGTCATGGTCGTCTCCTCGTCTGCCTCTGTCGCGCCTTGCCTGCTGGCAGGTGGCGCGTGACTGTTCGATGCTGGCATTTAAGCCGGGCTTCATTGTAACGCAATTCAAACGGACGTCAGCGACTACGGTTCGCGGGGTGGTGTCGCGTTCACGCTTTCTTGCGCGGCGCCGGATCGGTTTGATCATCCCCGAACGAGCCGATAAAGCGTCTCGGTCTAGCTGCGGTCGAAGGAGAGGATTGACGATGATGCGCATGGCAGGTCTTGCCCTTGTCGCGGCCTTCGGGCTTGCGGCGTGTGATCTTACGGGGCCGCAGCTTGGCCCGGACGGGCGACCGCTGCCGCAGGTCTATCGCATCTCCGACCGTGAGGTTCCGCGGATCCAGCTCAGGATGCAGGATTCCGTCAATGCGCTGCGCCAGGCTGCCGGTGCACCGCCGGTGCAGTTGAACAGCGAATTGACCGCCGCTGCGGCCACCCACGCCCGCGACATGAGCGTGCAGAACCGGCCATGGCATTTCGGCTCCGACGGCTCTTCACCGCTCGATCGTGCCCGGCGCGCGGGCTACACGGGCACGCTGATGGGCGAACTGCTGTCGGAGACCTTCGAATCCGAGGTCGAGACACTTGCCGCATGGTCGGAAGAGCCGCGCACGCGGGCGGTCCTGCTCGACCCGGCGGCGCGTGACATGGGCTTCGGCTTCTTTCAGGAACCGGGCGGCAAGATCTGGTGGGTAATGACCACCGGCAGCGGATCGAGTATGGCGACGCCGTTTACGGGAGGATTCTGATCGGCGTGCCGTTGCGGACCATCGCGTAGATGTCCTCCATCTCGCGGTCGGTCACGGCGATACATCCCTCGGTCCAGTCCCGCCTGCCGCGATCCTTGCCGTTCCGGCCGTGGATGAAGATGTCACCACCCGGCTTTAGGCCAGCCTCTTCCGCGAACAGCCTGTCGTGCACCTCTGGGTAGGAAATGCCGATCGACAGGTGGAAGGCGCTGTTGGGGTTGCGGCGGTCAATGATGTAGTCGCCCTCGGGCGTGCGGCCGTCACCTTCGAACTGCTTGTGGCCCACGGGTTCACGGCCAAGGTCAACGTCGAACTTTCTGAGCGCCACGTCGTGATGCATCAGATACATCGTTCGCGCCTCCTTGAAGACGAGGATCTGCGTCACCTCCGGCCCGTTGTAGGTGCGAAATTTCGACGGCGCCGAGCATGATGCAACCAGTGTTGCGAGCGCCAGGACGAAAAATATTCTGATCGGCTTCATCTTTGGACATGCCCCAAGCCCCGTGTTTTGAGGCACATTATCGCGCATCCTGACCGTTTGCCCAGCGTTTCCGCAACCACTTCGATCACCTTTTCGCGGCGCATGGTTTCTGCCGGGTTAACTTCCGGTCGGCTCTCGCCGCCGTGGGGGGCTTCTGTCCGGATCCTGCAATGCGTCGAGCCGCGCCTCGATCTCGCGCAGCTTCCCCAGAACCTCCAGGCGGTAGGCGTCGGTCGCGAGGTTCGACTCCTCTGCGTTGGCATCCTGCATCGAGTTTACGATCAGACCGACCAGCAGGTTCACCACGGCGAATGTCGTGGCCATGATGAAGGGCACGAAGAAGGTCCAGGCAAAGGGATGCACTTCCATCACCGGCCGGACGATTCCCATGGACCAGCTTTCCAACGTCATGATCTGGAACAGAGAATAGGCCGAGTTTCCGATGTCGCCGAACCATTGCGGGAAGCTGTCACCAAAGAGTTTAGTCGCCATCACCGCGCCGATGTAGAAAATCATCCCCATCAGCAGAAAGACCGACCCCATGCCGGGCAGGGCGCGAATGAAGCCCTCGACCACCCGGCGCAGGCGGGGTGCGACGGTCAGCATCCGCAGAACGCGCAGAACCCGCAGCGCGCGTAGCACGCTCATCGTCTGGCCGCCCGGGATCAGCGAGATCGCCACGATGACGAAGTCGAAGTTATTCCAGCCGGATCGGAAGAAATCGAGCCGCCGGGCGTAGAGCTTCAGCCCGATCTCGATCACGAAGACTGTCAGGCAGACCTTGTCGATGAAACCGATCAACCCGCCCGCCCGCGCCATGATCTGGTCGGACGTGTCGAGGCCGAGCACCACGGCGTTCAGCAGGATCACCGCGATGATGCCGTTGCGAACGTCCCGGCGATCCAGCCAATGGTCGATGGTTTGGCGCAGCGTCATGCGGTGTCCCCCTCAGCCGTCCGGCGGCTTATCGCGCCTTGAGAACAGTGCCGCAAGTTCCACGTGGGGCGACCAGCGGAACTGATCGACCACCTGCAGCCAGTGCAGCCGATAACCGCCCTCGGTCAGGATGCGGGCGTCGCGGGCAAAGGTGACCGGATTGCAGGAAACGGCGGCGATCACAGGTACGCGGGCCTCGGCAAGCGCACGCATCTGCGCCTCGGCCCCGGCGCGGGGCGGGTCGATCACCACGGCGTCGAACCGGGAGAGTTCGTCGGGTAGCAGCGGCCGGCGGAACAGGTCGCGCGCCTCGGTCGTGATGCGACGCAGGCCCGGCGCTTGTTTCCAGCCACCCTCCAATGCTTCCAGCATGGCAACCTCGCCCTCCACCGCATGAACCTCGGCGCGCGCGGCAAGGGGCAGGGCGAAGGTGCCGCAGCCCGCGAATAGATCGGCCACGCGATGCGCATCGCCCAACGCCTCCGTCACCACAGCAAGCAGCGCCGCCTCGCCCTCGGACGTTGCCTGCAGGAAGGCGCCGGGCGGGGGGATGATGCGCGCGGAGCCAAAAATCTGGGCCGGCGGGGCGCGCAGTGCGATTACTTCGCCCTCCCATGTCAGGCGGGATAGGCCGTGCGCCTCGGCCATCTGCGCCAAGGTCAGCCGCAGGACGGCATCCGCGGGTTTCCCGCCGGTCACAGCCACATCCGGCCCGCCGTCAGACCGGGTGACGGTCAGCGCCAGTTCTCCCTTTCGCGAGGCACCGGCCGAGGTGATCCCCTGCAGCGCCGGAAAGGCCGCCATCAGGTCGGGATGCAGCAGGTGGCAGTCGGGTATGTTGACGAGGGTATCCGACGCCCGGGCGTGAAAACCGACGATCACGCCCGATTTCGTGCGCCGCCCGGCCAGTGTCGCGCGCCGACGCGACCGGGCGGGCGAAGTTACAATGGGCCGGAACGGCGCTGTAAGTCCCTGCGCCGCCAGTGCGTTCTTCACCACCTCGACCTTCCAGCGCGCCACGAAATCGTCCGAGGCATGCTGAAGCGCGCAACCGCCGCAGGATCGGGCGTGGGGGCAGGGCGGGCGTACGCGGTCCGTGGATGGTATGACGATGCGCGGCGACGTCATCCGGTCGCCGGTTACCTCGCCCTCGACCACCTCTCCAGGCAAGGTGCCGGCGATGAAGACCGGGCCGTCGGCAACGCCATCGCCGCGATGACCCAGCCGCGCGACGGTCAGCTTCACTCTGCGGCTTCCTGCACGCCGATGAATCCGCCCGACTGCCGGTTCCAGTAGCGCGCGTAGATACCGGCGCGATCCAGCAACGCATCGTGGCTGCCCTCCTCGACGATCCGGCCATCCTCCATCACGATGATCCGGTCCATCGCGGCGATGGTGGACAGGCGGTGCGCGATGGCCAGCACGGTCTTGCCCTCCATCACCCGGTCCAGCGCACCCTGAATCGCGGCCTCGACTTCCGAATCGAGCGCACTTGTCGCTTCGTCCAGCACCAGGATCGGGGCGTCCTTCAGGAAGGTGCGGGCGAGGGCGATGCGCTGGCGCTGGCCGCCCGACAGCTTCACCCCACGCTCACCCAGAAAGGCGTCGTAGCCCTTGCGGCCATTGTGGTCGATCATGTTGAGGATGAATTCATGCGCCTCGGCCCGCTTTGCGGCGGCGATCACCTCGTCCATCGTGGCATCGGGCCGACCATACAGGATGTTGTCGCGCGCGGTCCGGTTGAACATCGCGGTTTCCTGCGTGACCATTCCGATCTGCCGGCGCAGGCTTTCCTGCGTCACCTGCCGGATGTCATGCCCGTCGATCAGCACGCAACCCTTCTCGACATCGTAGAGCCGAAGCAACAGCGACACGAGCGAGGATTTTCCTGCGCCCGAGGCGCCGATGATGCCGATCCGCTCGCCCGGCTCTATACGCAGGTTGATATGCTCCACCCCCCCGGTCCTGCGGCCATAGGCGAAGCTGACATCGTCGAAGACGATTTCGCCCGTCGCGCGCGGGAGTTCGACGGCATCGGGTGCGTCAGCCAGATCGTGCGGCACCGCCAGTGTGCGCATCCCATCCTCGACCTCGCCCACGGAGCCGTAGATCGACAGCAGCGTAAAGCTGACCCAGCCCGACATCTGCGCGATCCGCATGGAAATCGCTCCCGCCGCCGCGATATCGCCGGCCGTGGCGATCCCCTGCTGCCACAGAACGACAGTCCCGCCAATCAGAAGAACCGGCAACACACCCGCCAGTGCCATCAACCCAAGCCGGAACCAGGTGGAGATGATGCCAAACTCGATCGAACGGTCGCGGAACGTGCCCATCGCCTTCAGGGCGACGCGATCCTCGAACGCGGCATGCGCGAACAGCTTCACCGTCTTGATATTGGTGATCGTGTCGACCACCTGGCCCGAGACCATGGCGCGGGCGGCGGCGCGGGCGGCTGAATTCTTCCGCACCATCGGCAGGAAGAACCGGATCAACGCCACATAGGCCACCAGCCAGACGCCCAGCGCGACCGCCATGCGCCAGTCGATCACCAGAAGAAAGATTGCCGAGCCGACGATTGATGCGAGCGCAAAGGCGACGGTGTTGATCACCTCTGTCGCCACGTCGGTCACGGCGCGGGCGGCCTGCATCTGTTTCTGCGCGATCCGGCCGGCAAAATCGTTGTCGAAGAACGTGACCGGTTGGCCAAGGGTCCAGCGATGCAGCCGGCTGAGCACCAGCGGCATGACGTTCGGCCCAACCACGATGGCGTTGGTGGCCGACGACGCGGCAAAGGCGAAGGGGCGGATCAGCAGGTAGAAAATAACGAAAACTGCCAGCAGCAGCGCATGTTCGGAAAAGAACCCGGCCGGCCCCGCCTCCAGCGCCGCGTCGATCACCCAACCCAGGATCAGCGCCGAGAGCACTTCCATCACCCCGGCGATGGCCGAGACGACGGCCGCGACGATCAGCATCGGCCAGGCGCCCGACAGGCACCAACGAAAGAAGGCGCCCAGCTTTCGCGGCGGCAGGCCATCGGCGCGGCGGAAGGCCTCGATCAGTCCGGACAGCCAGGTAGCAAGGCCGGTCATTCGGCGGCCTCCTCGGTTCCCAGAAAGCCGCCAGACTGGCGCGCCCAAAACCGGGCGTAAAGCCCGCCACGCGCCAGAAGCGCCTCGTGCGGGCCGTCCTCGACCACTTTTCCGTCATCCAGCACCACGATCCGGTCCAGGTGCGCGATGGTGGACAGCCGGTGCGCGATGGCGATGACGGTCTTGCCTTCCATGACGCCATAGAGCGTGTCCTGAATCGCCGCCTCCACCTCGCTGTCCAGAGCCGATGTGGCCTCGTCGAGGATCAGGATCGGCGCATCCTTCAGGATCACCCGCGCGATGGTCACGCGTTGCCGCTGACCGCCGGACAGCTTCACCCCCCGCTCACCGACATGGGCGTCATAGCCGCGCCGGCCCCCGGGGTCGGTTAGGTCGAGGATGAACTCATGCGCTTCGGCGCGCTTCGCGGCGGCGATCATTTCCGCCTCGGACGCACTCGGCCGGCCGTAAAGGATGTTGTCGCGGACGGAACGGTGCAGAAGGCTGCTGTCCTGCTGAACCATGCCGATGCGCAGGCGCAGGCTGTCCTGCGTGACACCGGCAATGTCCTGCCCGTCGATGAGGATCCGCCCACCCTCGGTGTCGTAGAAACGCAGCAACAGCTTCACCAGCGTCGATTTTCCCGCACCCGACCGACCCACCAGCCCGATCTTCTCGCCCGGCCGGATCGACAGGTCGATCCGGTCCAGCCCGCCCTGGCCGCGGCCGTAGTGATGGCTCAGCCCCTCGATCCGGATCTCGCCGTTACGGAAGTCCAGCGGCTTTGCCTCGGGTGCGTCGGTCAGAGTGATCGGCTGGGCGATGGTCTCCATCCCCTCAGCCACCACGCCCAAAGAGCGGAAGAAGGTGGAAAGCGCCCACATGATCCAGCCGGTCATCGCGTTCAGCCGCAGCGTCAGCGCCGTCGCCGCCGCCACCACGCCGACCGAGGCCTGACCGACCGACCAGAGCCAGATTGCCCAGCCCACGACTGCCACGATCAGAAAACCGTTCAGCGCGGTCAGGACAACGTCCATCACCGTGTAGATCCGCATCTCGCGCGCGAAGGTGCGGCGGGTGTGCTCGATCGCCTCCTTCGCCACGTCAAGTTCGCGGTCGTGATGCGAGAACAGCTTCACCGAATGGATGTTGGTGTAGCTGTCCACCACCCGGCCAGTCACCGCGCTGCGCGCATCCGAACTGGCCTTGGACGCGGGGCCGACCCGCGCGATGGTCCAGCGGATCAGGCCCATGTAGAGCACGAACCAGATCAGCAGCGGGATTGCCAGCCGCGGGTCGGCATCGGCCAGCAGGATCGCCGCGCCGATCAGATAGGCCAGCGAGAAGGTGATCGCGTCAAAGACCTGAAACACTGCGTCGCCGGCGGCCGGCGGGGTCTGCATGATCCGGTTGGCGATACGGCCGGCGAAATCGTTCTCGAACCAGCCGACCGACTGCCGCAACACATGCTTGTGTGCCCGCCACCGGATGAGCGTGCCGAAATTGGGCAGGATCGCGTTGTTCAGCAGTGCGACATCGACCCCCTGAAGGATCGGTCGGACAATCAGGATGAACAGCGCCGCCAGGATCAGCTCGGTGCCGTAGCGGTCCCACACACTCGCCGGATCGTCGCCCGACAGCACGTCGACCACGCGTCCCATGTACCAGATCAGCCCGATCTCGATGGCGGCAACGACCACGGACATTGCTGCCGTAGCGGCAAAGACACCGTGGAACGGCCGCGCGTATTCGCGCAGGAACGGCCAGAGCCGCCGCGGTGGGGTGTCGGTCTCCTGATACGCGGTATAGGGATCGACCAGTCGTTCGAAACGCCGGAACATGATACGCCCTGCAATTGCCCCCGGCATATAACCCGGATCGGGGCGAAGGAAAATCGTCGCGCCTGCTGTTTGCGGAGACCCTCCGGCCGTTTGGCCGCACTCAGCGCAGAAGTGCCGCCCGATCCAGCTTGAAACCCGACGCGATCCAGCGCGCCTCGATCTCGGCCAACCGCTGGCCCAGTGCAGGGCCACTGGTTTCCGGCATCAGATCGACGGCGCGAACCGGCAGTTCCGCCCGCGCGCCGGCCTCCACCTCCTTCACCCACTCGCCGGGAGGAGGCATACCCATCAGCGCGGCCCGAAGTATAACAATGGGCGCCGCGAGTGCTGCACCATGCCGGTAGCCTAGCTCTGCTGCGCTGCGGGCACCGCGCGCCTCGGTCCCGATCAGCTCCACCCGCCGCGTGTCGGCGCGCGACAGCCGCAGACGCTCTGCCGGATCCTCGCCCCCCAGCGCGGCAAGCCTTGTGCGCCAGTCGGGCGCCAACCCTTCGGTTGCTTCCCACTGGACAAGCGGGGCCAGCGCGGTCGGGTCGGCACCGGGGAGAACGCGGTTCAGGACACCTGCCGAGACCATCGCGGCAACAGCAAGCGCGGGGTCGAGGGCGGACAGAAGCTTTGTCATTTCCGCCCCGACCCGTTCGCGCGACAGTCCGGACAGGCCATCCAGTGCCGCGGCGCAGGCCGCCAACCCTTCGGAATCTATGCCCTGCGCCGGATCGCCGTAGTGGGCATGGAAGCGGAAGAATCGCAGGATACGCAGGTAATCCTCGGCGATCCGCGCCTTTGGGTCACCGACAAAGCGGACCCGCCGCGCCTGCAGGTCGGGCAGGCCACCCAGCGGGTCGATCACGCTGCCATCGGGATCGGCGTAAAGCGCATTCATAGTGAAATCGCGCCGCGCGGCATCATCCACCAGACTGTCGCCAAAGGCGACGGTTGCGTGCCGGCCATGGCTTTCGACGTCACGGCGAAAGGTTGTGACCTCGTGCGGGATGCCGCCAGCGACGACTGTGACGGTGCCGTGATCGATCCCGGTGGGAACCGGCTTGAGTCCGGCGGCGGTCGCAAGGCTGGCTACCCGCTCGGGCCGGGCGTCGGTGGCGATATCGACATCGTTGACCGGCCGGCCCATCAGCGCGTTGCGCACACAGCCCCCGACGAACAGCGCACGGTGGCCGCCGCCGGTCAGCGCGGCGCAGACCGCGCGGGTCTCTGGCCGGGTGATCCAGTCACCGACGATCCGCGCCGTCATGGTGCCATGCGCCCGGCCAGACCGCGCAGGATGCGGGCGGTCGCGCCCCAGATGTAGTAGGGTCCGAACGGCACGGTGTAATAGCGACGCCACTCGCCCAGCCAGCGCCGGCATTCCACCCGGTAGCTAGCGGGATCCATCAGATGCGAGAGCGGAACGGTAAAGATCTCGTCCACCTCGCCTGGCTCGGGCACCGGGTCGAAGCTGTCGGTGATGCGCGCAAGAACCGGCGTGATGGCGAAACCCGTCACGGTTTCGTGGACCGGCAGGCGGCCTACCGGATCGACCGCGCCGGGCGGCAGGCCGATTTCTTCCTGCGCTTCGCGCATCGCCGTCGCCTCGGGGCTGGCATCGCCCGCGTCGGCGCGACCGCCCGGAAAGGCGATTTGCCCCGGGTGGTGCTTCAGCCGCGACGACCGCTTGGTCAGAAAAATCTGCGGGCCGGCGGGGCCGGAGACCACGCCGATCAGAACCGCGGCGGGACGCAACGCGCGCCCCGGCGGCAACTGCACGGTCGGGTTCAGGTCGAAATCCGACGATGGCCAGGCAGGGTGCGCGAGCGCGGCGCGCAGCGCCTCGCCCGGGTCAATCGCGGTCACGCCCGTCACCCGCCGCCTCGAACCCCAGGGTAGCGGGTTCGAGCGCGTAATGCGCGCCGCAGAATTGGCAGTCAGCCGTCACCAGCCCCTCGTCCGTTGTCATCGTAGCGATGTCCTTGGCGGAATAGATCGACAGGCTCTGTCGCACCTTGTCCTCGGAGCACGAACAGCCGAAGCGCACGCGCTGGGCATCAAAGACCCGCGGCCGTTCTTCGTGGAACAAGCGCACCAAAAGGTCGGTCGGCTGCACCGAGGGGCCGACGAGTTCCAGATCGTCCACCGTATCCAGCAGCAGGTTGGCTCGCGACCAGTTCTCTTCCTCCTCGCCGAATAGGATATCGGTGGCGGCAAGCAGACCGCCCTCGCCCGAGCCGCCGTCCTGCGCGTGTGGCGAGGATTTCGGCATGTGCTGCAACATAACTCCACCAGCGCGCCAGCCCTCTGGCTCGCCGGGGCGGATGGAACGGCCCCAAGACAGGGCGAACCGGGTCGGAAGCTGTTCGGACTGGGCAAAATAGGTCTCTGCACAGGCCGAGAGCGAGCCACCCGACAGCGGGGTGATCCCTTGGTAGGGCGTGGTGCCCGGTCCCTGGTCGATCAGGATGGCAAAGTAGCCTTGCCCGATCTGCGCAAAGGGTGGTCGCTCGTCCAGTCGGTCGGCATCAAATGCCGCCCAGGCACGGATTCGCGCCGTACCGCCTTCTTCAGCCGGTCCGTAGTAGTCCGTTGCGATGATCCGGACGGGTCCATCGCCGCGGACCTGTAGCGACAGCTTCCAGCGGAGCTTCATTGTTTGGCCGATCAACGCGGTGAGCATCGCCGCCTCGGCCACAAGTTGCTCTACCGCCTGCGGATAGTCGTGGCGCGCCAGCACCTGATCCAGCACACCATCAAGGCGCGCGACGCGCCCGCGGATATCCGAACGGTCGAGCTGGAAGGGAAGGACTGTATCGTCCCAGGCGATCTGTGATCCAAGTGACATAGGGGATCCTCGCGGCTTTCCTTGCGATAGGCGGCTTGGCATACCCGGCATATGTAGGCACGGCAACGGCGGCACCAAGGGAGCGAGCATGATCAGACGATTCGGGGAGCCCGTCGAGCGGGGACGACGCTATCGGCTGCGGCCGGGTGTCTATGCCGTGCTGCGGAGGCAGGATGCGCTACTGCTCACCCATCAGAGCGAGCCCATACCGGAGTTCCAGCTTCCCGGCGGTGGCATCGATCCCGGCGAATCGCCGCTATCGGCCCTGCACCGCGAGGTGATGGAGGAAACCGGCTGGCGCATCGAACCTATCCGTCGCTTGGGTGCCTTTCGTCGCTTCACCTACATGCCGGAGTATGACCTCTGGGCCGAGAAGCTCTGCACGATTTACCTCGCACGGCCGATCCGGCGCCTGGGGCCGCCGAGGGAACCGGGGCATCGTGCTCTCTGGATGCCGTTGCACGAGGCAGCACGGGCGTTGGGCAATGACGGCGACAGGGCCTTTGTGACCAAACTGGTTCGCTAATCTTCGGATCGCGCGCAATTGAGGCCCGCGTCGGTGTCTGCTAGGACACCCCGAAGATTTTTTCAGAGATCAGGGAGTCGAAGATGAGTGACACGGAAAACGGCGCCGCAAAGCCCGCCCCGGCTGCGGGCACCGCCGCCGCCGGACAGCAGGCCGCAGGTCAGCAGCCCCAGCAACTGACGATGAAGGTCCTGGGCCAGTTCATCCGCGATATGTCGTTCGAGAACATCGTCGCGCAGAAGGGCGTGCAAGGCACCGAGGTGCAGCCCGATATCCAGGTGCAGGTAAGTCTTGACGCCAAGGGGCGCCAGACCGCGAACCAGTACGAGGTGACCTGTAAGTTCAAGGTGCAGTCACGCAACAAGGCGACCAACGATCCGCTTTTCCTGATGGAACTGGACTACGGCGGCATCTTCCATATCGAGGGCGTTCCGCAGGAACAGCTGCACCCGTTTTTGTTGATCGAATGTCCGCGGATGCTGTTCCCATTCATCCGACGCATCGTGAGCGATATGACCCGTGACGGGGGCTTCCCCGCGCTGAATCTGGACAACGTCGATTTCCTTGCGCTCTACCGGCAGGAAATCTCACGCCGGCAGGCCGAGCAAAGCCCGCAAACCCCGATCGCCTGAAGAGGGCCTATCGCTCGCGGGTCCAGAACGCGCCCTCGCCAAGCTCTGCCACGAAGGCAGCATGTGCGGCGCGCTCCGCCTCTGTCAGCCGTGGCGGAAGGGGGGTGGGGCGGGGCCGCGGGCGCCAGGTCTCGGCCTTGGGTGTCGGGCTGCGGCTCTGTATCACCGAGAGCGCGAAATCAGGCTGTCGACCGCCAATGAGTTCCAGATAGACCTCGGCCAGGATTTCGCTGTCGAGCAGCGCACCGTGCTTTTCGCGCGCCGAATTGTCTACGCCGAAGCGCCGGCAGAGCGCGTCAAGCGACGCGGGCGAGCCTGGGAACTTGCGCCGGGCGATCATCAGCGTGTCCACGGCCATGTCGTCAGACAGCCGCGCGAGGCCCGCCTGCTCCAGCTCTGCATTGAGAAACCGCAGGTCAAAGGCGGCGTTGTGGATCACCAGCTTCGCGCCCGCGACGAATTCTAGGAAGGCGGGCGCGACGTTCGGGAACAGGGGCTTGTCGCGCAGGAAGTCCTCGGTCAGGCCATGGATCGCGACGGCTTCGGCGGGAACCGGGCGCTGCGGGTTGACGTACTGATGGTACGTCCGCCCTGTTGGCATGTGGTTGAAAAGTTCAACCGCACCAATCTCGACGATACGATGGCCCTGGCTGGGATCAAGGCCCGTGGTCTCTGTGTCGAGAACGACTTCACGCATCGCCTTCCCCCTTCAGTCGCTGGATCAAAGCACGCACGGCTTCCCGGGTCTCGTCAACCATCCGTGCTTCGATCACATAGGTCGCGCGCGCGCGCTTTTCCGCATCTGGCATCTGCCGCGCCAGCATTGCTTGCAACCGCGCCTCTGTCATTCCCGGGCGGGCGAGTACCCGCGCGCGCTGAACGTCGGCCGGTGCGGTAACCACCAAGGTCGCATCCATCGCCGCATCCGCGCCAGTCTCAAAAAGCAGGGGTATGTCGAACAGGACCAGCGGCACACCATTCCGTTCCGCCACCTGCAGGAATGCGGCGCGGTCGGCGGCCACGAGCGGGTGCACGGCCCGTTCCAGACGCGGCAGGGCATCGATATCGTTGGCAATCCAGTCGCGAAGCACCTCGCGATCCACGCGGCCATCGATAATCGCCTGCGGGCAGATTGCCGCGATAGCCGCTGCGGCAGGGCCATCATACAGACGGTGGACAGCCGCGTCGGCGTCCCAGACCGGAATCCCTTCATCGGCGAACATGCTGGCGGTCGTGGATTTTCCCATGCCGATGGAGCCGGTCAGCCCGAGACGGAAGGGTCGTGTCATTCGGCGTCGATCAGCAAGTTTCGGGTCGCCCGGTCCACCTCCGGCCGGTATCCGAACCAGCGTTCAAATCCGGGAACCGCCTGATGCAGCAGCATGCCAAGGCCGTCCACTGTAATACATCCATGCGTCTCTGCCGCGTGAAGGAAACCAGTCCGCAGCGGCGTGTAGACGAGATCGTTGACGACAGCATGGGTGGGCAGGTGTTCGAGCGAGAGCTTCAGATCGGGACGGCCATCCATGCCCAGTGCGGTAGTGTTCACCAGTGTCACGCAGTCCTTGAGCATGATAGGTGCCTGAACCCAATCGCTGACCACGACACGGCCACCGAATTCAGCATGAAGCACCTCGGCGCGGGCGCGGGTGCGATTGGCGAGTCGGATCTCGGGCACGCCAGCCTCCAGCAAGGCCACGATCACAGCGCGCGCCGCACCCCCGGCCCCGAGCACGACGGCGGGTCCTGCTGATGGCTGCCAGTGTGGTGCCCCTGTCTGAAGGTTTGTGAGGAAACCGTAACCATCCGTATTATCGGCGTGAATTCTGCCATCCTTGCGGAAGATCAGGGTATTCGCGGCGCCGATCAGTGCCGCCCGATCGCTGATCACATCCGCCAGCTTCAGGACACTTTCCTTGTGCGGAATGGTAATATTGACCCCGACGAAGCCAGCTTTCGGTAACGCCTTCAGAACTTCCGACAGGTCCGAATGCGCCACGTCAAGCGGCACGTAGTGACCGGCAATACCGTAGCGGCGTAGCCAGTGGCCGTGCAGGCGGGGCGACTTGCTGTGCGCAACAGGCTGACCGACGACTCCTGCCAGCGGGATTGAGGCCGTGGCCGTCATCCGGTGATATCCCGACGCGCGACCAGCGTATTCAGCAACGGTAACAGCGGCAGGCCGAGAATGGTGAAGTAATCGCCCTCTATCGAGCTGAACAGTCTCACGCCCTCCTCCTCCAGCAGATAACCGCCAACGGAATGACGGATGCTGTCCCAGTTGCGCTCAAGATAGCCTTCAAGCCAGTCCGGCGAAAGGTCACGCATCGTCAATCGCGCGGTGCCGACGTGGCGCCAGACCGGACGCCCATCGTCGTACAGGACTGCAGCCGAAAAAAGACGGTGCGTGCTGCCGGAAAGCTCCTGCAATTGCTGTGCGGCGGCCTGGGTCGACCCGGGTTTCGTCAGGATCCGGCCGTTGTGTTCAAGAACCTGATCACATCCGAGAACGAGGGCAGGTCGATGGCGATCTGCAACCTTTCTGGCTTTCAACTCGGCTAGTGTGTCCGCGACATCCCTTGGTGAAGCACGTTCGGCATGTAGTGCCTCACGAACCGCGGACTCGTCGATGCGGGCCGGTTGCGCCGTCACCAGCAAGCCAGCATTCAAGAGAAGCTTCAGACGGATCTCGGAGCCTGATGCAAGAAGTAGAGCGCGGTCCATGAGAGTAGACCTGTGGATGGGTTGGCGCGACCGTGGGGAGTTATCGAAACGGCCCGTATCAGCCCGCCGAGTTGTCGGGATCAACCGCGACCTGTCAACCCGACCAAGCGAGTTATCCGGCGTGGTGCAACCTTCGCGCAAACCTGTGCAGGTAGTGGGTGGCGAGGTAGCCAGATCACTTTGTCCACAAGTATCAAGCAGATCGTATTTCTGCAGGCACTTGAATTTATTATAGTATTCCTGATCTTGATAGTAGATAACTACTTGCCAACAAGATTGTCCACGGGCGGCCTGGCTGCGGATTCATGCGGGGATAAGCTGAAGAATCCGCTTATCCACCATCCCAACTACTACTACATCTTTCTTCTGACTCATTATTTGATTTGATAGCACTCAGACGGCGGCGAGGAACTACGATGACAGGCGTGCTTATCTCAATCTACCCTTGGGTGAAGGCACTGCACATCATGGCCGTGATTGCCTGGATGGCTGGGCTCTTCTATCTGCCGAGGCTGTTTGTCTATCACGTTGAACAGGTGCGGACTGGCAGCGAGCGTGACAGGCTGTTTCAGACCATGGAGTTGAAGCTATTCCGTGTGATCATGAATCCCGCAATGGTTGCCACTTGGGGCCTTGGTCTGGCTCTGGTTGCAACACCGGGTGTCGTGGATTGGGCGATGACATGGCCATGGGTCAAGGCTGTAGGTGTCATCGCGATGAGTTGGTTTCACATGTGGCTGGCTCGCCGACGCCGGTTCTTTGTCGCCGGAGACAACCGCATGACCGGACGGCAGTACCGGATGATGAACGAGGTGCCCACGATACTTATGGTTTTCATCGTGTTCTCGGTTGTGGTGAAGTTCTAGAAGTTAGTCCGATTGACTCGGCTGGTACGGCGGTGTAGGCGAGACCTAGGCCATCCGGTCGAACATCCCCCCTTAACGACACAAGCCGCCCACATCGGGCCGCCCTTGCAGTGCGATATAAATGAGCGAAGATCACCTGAATCTGTCTGAGTTAAAAGCCAAGTCGCCGGCAGACCTGCTGGCTATGGCCGAAGATCTGGATATCGAGAACGCGCCCTCGATGCGGAAGGGCGAGATGATGTTCTCGATCCTGAAGGAGCGAGCCGAGGAAGGCTGGGAGATCGGTGGCGATGGCGTGCTGGAGGTGCTGCAGGACGGCTTCGGTTTCCTTCGCTCGAAAGAGGCCAACTATCTGCCGGGCCCGGATGATATCTATGTCTCACCCGACATGATCCGGCAGTTCAGTCTGCGCACTGGGGATACGATTGAGGGGGTGATCCAGGCTCCGCGCGAGAACGAGCGTTACTTCTGCATGACCAACGTCACCCGGATCAACTTTGACGAGCCGGAGCGCGCACGACACAAGGTGCATTTCGACAATCTGACACCGCTCTATCCGGACGAGCGGCTTCGGATGGAATTGTCGGATCCTACAGTCAAGGACCGCTCGGGGCGGATCATCGACATCGTCTCTCCGCTGGGCAAGGGCCAGCGGGCCCTGATCGTGGCGCCGCCGAGAACCGGTAAGACAGTGATTTTGCAGAATATTGCACATTCAATCGCCGAAAACCACCCGGAGTGCTATCTCATTGTCCTGCTGATCGATGAAAGGCCGGAAGAGGTGACCGACATGCAGCGGTCGGTGAAGGGCGAGGTCGTATCCTCCACATTCGACGAGCCTGCTACGCGGCACGTGGCGGTAGCCGAAATGGTCATCGAGAAAGCCAAGCGTTTGGTTGAACACAAGCGGGATGTCGTGATCCTGCTTGACTCCATCACCCGTCTTGGTCGCGCCTTCAATACTGTCGTTCCATCGTCGGGCAAGGTTCTGACGGGTGGTGTTGATGCCAACGCGCTGCAGCGACCCAAACGGTTCTTTGGTGCCGCTCGGAATATCGAGGAGGGTGGCAGCCTGACGATCATTGCCACGGCGCTGATTGACACCGGTAGCCGGATGGACGAAGTGATCTTTGAGGAGTTTAAGGGCACTGGCAACTCCGAGATCGTGCTTGATCGCAAGGTAGCCGACAAGCGTGTCTTCCCGGCGATGGATATCCTGAAATCCGGGACCAGGAAGGAAGAGTTGCTGGTCGACAAGGCTGATCTGCAGAAAACCTTTGTCCTGCGGCGCATCCTGAACCCGATGGGCACGACGGATGCGATCGAGTTTCTGTTGTCGAAGTTGAAGCAGACAAAGACGAACGGCGACTTCTTCGATTCCATGAACACCTGATCTGTCGTCGGCCTAGGGAACATTGCAATGTCTGACACGATCTACGCCCTGGCGACCGCGCCGGGCCGCGCTGGCATTGCCGTCGTCCGGCTGTCGGGCTTATCGTCATGGTCAGCTGCTGAATTGCTTTGCGGAGTCCTTCCCGATCCTCGGCGCGCGGGATTGCGGCGCCTGACCAATTCTGTCGGTGAGGTGCTGGACGAGGCGCTTGTGCTTACTTTCGAGGAGGGCGCGAGTTTCACTGGTGAGAGGGTGGCGGAGCTTCATCTTCATGGTGGTGTCGCGACGCCAGCTGCCGTTCTGCGCGAGCTGTCTCAGATCGACGGCCTGCGACTGGCGGAGCCGGGTGAATTTACGCGTCGTGCGCTGATGAATGGGTGCCTGGATCTGTCGCAGGTCGAGGGCCTCGCGGATCTTATAGAGGCCGAGACCGAGGCGCAGCGCCGCCAAGCGCAACGCGTGCTATCTGGCGCAGTAGGAAGACGTGCGGAGCAGTGGCGAGAGTCGCTTGTCCGAGCTGCGGCATTGCTCGAGGCCACGATCGATTTTGCCGATGAAGAAGTTCCCGAAGATGTGGTGCCGGAGGTATCCGCGCTTCTTTCTGACGTGATTCAAGCGTTCGATCTGGAGGTAGAGGGTGCGCGCTTTGCAGAGCAAATCCGTGATGGTTTCGAAGTGGCGATCGTTGGGGCGCCAAACGTCGGAAAATCTACCTTGCTCAATACCTTAGCAGGAAGAGAGGCGGCGATTACCTCAGAGCATGCGGGCACCACGCGTGATGTGATCGAGGTCCGTATGGACCTTGGGGGATTGCCGGTCACGCTTCTTGACACCGCGGGACTGAGAGTGACACACGACGCGGTGGAGAAGATCGGAGTTGCCAGAGCGGTTGAGAGGGCAGAACGCGCAGATCTGCGTATTTTTCTGATGGACGAGAAGACTGATCAAGCCGAAGACTTCACCGTTGCTGTCCAGCCGCAAGATATCGTCGCGATTGGCAAGGCCGACCTGCAGCCTGGTGAAGGATTTCGAGTATCGGGCCTGACGGGAGATGGTGTGGAGCTTCTGCTGACCGAGATCCGCGAGCGACTTGAGCCAATGGTCCGACAGGCTGGCACAATCACGAGAGAACGTCAGTCTATAGCTGTTCAGCGGGCACTGCAGGCTTTGGAATCGGCGAAGAGAGAGATAGAAGGCTTGGGGAGGTTCGAGGTCGCTGCCGAGGGGATTCGCTCAGCCTTGCGGGCGCTAGATGTGTTGGTGGGGCGAGTCGATGTCGAGGATATTCTCGACGAAATCTTTAGCAGCTTCTGCATCGGTAAGTGAGGACTGTTTCACGTGAAACACTACGATGTCCTGGTCGTCGGGGGCGGTCACGCTGGCTGTGAGGCGGCCCATGTGGCGGCGCGCATGGGTGCGCGCACCGCGCTTGTTACACTAAAGCGTGCGGCAATCGGCGTGATGTCCTGCAATCCAGCGATCGGCGGCTTGGGCAAAGGGCATCTCGTGCGAGAGGTGGACGCACTTGATGGCCTGATGGGGCGTGTCACAGATCGCGCGGGCATCCAGTTTCGCCTTTTGAACAGGAGTAAGGGGCCCGCGGTGCAGGGTCCGAGATCGCAGGCTGATCGGGACCTCTATCGGAGTGCGATGCAGAAAGAGATAAGTCGCTGCGCCGGTCTTGAAGTGCTCGAAGGAGAGGTGACTGATCTGATCCTGACCGGGGGCCGCGTCACCGGTGTCGTGATAGGGCAAGATCTCAGCGTGAGCGCGAGGGCGGTTGTACTGACGACGGGAACGTTTCTTCGTGGCGAGATTCATATTGGTAGGGAGCGTCGCGCTGGTGGGCGAATAGGCGAGTTGCCCTCAGTGCGACTGGCGAAGACCATCGGCGATCTTGGGCTCTCCCGTGGCCGGCTGAAGACCGGCACGCCGCCGCGCCTGGATGGGCGCTGTATCGATTGGGCAATCCTGGAGATGCAGCCGGGAGATGACACCCCCACCATGTTGTCGTTCCTGAGTGACAAGCCGGCGGCGAGGCAGGTTTGTTGCGGGATCACACACACGAATGAGCACACTCACGACATCGTCCGAGAGAATCTTTCGAGGTCTGCGATGTACTCGGGTGAGATCCAGGGCAGAGGGCCCCGGTACTGCCCGTCCATCGAGGACAAGGTGACTCGCTTCGCGGAGAAGACCTCTCATCAGGTCTTTCTTGAACCAGAAGGCCTGGATACCCACGCCGTCTATCCGAATGGACTGTCGACATCGCTTCCGGCGGACGTTCAGCTTGAATACATACGGTCCATCACGGGCCTTGAGCGGGCAGAGATTCAGCAGCCAGGCTATGCAATCGAGTATGACTACATTGATCCGCGCAGCCTGGACCCAACACTTCAGGTACGGTCGGTCGAGGGGCTGTTCCTGGCCGGCCAGATAAACGGCACGACGGGGTATGAGGAGGCAGCGGCACAGGGTCTCGTTGCGGGCCTGAACGCCAGCCTGCTGTCACAAGACAGGGACCTTGCGATCTTTGGCAGGCATAGCTCGTACATCGGTGTGATGATCGATGACCTGACAACTCGCGGCGTCACCGAGCCGTATCGGATGTTCACATCGAGGGCCGAGTACAGACTGACTTTGCGCGCGGATAACGCGGATTCTCGACTTACTCCTATGGGGATTTCTCTTGGCTGTGTTCTAGAGAAGCGCGTGAGGCGCTTCATGGCCAAGATGGAGGATCAAGAGCGCGCGCGTGCGAAACTGGAGCAGGTGAGCTTTACTCCGACGGAGCTTTACGCCGCGGGTCTTCAGGTTAGTCAGGATGGTGTGCGTCGGTCTGCCTATAGACTGCTGGCGATGCCTCAGGTGACCCCAGAATTTCTACGGCAGATTGCCCCCGATCTGGCCGACCTCGATAGTGATGTAATGGCACAGATGGCCAGAGAAACGCTCTATGCGGAGTATGCCGCGCGTCAGATAGCCGATATGGAGGGAATGCGGCGGGATGAGGCCGCAACCATTCCTGCTCGGATCGACTACGGCAGTATGCCGGGGCTTTCGGCAGAGTTGCGGGAGCGCTTGGAGCTTGTGCGACCGGTGAGCTTGGCGCAGGCGTCGAGGATTGAGGGCATGACGCCTGCCGCGTTGACGCTCATACTTGCTTCGATTCGCGGGGCGAAGGGCCGCAAGTCGGCATGACTTCCCCAGGCGCGCAGGAAAGCGGATTGCATAAGCCGGATGTTTCACGTGAAACACATGAGCGGCTCAAGATCTTCGAGAACCTACTGCGCAAGTGGTCGGGCCGGATCAATCTGGTCTCTCGCGCATCGCTTGATGATTTCTCGCGGCGCCACCTTGATGACTCGCGGCAGATCTTTGACGCCGCGCCGATCGGCGCAAGTCATTGGGCCGATCTCGGAAGCGGTGGGGGACTTCCCGGTCTGATAGTGGCGATCCTGGCCGCAGAGCGAAGCCCGGAGATGAAAGTGACTCTTGTCGAGTCGGACCAACGAAAGGCTGCCTTCCTGATGACCGCAGCCCGGGAGGTCGGTATCAAGATCGCGGTGATTGCAGAACGGATTGAAGAAACAACCGCTCTGCACGCGGATGTCATTTCTGCTCGGGCGCTTGCGCCCTTGATCCGCCTTCTGGAATATGCGGAACGACACTTGCACGCATCGGGCATCTGCTTGTTTCAAAAGGGAATTTCCTACCGTGAAGAGTTTGAGGAAGCGCAACGGGTCTGGGATTTCACCTATGAGGCGATCCCCAGTCGCACACAGGCGGGCGCGGTGATCCTTCGGATTCCCATGCCGATCAACCGACAGTCATGGGGCTGATCGATGACGCGCATCCTCGCAGTGGCAAACCAAAAGGGCGGAGTTGGAAAAACAACAACGGCGATCAATCTTGCGGCCGGCCTTGCAGAGCACGGTCTTAAGGTCCTTGTGGTCGATCTTGACCCTCAAGGGAATGCCTCGACCGGCCTCGGCGTTGAGCCATCCAGACGGAAGAAGACAACCTACGACCTGCTGCTCACCAATACCCCGCTAGGAGAAGTTGTATCTGAAACTCAGCTGTCGGGCGTATGGCTCTCAGCGGGGAACTCCGATCTCTCTTCAGCCGATCTGGAGTTGATGGGGCTGGAGCGACGAACCTTCCAACTGCGCCGAGCCCTTCGTGCTACAACGACGCAAGAAGCCGATAGATTTGATTTCATCCTGATCGACTGCCCACCGTCGCTCAATCTTCTGACGCTGAACGCGATGATCGCCGCAGATTCGGTTCTTGTACCCCTTCAGGCGGAGTACTTCGCGCTGGAAGGATTGTCTCAGCTTCTTCAGACGATACGCCATGTGCGCGAGACCGCGAACAGCGACCTGCGGATCGAAGGTGTTGTGCTCACGATGCACGACAAGCGCAATAACCTCGCCCAGCAGGTCGAACTGGATGCCCGTGAACATCTTGGCGAACTGGTGTTTGCGACGGTCGTTCCGCGAAACGTGCGGATCAGCGAAGCGCCGTCTTTCGGAAAGCCGGTAATCGTCTATGATTCACTATCCAAGGGCAGTCTGGCCTATCGGGCGTTGACGCAAGAGATTCTTGAGAGAAGCCGCGCGCCTGCCTGACAGACTGCTGTGACAATGAGGGGAAAACAGATGGAACGGCGTGGACTCGGACGGGGCCTCTCGGCACTGATGGCGGATGTCAGCCTCGATCCAGCGGCGCCGACATCGAATTCCCGTACGGGCGAACGAATGGTTCCGGTTGAGCAACTGTTGCCAAACCCGGATCAGCCGCGACAGGTGTTTGCGGCCGACAGTCTGGCGGAACTGGCAGATTCGATCCGGGAAAAGGGGGTTATTCAGCCGCTGATCGTTCGTGCCGACCCACAGACTCCTGGGCATTTCCAGATCGTCGCCGGTGAACGTCGCTGGCGGGCAGCGCAGATCGCGCAGTTGCATGAGGTTCCGGTTGTCGAGCGTGGTTACTCCGACGCCGAAGGTCTTGAGATCGCGATAATCGAGAACCTGCAGCGATCGGATCTCAGCCCGGTGGAAGAGGCGCGTGCCTATGAACAGCTCATGGATCGCTTCGGGCATACACAAGACAAGGTTGCCGAAGCGCTCGGAAAAAGTCGTAGTCATATCGCAAACATGCTGCGCCTGCTGACCCTGCCGCAGGCGGTGCAGGATCATCTGCAGCGTGGCGCACTCAGCATGGGACATGCACGTGCCCTGATCCCGCTGGACAACGCGGCCGAGGTCGCCGAGCAGGTTATCGGCAAGGGTTTGTCTGTTCGGGCAACCGAGGATCTTGTCCGCAAGCTGACATCCGGCGCTGTACCGTCAACGCGAAAGTCGGTTGCTGGCAAGGCGCCCGCTCCGGAGAAGGACGCAGATACGCGCGCGCTTGAACAGGATCTGTCGGCCAGTCTGCGAATGAAGGTGTCTATCGATCATGTGCATGGGATCGATGGCGGAACGCTTGCGGTGGCGTTCCGAAGTCTCGACGAACTAGACCGGCTCTGCCGCCTGCTGACCGAACAGGCGCCTGATGAGCGGTGGTGAGAGGCCTTCAATCTACGAGCAGCGCGGCCGTGATCGGATTCAGCAGAAGCCGCCCCGGCGGCAGCACGATCAATCTTTTGTCCGAGAAAGAAACAAGACCTGCCTGTTCAAGCTCTACAATAACATTTGATTTCAATGCCCTGCCGGATAGAGCCTGATACCGTCGGGGATAGACCCCCTCTGTCAAGCGCAGGCCCATAAGCAGCATTTCCTCGGCCTGCGCGATGCCGTCAAGCTCTATGGCGCTCGCATATCCACTGCCATCGCGCCGCACCTTCTGCAGCCACTCACCGGGAGAGCGGATGGATTCCGTCGCAAAGCGCCGTCCGCCCAAGGTCAATCGCCCATGGGCGCCAGGCCCAATCCCTACGTAGTCGCCATAGCGCCAGTAGATCAGGTTGTGACGGCACATGGCATCCGGACGAGCCAGATTCGAGATTTCATAAGGCAGCATCCCGGCTGCGTAGCAGACGTCGGTCGTAACTTCGTAGAGCTCGGCGGATCGATCCTCGTCCGGCAACCCGTGCAGACCACCGGCGGACTGACGGGCGTGGAAGGCTGTACCCTCCTCGATCGTCAGTTGATAAAGTGACAGGTGGTCAACCGCCATTGAAAGCGCCTCGGAAAGCTCTTTCTTCCAGTCCTGCAGTGTCTGCTCCTGACGGGCATAGATCAGGTCGAAGCTGACGTTCCGAAAGCTCTCTCGCGCGATATCGAATGCCCTGCGTCCTTCGGCTGCGGTATGCGTTCGGCCAAGACGCTTCAGGTCACGGTCGTTCAGGGCCTGAATACCCATCGAAAGCCGCGTGACACCGGCCGCAGCATAGTCGCGAAACCGGCCTGCCTCCGACGATGTGGGATTGGCCTCAAGCGTCACCTCGAGATCGTTGCGAAGACGCCAGCGCGAGCGCACGCGGTCCAGCACGGCGGCGACGGTTTCAGGCGCCATAAGGCTGGGTGTGCCACCGCCAAAGAAGACCGTATCCAACCTGCGTCCTGCCGTGGCTTCGGCGACCCGGTCAATCTCCTGCAGATAGGCGTCACACCATTGGCTATGGTCGATGAACGAAGCAACATGAGAGTTGAAATCGCAGTAGGGGCACTTCGCAGCGCAGAACGGCCAATGGATGTAGAGACCGAAACCACCGTTCTCCCAATCCTCCATCTCCCGACCCCCTGAAACGCGTGACGGCTCTGCAAGACCTGTCAGCCGATACTGACTTACTGAAAGCAGGCCGCGACGAACTGCTCAAACGCTTTTGCACGATGGCTGATCCTGTTCTTCTCCCATCGATTCATCTCGCCGAACGTTGTGTCGTGACCATCCGGCTGAAAGATAGGATCATAGCCATGACCCTGGTCGCCGCGCATCGGCCAGACGATACGCCCGTCCACGCGGCCCTCGAATATCGCGTCAGTGCCGTCTGGCCATGCAAGGACCAGTGTGCAGCAAAACCGCGCAGTGCGTGGCTCAGGGGCTTTGACCGCTTCCAGTTCGTCCCAGGCCCGCGTCATGGCGCGCGTGAAGTCACGACCCCCTGGTCCCTCGGCCCAATCGGCGGTGTACACACCGGGCGCCCCGCCCAGTCCGTCGATCTCGATCCCTGAGTCGTCGGCAAGCGCGGGTAGGCCCGCAGCAGCGGCGGCACTATGTGCCTTGATGCGTGCGTTTCCAATAAAAGTCGTTTCCGTTTCCGCCGGCTCCGGAAGGCCCAGTTCGGATGCCGAACTGACCAAGACCTGAAACGGCGCCAGCAGCGCCGCGATCTCCTCCAGCTTGCCCGCATTGTGAGTCGCAATGATCAGCCTGCCGCCATTCAGGCGCATTCAACAGCCTCCCGCTGCGCCTCGACCAGCTTGCGAACACCTGCCTCCGCCAGATCAAGCAGAGCGTCCATCTCGTCGCGTGAGAACGTAGCGCCCTCTGCCGACATCTGCACTTCGACCAGTCGACCCGCGCCAGTCAGGATGAAGTTGCCGTCCACGCCGGCCTCACTGTCCTCGGCGTAGTCAAGATCGAGAACCGCCTGACCGGCATAGATGCCGCAAGACACGGCGGCGACATGGTCGGTCAACGGATCGCTTTGGATCACGCCGATCTTCATCAAACGGTTAGTGGCCAACCGCAACGCCACCCAACCGCCAGTGATCGCCGCGCAGCGTGTCCCGCCGTCGGCCTCGATGACATCGCAGTCAATTGTGATCTGCCGTTCACCCAGCGCGGCGCGGTCCACACCCGCGCG